>NZ_JBXWPF010000026.1:0-58005 GCF_059611265.1 Ruegeria sp. CDSA241
AGTTCATCCAAATGGCGGGATAAACTGCTCGCCAAATCCACTGATGCTTTGCCATCTAAAAAGTTTGCGACAGAACCTATCGACATGTATGCCGAAGGGCACACTGTCACCGATGCGCCCAAGCTGCCGCTGAACATGCTGGACGCGCTGCGCGAATATGACAAGGATGCAGGGTTGAAGGCTGCTATGGGCGAGGAATTCTCGGCCGCTTACCTGAAGATGAAGAAGCAGGAGTGGATGTCTTTTACAAACCACTTGTCGCGTTGGGAAAAAGAACACACATTGGATGTCTAACTGTTTGATCCCATCGCGTTGTTTTAGGATGTTCTGGCCCCGCCAAGTGGGAAGAGTTTGAGCATAACAGGCTGACAAATAGAAAGGAGCTGGCATGCGGTTTTTGACGTCCCTCATATTCATTGGTGTTCTGGCAACCGCGGCGAATTCTGACGTAACCAGTCGAAACGGTGGCCCAAGCAACAGTCAAATGCTTTCAAAGGGTGGCGACGGAGGTGTTGATGGCGTCGCTTTCTTTCGACCAGTCTTAAGCGGAGTCTTGTATCGATCCGGTTTCAAAGGCGGTGACAAGGACCGAACGGGCCTAAGTAACGGTCAACGCAAAACTCTGTGCAGTGAAGGGTTTTCAACCGGGTTTTATGCGGACTTTGGCAAAAACACTGAATACGGTCGCACCAGTTGTGGAAGCGGATCCTTTGACTATCAAAGTGCCAGATCCTCCCGACCCGATGCTGTCATGGCGTCCATACACGAGGTGATTGAAAACCCCGGAAAAGGCCCTGTCTTGGTGCACTGCATGTGGGGCGTTCATTCTTCGGGGGCATTGTCGGCAATGGCACTCGTTCAGTTTTGCGGTTGGACGGAAGGCAGGGCCAAGGAATATTGGAATGATGCCCGAAACGGGGCCCCGTGTTCAGGCGGGTGTGACCAGTGGATTGACTCAAAATTCGCCAACTTCAGTGTTGACCCCAATTTGAAGATCTCCGCCGAACAACAGGCAGCGATTTGTCCCAAATGATATCAGAAGGACTATCCAAATGAAGTTCAATCTTCTGGGGTCACTTGCTTTCATTGCACCCACCGTCTTGTGGGCGAACGACGATGTTCTTGGTGAAGCCACGACATTTGAGAGTCCCAACGGCGTTACTGAACGCTGTATTCGGATCGAAAAAACTCCTACGGGCGAGTATAAGAAAAGCGATCTTGAGGAAGAAACAGCCTATTGCGAGATCGATTTCTATGCACCCGGTATCGCTATTTGCCCAAAAACCTGGAGCACCAGCCCAGGAATGGCCGTCTACGATATTTCGGAAGGGCCCTACGCGGGGAACCGTTCTGAGTTCGAGAGAAACGCTTGCAAAGAGGGGAAGGCGGCGAAAGATCTGGCCAAGGACAGGGTGGCCAAATTCAAATCCACCATGAACCAAAAGGGCACCAGCGGAACCTTTTCCACCTCGTCGCTGCTTTACTATCATTTCTCCAGATATTTCGACACGACTGTAAAAGTTCCAGTCGCTGTTTGGCGCAGCATGGACGCCCAGGCGCATTTTTCCGAGGTTGCCGAACCTGGCCTTGCGATTTCTGGTGGCTCTCATGGCGGGCGCATGAACCATGAAGGCTGGCGGGTCTTCGCAGCTGCGGATTCCGACCCAAATTCATACCAACCCACCGATGATCTGTTCACCTCGGATCGAACGCAAATTTACGGTGTACTGCTTGACAGTCCCGGGCATCGATACGGCTCGGAAATCAACGGCACCCGCAAATCTGGTTGGGGGAAAGGTCAGAACCGCGATTTTCAGGAAACCCCCGCTTTCTTGGCTTTGCGATCTTCAAAACCCTTGCTAGAGGCCATTGCAGAGGGCGTGAAAGAAGGCCGAAAAGACCGGATGATCAACAAGGATCTCGGTCCCGATGTCAGTGACCAACAGATGGCATTTTGGATGCAAGAACTGACCGAGATTGTTCTCCTCGACTTTATCTTTAGCCAGCAGGACCGCGTAGGAAACATAGACTTCACACCCTATTGGTATTGGGTCGAAGACGGAAAGCTGAAGCACAAGAAAGCCAAACACCATGAGCCAAACGATGGAGATATTCCCGCCGAAGCATTATTGATCCGTCGCAGCAATCTAAACGACAACGATGCTGGTGGGCGGGTCGAGTATGCCAACTTCGCGAAATCCACTCAAATGCTGGAGAAAATGCGGCACTTCTCTCCAAGCACGTACCGGCGCTTGGTCGCTTTGAATAATGATCTTCAATCTCAAGGTCCCGTCTACGGCTGGTTGTCGCGAAGCCTTGGGTTGTCAGATAGGCAGATTGCACAGGTTGTAAAAAACACCGAGTTGGCAACGTCCATTCTCCAGGACAATTGTTCTAATGGTGATTTGATGTTCGACTTGGATCCTGTCGCATTCTTTTTGAGAAACAACACCGAGGTAGAGACAGTGGATTGTAATGACCCGTAGGCTTTCTACGCTTTTTGCGGCGTTCATTTGGACCGCTCTAATCGCCTGCAAAGCGGCGGCATTGGACGTCATCGTCATATCGGACCTGAACGGCAGTTACGGTTCGGTAAAGTATGCGCCTCGGGTCGATACGGCGATTGAACGGATAATCGAGATTGATCCCGATTTGGTGATTTCGACGGGCGATATGGTCGCGGGACAGCGCATTCCCAACTTGTCAGACAAACAAGTCAGGGAGATGTGGAATGCCTTTCACGAAGCCGTATCAGATCCTTTAGAGGCCGCCGGAATTCCATTTGCGGTCACGCCTGGGAACCACGATGCCTCTGCTTACCGAGGGTTCGAGCGTGAAAGAAAAATATATGCAGAGCAATGGACACCGAGAAAGCCAGACGTCGATTTCCTGATTTCGGATGACTACCCGTTCTTCTACGCATTTGAGATGCAGGGTGTAACATTTGCGTCTTTGGATGCAACAACCCTAGGGCCGCTATCCGGCGACCAGCAGGACCGGCTAAAGGAACTGGGTTCAGATGGAGACCCGATTGTCACTTTCAGTCACCTCCCACTTTGGCCTTTCGCGATCCAGCGCGAACGCGAAATCATCGGTGACCCGACACTTGAGAAAATCTATCTGGAAAGCGGTGTTGTTCTGCATCTGTCAGGCCACCATCATGCCTTCTATCCGGGTTGGAAAGGCGGTGTGGCTTATGTTTCACAGGCTTGTTTGGGCGGTGGCCCGCGGCGGCTTATTGGCGATAGCGCCAGATCACCTCACAGCTTCACGCATGTTACGTTCCAGTCGAACGGAGAGTTTGGGATAGCAGTATATCGAGGGCCTGATTTCGAAAGGTCGGTTAACTTCAAGTCGCTCCCAAAAGAGATCAGATCCCCGAATGCGGTATTGAAACGCTTGGACCTTGTGAAATGACTAGAAGTTGAGTTTCAGCTCAACTTTTTCAGGGACCAGATCGTTTATCATCTCTTCGATCCGGGCTTCCGAAAGTCCACCCGAGGTGATGAAAAGCAATGAAACACGAGATTTGCCCGGAACGTGGTGTTTTCTGACCAGCTTCCAGCCAGCGTCTGCGGCCATGGCTTCAATGGCTCCGCTGACTTTTAATGAGTGCTCTTCGTCTGAGGCCTTGAGGGAAATTTCAACACCCTTGTTGCGTCCACCAAGCCAAATGAAACACCAACAAACAACCGCCACCAGCGTGGCCATCAAGGGCAAGCCCAGCCCTACCGCCAGCCCAAGCACGGTGACTATGATCATTTCCACCGTGTCGACCGGGTCATCCATATTTGACCGGAACCGCAGCAGAGCTCCTATTCCAAATATCACGAACCCGATCATCGATCCGTGCTGTACGACCAGAAACCCAACCGCCATGCCAACAAGCGCGTATAGGAAGAACAGTCGCGGCATGACGATATCACTGACACTTCTGCGGGCTCTCCGCCTCACGGGGTGATAGACGATTAGTCCAGTCAGTATGACAGTTACGATGACGTCGAGAGTGAAGAAATACAGTTCCTGTTTGCCCCGAAACTGTAACCAACGTCGTTCGATAAGTATTTCCGACTCCGTAGTACCGGCCAACATGGTCGCGGGGTCGATTTGTGTTACCGCAGCGCCTGGCAACAGCACCATCAATAGCGCGGCCATGAGTGGGAAAGTCTTGTTCAACTTAACTTCCTTCCTGCTTGCTCTGGCAGATTGCGTTCCGCCATCTTGTCCAATTCAATCGCAACAGGCGCGATCAGGTAAAGAGATTACCGTGCATTCTCCGGACATCGCATCCGGACTGTGGTACGAACGCTGATACAGGGATGTGGTCCAAGCGCGAGAATATCCAATGTCAGAACACAAGCTGCTTCGGTCGAAAATTGGCTTTTCACGGCGCTTCCCCAAGCTTAGGACACTGGCTTCTTTTGCAAGCGCTACTATTGCATTTCTGGCTTGGATTGAGCTCGCCCACGCCGACAACCCCGGTTTGACTCTCATCGCCTCATTCAAGGTGGCAGATAAATCGGAAGGCTTCTCAGAGCCTTCCGGATTGTCTTTGTCCAACGCTGAAGGCTTCTTGTGGTCCGTAAGCGACGCTGAACCTGGACTGCACCTACTTGGAACCGACGGGGTGTTAGGAAACTCTTTCAAGCTGCCTTCATTGGCGGGATCAGATCTGGAGGGCGTCGCATCACGAAAAGATGGGTCTGTTTTAGTACTTCAGGAAACTGATCGATCAATTCTAGTCGTTCACCCGACAGACCCCATTCAACTAACTACAATCCCTCTCACATCTCTCAAAGGCTACTCGGACGCCGCTGAATTGCTCGTCGGCAATCCATTGAATAAGGGACCTGAGGGCATCACCGTCGATCCGGACACCGGCCGAGTATTCGTGGTTATCGAAGGTCAGCCGCGGCTGTTGTTGGTATTGTCACCAGAGCTGACTGATATTGAGGAAATCATCCCTTTGGATCGCGAGGCTGGTTTTATGTCTGATCGCGTAGGGGACGATGAACTGGATTTGAGCGGCCTGGCATGGTCCCGGTCCTCACGTTCTCTTTGGATTGTGAGTGACAAAAGCCGTCAGATCTTCGTCTACAATCCAAAATCCAAGTCAGTGAAGTCTATCAGTTTGACGTTCACAGAAGATGGAAAACAAAAGGAAGTTAAACATCCCGAAGGGATCGCTCTCGATGAGACCAGAGGGCTTCTCTACATCCTGACAGACGACGCCAAGAAATCGCGGCTCTATGTTTTTAATATCCCCAAATTTTGATCGCTAGGGAATGAAGCTCACATCGCCACAATAGCTTCCGCAAGTTGTTGCTGCTAGCTTACCACTCCTCTTCGTTGGTCCGCCCTAATCAGAACCGAACACTTAAGTTTGCACCGAGGCCGTGCTCTTGGCCGTTGGAGCGAACTGAATAACCATATCCTGCCGTCAGTCTGGCCAGATCAGAAATCTGATACCCTAGCCCCAGACCAAGAACGAAACCATTTGCACCTCGGTTTTGTCCGACTTGTGTGAACGTGCCAAATATCGGGCTCGTGACAGTGATTTCGTGCTCACTATCCTTGTTGGCAAAGAAGTCATACTCGTAACGAGCAAAGGCGATTGGGGTTAGCAAACCATTCTCTGTCAAGAAGTCCCGTTGGTAGTCAAACCCAATGGAAGCGACCAGAGACTCTGCATTCGCTTTTTCAATCGAGTAGTTGAAGTCACCACCGCCAGTCTCTGTGCCTGAACCTTGTTGAATACGCCCGTAGTTCAATCCAAAAACCGTAGAAACCCTTGCACCGCTGTCCAGGTTAAACAACTTCCGTGCCTGGATACCGGCGTGGATTCCCTCTTGGTCCAATTCCGATTTAGCCTCGCCTCCTGTAAAGCCATCAACAGAAGGGTTAGTCCGTTTGGCGTCAGTTTCACCGAACATGTAACCGATCAGCCCGGAAAACTCCCAGGTTCCTGTTGTTGTACGCCCATAGACGCCCACATGATAGCTGTCGGTCGAAAAGTCCTGATCGACTTGATCGTGTTCATCCATGGAGGATGTCCCAAAACCTGCGTACACGCCGACCACACCTCTATCGGTGCTTGCGACATCCGCTCCGACCAGAATGGTGCCCAGCGAATAGTCGAATGTCCCAAGGCCGTTGCTTCCATCAACGTCCCCGCTCACATAGGCCGTGTCGATCCACCAGCGCCGATCAGAGCAGTCTATTGCGCCACTAGGGCTCTGGGCCGAGTCGATGTCTCCCGATGCAATAGGTTGATCCTCATTGCTGAAGCCGACCGCTTGATACTTGCGGCAGTCAGCGTGGCTCAGCACGGTGTTGGTTATCAGGTCAAGTTGCTCCAGACCAACGGTCAAATTGGAGGAATATGGTTCTGCGTGCACACTATTAAACCCAGCCAAACCTGAATTGGTAAGCGTGTTAACGGCATTGCCCAAGGTTGTGCCGTTGGTCAGGTTGGTTCCTGGAGACGTGTTTGTGGTGTTGGCCACCGCACCAGCAAGGTTGCTTGCATTGGGAGATCCAACAACTGATGGATGTTGCGGTAAACTCGAAACGGGGAGGGTCGAAAACGCAATATCAATTCTACCGTCTGCGGTTGGCGTGTTTGAGATACTCAGACTGGATAGGGCGGGCAGAGATCCTCCGGCAACAAGAGTTGGGGAGTTTCCATCGAAACGCGAGGCTTGAAAAACCGTGTAGTCGTTGCCAGCAGCATAGTCCTGCGCAGTCAAGCCTGGACGAGCGGCTTCGACTTGTATGGTGGCGTTGTTGATACCAGTGACTGCGTCTGTTGACGAAACCAGATCCGCTTTTTGTGCCGCTGCGGGGTCGACTTCCGACAAAATCGTCGACCCCGCAGCGAAGGAAATTGCACTATTAATATTCAACGTCCCAATCGAGGAGCCCGGTGAAAGAACAGCGCCATTTCTCACGTTGAAATTGAATGCGTTCACGGTGCCGTTGCCGGCCAGAGTACCAAAGTTATCAAAATCGACCGTGGTCAGACTGCTGGATGCATCGAGTCGTAGCGTTGTGCCGCCACCTATCACCATATCGCTAGTGGCCGACATCGAACTGTTGGTCAGAGTAAAATCAGACGCTTCAGCAACTCTTGTCTGAATATTGAGCACACCAAAAGCGATTTCTGTCGCGTTAGTGACTGTCAAATCATCGTAGGTCAATGGAGTATCTGACTGGAAGTAAACCTCTGTAGGATCAACATCGCCACCGTTTGCAGGTGCAAATGTCATGGATCGTCCTGATCCAATCGAAGTCCCTACAATATTGACTCGTAGTGTGCCGTTGATTTGCGTCGTCAAGGCCTCCCGTGAAACAAAGTCGCCGCTCCCAGCCGCTACATCGACGTTCAACAAAGTCAGTACCGATGCTCTGTCTGGATTTTGACTCTGCCCCGGGACATAAAGCTCAATTTCCCCAGAAGGCGTTATGGAAGAATTACCAATCAGAAGCGCCGTGATGGGTCCGTTTGGAATTGGCAGGCAGGTTTTCACAGTAGAAGATATCGTCTGCCCGCTAAGAATGGTCTCTGTTCCAGCAGTGTATTCGTCACGGGGAGCACCAACTTCGACGCAAGATTGCGAACTTTGGGCCTGGGCAATGCCGGGCAGTAAGAAGTACGCCAAGGCTCCGAGTGTGAGCTTAGTGAAAAGTGCGCGATCAACGTACGGCGCTACGCTTGCCTGAACTCGATCCTTTGTTTCCATAAGCTCTCCCCACTAACTTCACAAACGCGGCCACAACCTTTTGCGATCATCCGGAGAATATTTGAGCACAAAAAAATATTCGAATGAAAGACCGCTATGGCAAATGGTTTTTGATGGGGGGCCGCGGTGCAACAGTGCCGCTTGAAGATTATTCGCCTCGCGATAGAATTTACTCACGAAACTGCAAGAACTCTGCCCGGAGTATTCGCGCATGCAGAAAGCACACCAGTTACGTCCGTCTGCTGCGACGAAGCGCTTAAAGCGGCCGTTCAAGCAAAGTGCAGCGAGTTGTCGAATGCCAGTGTTCGAATTATGGATTGCGCGGATGATGTTTGCTCCCAACTGTCACGCGTCGCGGCGAACTGCAGATGTACTCTTCTGCAGGGAAAGGAGCCCCAAGGTGGAAGTGCGGAAAGTTGGACTGGATATCGGTTTCGCCACGCTCAAAGGCTCGTCCACGGCGGTCAATTCCCAGCGCTTAGCCTGCAACTCCGGCGTGTCGAAATCTCGGATCATGGAAGCGTCTGAAGGCATAGTCTGCTGCGGAAATGGTGCCGCAGAGAAGGTCATCGACAACGCTTTCGTGAGAGAGCCAGACGACCCTTGGAGTGTAAGCGTTGCTTTTGATGGCGATACCATTCGCGCGATGACGTCGCACAGCTTTTTCGATCACAGCCGCCGACAGGGTTCCAGTTCGGGCTGTTTGGCGAAGAACGGTCGAAATTCCTTGTCTTCAGTGATGGTGACGAAACTAAATCGAATTCGGTGACAACACCGGCGAACCATGCAGCGGAACCTTAGGTACATGATGGAGAATCGAAAATGGAGACTAAGATAGCCAGAAAGAGCAACCGCGACGATGCCCGGAAATGGGCGTTCTTTCTCTGTGCAATCTTGACGGCATTCAACACTGGTCCAGCAATTGCACAAGATTGGTCTGCGCTGCCGGCGCGGTTGGCCGAAAAGGTCGAAGCCGCCCAAAGGGCTTGTTCTGAATTCGAGAACGGACAGTTCGCCCTGGAGTTCGGTGCGGTTCGCCGCGTGGATCTGGACGGAGACCTCCAGCGGGACTGGGGGCTGGACGAAAGTGGATTCTCGTGTTCGACCGCTGCATCACTCTATTGTGGTACAGGCGGTTGCATGTCCCATTTCCTGATCGAGGATCGTGCGTTTTCGCTTCTCAATCAGGGTTGGGAGATGGCGAACATCGGCCCGTTCCGGGTGCTTCTGGCGGATGTGCATGGCTCGCAGTGTGAAGGTATCAACCCAACGCCCTGCATCGTAGCCAGCGTATGGGATGCAGAAGAAAAGGTGTGGCGCAGCACGCGCGCAGAGTGGGAGTAGCGTATTTGAAACGACACCTCGAAATGATTATGCTCAATATCGGCACTATCGCATCGGTGCTGGCTGTTTCGGGGTGCATTGAAACTACTCCTGAGGTTGCCATAAGCGAACCTGATCCGGAATTGATCTTCGTCCGCGGCTACAGAAGCGCTGCTGATGATTGCCGCCTCGTTGGCGAAAGCGCTTTTACCCTCGATTTCCTAGACGACGCTGCCGATCTTGTAGCGTGTTCAACCGGTTCGACGGATATGGATGAACTCATGGCACAGACTGGTGTGCCAATCCTGACCCAGACGAACAGCTACACATTTTTCAGCGTACCGCGAAGGTAAGAAACATCCATGTCCGCGTCCCAATTCATTTTTTCTTGCGTCCCCACAACAATGGCAACCATTACAAGAATCACGGCCACTGCGAGGAGTGCAACGGAATCTTTCAGAGAAAAGTTGTCAACATCGTTTGCCATCTCACTATTGGCTGCAGCTGTGATCGGGAACAACGCTGCGGGGGATCCTATACCCGAGGGTCCACCTGGCGACATTGGCACCTTGACCGAGGAAGACTTCATTGTCGATGGATCTGCAGGTGGCGCAAAACGCTTTACCTTCACCAATGGCGAGCGAAGCCTGTATTTCATCCCCATGATCCATATCGCCGAGCAGCCTTTCTATGATCGTATTGCCGCTGAGGTCGAACGCCTCAAGCTAAATGGAGCGGACCTCTATTACGAGTTTATCGACTTCGACACGGCCAGCGTCGCCGACAAACTAAGGATACGCGCAATGCTGGGCATGCTTCCCTCGCCGGCCTTCTATGCCGAGAACGTGTCGGACGGTCTTGTTGCACAGGACAACGAGGCTTTCCTTGGCTTCCCCGGTGGTCAGGATGTGAACGTGGATCTGACACCAGCACAAATCGCAGACGCCTATGAAATGCTGATTGGACCACTCGAAATCAGCGAAGAGAACCTGTCGACGCCCATGAGAGACTTCGTTCTGCCGACTGCGGACCCCGCGCGGGTCACGCAGATCACAATTGACGCACGTAACAGGCACTTGGCAGCCGTGATCGATGCCGCTCCGGGTAACGTCGTTGTCCTCTATGGCGCAGCGCATGGCGCGGGGACCCTGCAAGAGTTGCGGGCTCTCGATCCCGAATGGCGGCGCGCGCCCACATTTTGACCGGCCGACCCCACCTGACAGTTTAGTATCGACGCCCGAGAAAGAGTGCGTGCGTCTTCGCGTCTGGTTTACCCCAGAAGCGTGCTTCACTCAAAAAGCATGATGAGGTGACACGGAGGCCACGATATGGGTCGGGATTACCAGGTGCATTTTGTACTACCGCAGCAGGGAAACCGAGCGCTGCTTCAGAGAAGATTCTAAGGTGGCGAATTTGGACACTCACCGGTTTTGAGGGAGCAGTGCCAAGGCGATTGACTAAGCCGTGGAGTAGGGTCCATGATTTCAGAGAGATCGGGCCGCCGCTCTAAGGAGTTCGGAAATATGGGATTTGTTCAAGCAACCAAAACGTGCTTTGGAAAGTACTTTGTTTTTTCCGGGCGTGCAGTGAGGTCTGAGTACTGGTGGTTTGTGCTGTTTGTTGTTCTCGTAAGCCTCGTCTTTGCAATCGTCGACGCATCAATCTTTGGGACGGATCCCGAAACCGGACAAGGCATCCAAGTCCTGACCCCAATTTTTCAGCTTGCCGTTCTAATACCCATGCTGGCTGCTGGATGGCGTCGACTGCACGACACAGGACGACCGGGCTGGTATTTGCTTTTGCCTGCAGCACTAAGCATCGCGACTGTGCTCATGCTGTTCAGTGGCATCGCAGTGTTCTCTGCGCTCGAGCAAGGCGCGAATGATCCTGAAACTCTGAGGGGTCCAGCGGCTTTCCTCGGTGTCACCGGGTTGATGGTTGTCGGTATTCTGCAACTCATACTCTCAGTGCTCATGATCTGGTGGCTGAGTCGACCGTCACAAGAAGGCGATAATGCATACGGTCCCGCTCCAGTTTGACGCTATGACGCAGACTTGGTCAGAGGTTTTGCGGGGACGTAGTAAAGTTGTTTGGGAGAATACTAAGGAAGAATCTACGGTTTGCCTGCACGGGTCTCGCTATTCCGACTGTCAACAACCAACAGAATCAAATTTGGGGGGGAATAAGTGTCTAACTATTCAAAAATTGGCCTTGCAGTCTTCGTTGCAACGGCTGTCGCAGGCTGTGTCGAGACGACGCAACCCGGCTCTGGTGACGGTGAGGCCGTCGCGCGCGCCAATTGCGTCGCAGATGTCAACTCTACCGTCGGTGTCACCGGTTCGTCAGTGAACGACGTTACTCGCCTTGAAGATGGCTTTAGCCTGCTCATGAACGTACCCGGCGCGCAAAATTTCTGGGTCTGCGAGACGACTCCGTCCGGCGCTGTCACGTCCGTGTTCTTCATGGGTGAGGGATAAGCTCTTTGAAGCGGGCGGTCTAAAGAGCCGCCTATTCCAAGAGGAAAAAAGATGTGAAGCGGGTGTGGCTTTGGGCACTAGGTTGATGAGTCAACCGGCTCTCACGAATTTGAACACCGGCAGCCGCCGGTTTCGCTCTCTACAATAATGAGGTCACAAATGAACTGGCTTTCCACATTATTTACGTCCTTTTTGCTCGCTGCTCCATTGTCGGCAATGGCAGATTGGCAGTTTAGTTCAGGCCCAAGCCCTAATGCATTCATTCAGGCGAACAATATCACTTTAGAACTGCAATGCGACCGCATACGGTTTGCTCCAGCAGGCTATGAAGACAGCCAAGACATCGTGAACAAGCAGGGGCTTTCGTTTCGTTTCATGAGCAACGGCACAGCTGAAGTCGGTGCGTTTCAGGCCGAGCGGGCCAACAGTTCCTTCCGGGTTGTGGACAATTACCCCGTCGAAATTGAGTTCAATGACGCCAATGACTACGTGTTTGTTCTGGATCAGATTGCCGCTAACGCGACGCTCAATCTCTCTATGACCGATCAGGACATTTCGTATGCGATCCTCGAATTGAAGGGGTCTTCGGCGGCCATCCGTTCGTTGAAACGCAGTTGTAGTAACCTCGCCTCGTCGGGTTCAGGTTCCCGTCCGGAAGCACCTGAAGGCGTAGTCTATTGCGGCGGGGGCGGCACTCAGCGACAGATCGAATATGCCATTGTCGACACCGGCAGCGACTGGGACGCGCGTGTTACAGTCAACGGTGAAACGATGGACGCAATGACGTCCTACAGCTACTTCGGCAATGCAGAGCCGCCGCGTGGCTTTATCGTCGCTCTCTTGGGCCAGGACCGTTCCGAGTTTCTCGTTTTTGAAGATGGTTCAGAGCGTTGGATCGAATTCGGAGACTATCGATATGATCAGTGCAACTAGGGGCGCCGCGAAAGTGACCCTGATCTCGGCGCTGTTCTCTTTGACCATTGGTGCGGCTTTATGGGTCCTCTATTGGGTGCAAGGTGTGCAGATTGACGAGGACGGAGTGCTGCACGAAGCGTTTTTCCTTCTCGGCCTTGGATGGATATTCACCTTAGGTGGAGTGGCGATGCTTCTGACGTCGCTGTTTCTCTATTTTTGGAACCGTTAATGCGGCTCTTCGCCTTAGTCGCGGCGATGGTAGTGCTGGTGACTGCCGCGTTCTGGGCGGGCGCGCGTGTACAGCTGGCCGTACAGGAGGACAACTGCCTGGACCTCGGCGGTGGAAGACATCCAGGGGACTACCCGGTATGCGTGGTAGAGCGATTTCCTGACTGGATTTCCATCGGCCCGATTGCTCTAATGCCTGCTGCTGTCCGCGAAATGAGCACCGAAGAGACCGGCAATGAGCAAGTGATCCTTCGGCTCGAGCTAAACAAAGACGCTGCTTTCGCCGTGGCGGGCCTGACAAGAGCGAAGATCGGAAAGGACCTTGAGCTGCGAGTTGGGAACAGGATGGTTAGCGCCGTGACGGTCAGAGAGGAGATCGCGAACAGGCGATGGAACCTCATCCTTCCCAAGGAGGCCGCCGATCTCGCGGTGCGTGAATACCAATGACTCAGCTAGCGCAGCTTCCTGCATCGAAATAGAACAATTGTGCGGGTCTGCTAGAGGAAAATCTATTGTCGAAAAACTTAGATAGCACTCTCTGCCGCAGCCTTGATCTTCAGCTTTCTGCTTCTGGCGGGATGTGCAGATTCCGTCCGGCAAGGCGGCGCGTGACAGGACACCCTGTCGGTGGTTTTGGATCAGGGTCCGCCCAGCAATATCGAGCGGCTCAACGATGGTCGGCGAGCATACTAGTGGATTGTCGAATTCACAGGCACGCAACCGATTGTAACCAACGCAACGACGAATGTAGAAAACGACATTTTATGTTCTACCCTAGCGAATACGTCATCTACTACGTTCGAGCCCTATTAGTATCGTTGCCCTTATTCTTTGATTGCGACGCCGCAGGGATATAAGTGGGCCATAGAGGGGCTTTTCAACGGGCGACCCAGATGTAACTAACCTTGCACCGATTTAGGTTATGCAGAATACGGCCCGGAGATCATCTTAGCCATGGAAATAACGGGAATCTGCACTCATCATTGAGATTTATGGAATCATCAAATGACGGAAAACCTATGAACTATGATGTCGCGCACGCGCTTGCTTCTGGTGCCTTACTTTACGCCACCTATTGGTAAATGCAGCTTACCGGTGTCCTTGACGGAAAGAGCAAGGGAAGACAGCGGCTGACACTTGCGGTCGCCTTTGCAGTCGTTATTCTTTTGCTAAATCTAGTGTGGCCAACCGCCTGATGAGTTTCCTTTAAGACTAGTTCACGAAGTCGCCGGGAGAGCGCTACCGCATTCAGCTCTCAGGAACCCATCCGCATAAAGTGTAGATCTGGTAAGTGGAGGTTTCTTCGTCTGGTGAGTTTACAACCAGCAGCCTATTTTTCTCAAGCGGGGTTAAGAGCTGGCGGTAAGAATAGGTTGCACCGTCAAATGAGCAGGCCAGATCAACGATTTGCACCGCGGTTCCGCGAAGAGCCTGAACTTGAGCGTAAGCACAAGACCCGTCGTCCGATTTGCGCCCCTCGTCGTCATAGATGACGTATCCGGCACGAAGGTCCCCATATTCCTCCGAAATCCGCGCGCCTTCCGCGCACGAAAGACCTTCCGGGACATAGAGTCCAGAAAAATGCACCTTTTCGGCCACTACAATCGATGAACTCAAGCCATAAAAGATAGTGGCAAGTTGTACCGTAGATTTGGAAACCATGCGGTTATATCGCGCGCGAGGTCAGTGTGGGTCAAGGCGATTCCGTGTAACGCACAACTCAATCGCGCGCGTTGTTAGCACTTCCCTAAAGGCTATCGTTTGGGCCACGACCAAGGTATGGGTTCCGCCGCTTCGACAAAGGTTTCCCCAGTGGCTTTGCCGAGGTGATGCGTGAGCGCATTACCCTTGCTCAAAGCTTTGGCTAACGCTCGGTTGTGAGAAACGACGATGATCTGACTTCGCGCGGAGGCTTCTTTGATCAACCGAGCTAGAGGTGGGATTAAGTCAGGATGCAGGCTTGTTTCGGGCTCATTTAGGACCATCAGGCTAGGAGGTCGTGGCGTCAGTAAGGCCGCCACGAGGAGCAGGTATCGCAGGGTCCCATCCGACAATTCCGCAGTGCTGAGCGGGCGCAGCAACCCGTGCTGTTTCATTGTGAGGCTGAATAACCCATCTTTCGCATGAACCTCAATTGAACTTCCCGGAAATGCGTCCATGACGGTCTTTTCAAGTGTTGCCACATCGCCGATTTCCCGAATTGTCTCAATAGCTGCCGCCAGGTCCGAGCCGTCACTTGCAAGAATTGGAGTTCGGGTGCCGACCTGTTGCCTTCTGGCCGGGGCCTCACGATCAGTCCGAAGTTGATCATAGAACCGCCAATTCCGCATACGGTCTCGTAAATGCAGCAGCTCTAATGCGTTATTCGGATCGGCTGCGTGGGTCATCATACTGTCAAACGGTGGAAGGGTAGTGGCCGCCTGGTTCCAAGAACCGTACTCCGACCGTACCCGTACACACGGGCCACGGCGCTCTGCAAGCGCGTTGTGTCGGCTCAATGTCTCGCCGATCCACAATGCTTCGGACTTGATCTCAGGATCATTAGAAAAGGCTGAGGTTTCTGCTGGCAATCCAAGCTCGACTGCGTACCCGTAGTCTTCGGACGCAAAGCCAAGCTTTAGGCCGACTGGTTTGCTCCGAGTCGTTCCGGTGATGGGTACTTCACCCGTTTTCATCCCTCGAGACAGCACTTCAGGCCCCGCCCACATTGTGGAGCCCAACCCTCCTTCAGACGCGAGTGTAGAGATGACACTACCTTGTGACACCTCGCTCAACATTCGAAGCGCGCGATACAGCGACGACTTTCCGACCCCATTGCCACCGGTAATTACCGTCAGGGGAGCAAGTGGCAGAACCAGATTTCGGAGAGATCGATAACCGGCGACAGCAACTGTAACAAGCATTTCAGTCTTTCCGGCTCCGGCGATCACACATCAACAGACGACCTATCAGACTAAACACAGGATGTCCGCAACAGGTTTTGATTAAGGCTTTCATGTAGCCGCTGCGAATGAGAGCTTTGTCTGTGGCTGACACAGTTGCATGGAACAAACTTCCTTGCTGTTATTTCTGTCCAAATGAGCTAGACGCACTAGAAAAAGGGAGGTGGGTAGTAGTTGTAAAGCCGCTTTTTATGAGGTTGGTGTCCCTGAGCGAACTCGATGTTTGGCGCTCGCTGCCTGATGATGAGTGTCTGAGCATTTCTAAACGCTTCCGGCTGAACGCGAAGTGACTCCGGTTTAGCCGACCCAGAATACCCCATCAAGGAGGCGGCGGTCGTTGGCTATTTTGCGCCCAATCCTTATTTGTTGATTGTCAGCTCTCGTGCTGAGTTGGTCTGCATCGAAGACAACAACTTGCCTCAAGCCAATTACCTGATACGCATCATCATCGTAACAAACTAGACCCCAGCCGGGTTCTCCACATCCCTTCCCAAGGCAGCGAGGTCTGAGTATCGGTCGCCGATCCGGTGGTGCGGGCGACCACGGGTTGATGCCCCCAGAGCCACAACAAGTTCATCCACATCCGGCGCGTCGTAGATTGAAAACTGGACGGTCAGGTAGTGCGACCGCCGCCCGGTATCATGTTTGTCCATCAGCGGGATCTGAATTTGGGTGTTCGCGGGCCCTCGCGTGTTTGTGAAACCGAGATAGCTTTTTGCACCCACTGCCTCACGATAATAATTTCCGTACTGCAGGGTGTGAATAAGCGCGGAGGCATGTTCAATCTCACAACTTGTCCCGGCGATACAGGCTTTTCCGTAGGCTTCTATCGCATCGCCTGATCCCGCCAGAGCGATCAGTCTGTTGGTGAGCATCTCTCCCAGAACTGGCGCCATGCGCTGAATCTCTGGTGAAAGATCATCGACAAAGCCACGTCCTGCCCAAGGGTTTCTGACCACCGCTGCCACGCCGATCATGCGCAACACGGGTTCCGAAGGTCGGCCTCCTTCTGTGTGAATATCCTCATCAAAGGTGACTACCTTGCGCAATTCGGGGATCATATTGCTTCTCCTGTCAAACGTGATAGCTGTGGTGCCCGGTCGGTGTGTGTACGACGCCTTCGACTTCAGTTCCGTGGTAGAAACCAAATGTACCGTGGCTGTTTTCCTTTGCGTAACGGCGCAACATCGAATTTTCAGCCCCGTCGCGTACGCGTTCCAGCGGCAAGTCGCCGAGATCAAAGTATTGCATGCCGTCAGGGGGCTGCCCATGAACGCTTCCGTGGTAGATGATCCGCTGCGTCCCGCTTTTGGATATTCGATAAACCGCATAAGGATGCGCCAGCTCTACAATCAAATCTCGGTTTGACAGATCAGTGATCAGCCCATCTGTAGAATTGTTATTTGCAGGAGCAACCGGCACTGAAATGTGCCCGCTTTTGTCAACGGAGAGTAGGACCCGATCTTCGTTGGCCAGTACTGCTCCGACGGTCACACCACCTGCAGTGGCGGCCTCTGTCAGGGCACTGTTGAGCCCCAAATCGAAATAGGCACCGCGAAAGTAGCCCAGCGGATGTCCCTCGCGCGTTTCGAAATCCTCCACGCGGCCGATCAGGATCAGATGGTCACCAGCATCGACCAAACGGTGTCGGGCACAGCTGAACCGGGCGAGCGCACCGTCTATCGTGGGCATGTTCCGCGCGTCAGGTTGCCAGGCTGCAATGTCGAATTTTTTGGCTGATTGAGACGCGAAAAGGCCCGAGATTTCTTTTTGGTCGTCCGACAGGACGTTGACCGTGAAATGATCCGCCTGCAGGAAGGTTTCAAAGGACAAGGCCTGCTTACCGACACAAACCAGGAGTAGAGGTGGGTCGAGAGAAACGGAGGTAAATGAGTTCGCCGTGAACCCGCGCGGGGTCCCGTCCGGCTGCCGGGTAGTGACCACTGTCACACCGGTGGCAAAGCGCCCGAAGGCGTCGCGCAGCGCCTTCCCGATTAAGGGTTCCGTCGACTCCGGTGGGGTCAATCCTTCCAGAATGCTATTGTGCTCACCTAGCGCAGGAGGGGTCGTCAGTGCACCTTGGCGGTGCCGACTGAACCGCAACGGGTTTGCTGCCACGGTCCAAGGTTCATGTCCCGCATCCGGATGCGGAACCTTCGCCAGCATGCCGCGGCTGGCTACATGAGGGTCGGCCGTGATGTCCGAGATAGTGTTCATCGGGCCGAACGGGACCTGGCCACCCAGTGTTGCCGTCAATTGCTCCTTAGTCCGTTGTCGGGTCCAATCGCTTACGATTTTGTTGACTTCGGACGCATGGTTGGCCCGGGCCGCCCTTGTGGAGAAGCGGTCATCTTGTCCAAGCGACGGTTGCCCCATCAGCCGTGTCAAAAGCTGCCAAAACGCATCGTCGACAATTCCAAGCGCGATGTGGCCATCGGCTGCCGGGTAGAGGCCAAACGGGGAAAGGAAGGGATGCCCGTTGCCTTCAGGTCCGGGCACCTTTCCTGTCACGTCATGCAAATACACCATTCGTTCGCAAAGCGAGATCATGGCATCATACATGGCCACATCCACAAACTGCCCTTTGCCAGTCGCTTCGGCCTCGCGCAGGGCAGCCATGATGCCGAAAGCCATCATCATGCCGGTGAATATGTCACCTACCCCGGGTCCGGTCTTGGTGGGTGTGTCAGAATTCGGACCGGTGACGGACATCAGACCGCCCATGGCCTGCGCAACCACATCGTACGAAGGCCAGTTGGCATAGGGGCTTTGGCCTGAGCGCGGGTCGCCAAAGCCTCGGATCGCGGCATAGACGAGCCGGGGGTTGTCGGCAGCAAGGCTTTCATAAGACAGGCCAAGGCGATCCATCACGCCCGGGCGGAAATTCTCGACCATGACATCCGCCGTTGCCGCAAGATCTCGAAAAGCCCTACAGCCCTCGGGCGATTTCAGATCAAGCTGCACGCTTTTCTTGCCGCGGTTCAGGCTTACAAAGTAGCCGGCCCAGGCATGATCCGGGTCGTCTTGACGGAACGGTCCGTTGCCGCGGCTGGTGTCGCCATGTTTGCCTTCGATCTTGATCACCTCGGCACCGTGATCCGCCAGATGCATTGTACAATAGGGACCTGAAAGCATCCGGCTCAAATCCAACACACGCAGGCCTTTGAGGATTTGGGTGCTCATGGCTTCAGATCCAGATTGTTGAGAAAGCTGCGGAGTGGCTTGTTCACAGCGTCCGGGTCTTCGGCAAGTGCCATATGCCGCAGTCCCGGGAGGATAAGTGCACTGCCCCCCGCAATCTCGCTTGCGATGGCATTCGCCATCTCTGGCCCGTTGCCGAAATCCTCATCACCCGTAATCACCAGCGCAGGGCAAGAAATCGGCGGGCTTGGCGCAACAATTTCGTCGATACCATCGACCAGCACGCGATAGATGGTGTGGTAAATTGCTTTGTCATTGGCCATGACCCAGTCACGAACCGTGTTCATCATACGAGGGTTGGATTGGCGGAACGCATCGGTGAACCATCGGTCCAGCGCGGCTTCGACTGTTGCCTTTGGTCCGTCCAGCCGTGCCTGTTCCACCCGTTTCAAGATTGCCTTTTGTGCGGCGTCGGTTCGTTTGTGAGGGGAATGCAGGATCACCAGAGCTGAAACCCGTTGCGGCACATCCTGGGCAAACCGACGCGCGATCATGCCCCCCAATGAGAACCCTGCGATAACCGCGTTTTGGATGGCGCAGTGGTCCAGCAAGCTCTCTAGCTGGCGTGAAAACATTGAAAGGCTGGGGCATTCGGGCGGTGGGGCACTTTGCCCATGTCCAAATAAATCATAGGTGAGAACGCGAAAGCGATCAGGCAGTGCAGGGATCGTCCATTGCCAGCAATCCTGGTTCAGGCCCAGCCCATGGATCATCACCACAACAGGCGCATCTTCTGGTCCTGTCATTTTGAAATGGGTTCCGTCTGGTGTTATGCCCATCAGGATTGGTCCTCAAGCGGACGATAGGCCACAACTTCGACCTCAACGCGGGCATCCACCAGAAGATCGCTGACCACAGCCGACCGGGTTGGAGGCTCAACTGGAAAATAGTCGGCGTAGACGGCGTTAAATCCAGGGAAATCGTCGCGCTCCCGCAGCCAGACCATGGCCTTGATGACATCTTCGCGGGTGCAGCCTGCCTCGGCCAGTGTCTTGGTGATGTCGTCCAAAACTGCGCGGGTCTGCTCTTCGACGGTGCCATCGGTCATGGGAATGCCGTCTCGCATCGGAATTTGCCCTGTCAGAAAAACGAAATCGCCTGCCCGGATGGCGCGGGAAAGCGACAGAACCCGCCCGCCAATTTCCAGTGGACCTCCGATAACCTGCTTTTTGTTACCCATTTCCAAGCCTCCCTTTGGAACAGCCTGCACCCATGATCGGGCGCAAGACTCGGATTTTTCGACAGGCTGCGTCGTATTTTCATAACCCTGAGACGCGAAAGCAGACATGAATAGGAAGACAGCAATCAGGGGGGAGGCACGCCATGGCTGATGTCAAAAACTATCAGATGCTGATTGACGGTGACTGGGTCGACGCCGCGGATGGCGGTACTTTCGACAGTATCAACCCCGCCAATGGTGAGGTCTGGAGCCGTGTTCCAGAGGCGACCGAGGATGATATCAACCGAGCGGTCACGGCAGCACACACTGCTTTTGTCGGCGGCCCCTGGGCGCGGATGACACCGACCGAGCGCGGCAAATGCCTGCGCAAGCTGGGCGATCTTCTGGCGGATCATTCCGAAGAGCTGGGACGAACTGAATCCATCGACACTGGCAAGATGCTCAAGGAGACGCGGTGGCAAGCCAAATATATTGCCGAGTTTTTCCACTTTTTTGCTGGGTGTGCGGACAAGGTAAGCGGCGAGACCCTGCCCATCGACAAACCTGACATGTTTGTCTTCACCAAGCGCGAACCCCTCGGTGTGGTTGCCGCTGTGGTGCCATGGAATTCGCAATTGTTCCTTGTGGCGGTCAAGATCGGTCCGGCATTGGCTGCCGGGAATACGGTTGTTCTGAAAGCATCTGAACATGCCAGCGCGGCGATGTTGGAATTTGGGCGACTTGTCGAGATGGCCGGTATCCCGCCTGGTGTTGTCAACATCGTGACGGGTCATGGAGAACCTTGTGGACGGGCTTTGACCGGGCATCCACTGGTGGCGCGCGTCTCATTTACCGGAGGTCCAAACGCTGCGCGCCATGTATTGGAAAACGTCAAACGCAACTTTGCCGAGGTCTCATTGGAACTGGGCGGCAAGTCGCCCTTTATTGTTTTTGATGACGCCAATATCGAAAGTGCAGTCAATGCCTCAATTGCCGGTATCTTTGGTGCGACAGGGCAAAGCTGTGTTGCCGGATCGCGCCTCTATTTGCAAGAGGACATCGCGGATGAGTTTCTCGACAGGATGGTGGCGCAGGCGCAGCAGATCCTCATTGGCGATCCACTGGCCGAAGAAACTCAGATGGGGCCGCTTTGCACCGCCGGACAGTTGGACCACATCCAACGCGAGGTCGCCTTCGCTCAGGAAGAGGGCGGCAAGGTTTTGGTGGGGGGCAAGCAGCCGGAAGACAAATCAGGGCTCTATTTCGAGCCAACCATCATCGACTGCCCACGGCAGGACCTGCGGATCGTCGATACAGAGCTTTTTGGCCCTGTTCTGTGCGTTCAGCGCTTCAAGACCGAGGCTGAGGTGCTGGAACTGGCCAATGATACCGAACACGGGCTCGCGGCGGGTATTTTTACCGCCGACGGTGCCCGATCCTTGCGCATGGCGAACGCGGTGCGTGCAGGGATCGTCTGGGTCAACACCTACCGCGTTGTATCCCCGATAGCCGAGTTTGGTGGCGTCAAAGGATCCGGCTATGGCCGCGAAAGCGGGTTCCAGGCGATCTACGACTACACCCGGCCCAAGACGGTCTGGATGAACACATCGGATGAGCCGTTGGCGAACCCGTTTGTAATGCGCTGAGGGAGGTGAGCATGAAATTCCAACTTGCCGTAAACATGGAGCGGATCGACAACAGTCTGGATATGAAAGACGTCGCGCGCCACACATTGGAGATGGTGCAAATCGCCGAGGATGGCGGTTTCGATATCGTTTGGGCTGCTGAGCATCACGCGCTGGAAATGACGATTGCGCCCAACCCGTTCCAACTGCTGACTTGGTGGTCATCCGAGACCAGCCGGATCCGGCTTGGTACGGCGGTGGCGACCGCTGCGTACTGGCACCCGATTAACCTGGCTGGTGAAGCCGCGATGCTGGATCTTTTAAGCGGCGGTCGGTTGGAGTTTGGTATCGGGTCAGGTGCCTATCAGCGCGAGTTCGATCGCATGAAGCCGGGCCTCAAGCAATCTGATGCGTGGCGCTATATGCAAGAGATGCTGCCCACGGTGCGCGAGTTGTGGAAGGGCGATTATGCGCATGAAGGCGAATATTGGCAATTCCCGACATCAACCTCGGTACCCAAACCATTGCAAGCCGAGGTTCCGGTTTGGGTCGCGGCGCGCTCGCCGATCACCTATGACTACGCCATGCGTGAACGCTGCCACGTGAATTGCTGGCCTTTCACCCGCCCGTTCGCTGAGGCCGAGCTGTACAAAAAGCAACTCGATGAGGCGATTGAAAAAGCGGATAATGGCTGGGTGCCACGTTTTGCGCTGATGCGCCATTCCTGCGTTTACGACAATGCGGCCGATGGCGAAAACGCGATGAAGGCGGTGCGACGATTGCTGAGCCAGTTCGAAAACCTCTATCGCAATTTGGGCGATGTCAAAGATGGTTTTCCTGCTTCCATTCCGCTGGATCAGTTGGAGGGCCGGGAACAGTATGATCCCTTGATGCTGGAAGAAAACCTAATGTTCGGTTCACCTGAGCGTGTGATTGGAAAGCTCAAGAAATATCAGGGGCTCGGTGTAAACGAGTTCATCTACTATGCCTCGATGGGGCTGGATCACGCGGCGCAGCAGCGATCCTTGCGCATGTTCTGCAACGAGGTCATGCCGGAATTCAAGGAGGACTGAAGCAATGGCAGAAGGGGTCAAAACACACCGCGACGGCCACGTTCTGGAAATCACACTAGAGCGGGGCAAAGTAAACGCCATCGACGTTCCCACCAGTCAGGCCTTGGCCGCGGCGTTTCAGGAGTTGCACGAGAACAAAGACTTGCGTTGCGCGATCCTGACCGGGGGAGGAGATCGGATTTTCTCGGCCGGTTGGGATTTGAAGGCCCTGAATGAGGGTGAGATGCAGCTCGACAACTGGTGGGAGAGTGATGACTACGGGTTCGGCGGGTTCACGGGTCTGACCGAGAATTGGGCGCTCAACAAGCCGGTTATCGCGGCCATCAACGGTCTGGCCATCGGCGGCGGGTTTGAAATGGCCATGGCCTGTGATCTGCTGATTGCGGCGGAACATGTGGAATTTGGCTTGCCTGAAATGCCTTTGGGCATCGTTCCAGATGCGGGGGCACTGCAACGCCTGCCTCGGAGAATACCGCACAATATCGCCATGGAGATGTTTCTGTTAGGCCGTCGCATGACCGCGACCGAGGCGGCGCATTACGGGTTGGTCAACAAGGTGGTCCCAAAGGATCACTTGATGACTGCGGCCCGGGAATGGGCGGCCTCGATTGCCTGGTCAGCGCCTCTTGCGATGCAATCTGTCAAAGAAGTGCAGCGTGAGATCGAGTGCGTGCCGCTGGAACAGGCCTTTCACAAGATGCGAACCGATCCGATGCCGATCTACCGCAAGATGCTGAAATCTGACGACGCGGCAGAAGGTGTCGCGGCTTTTGTCGAAAAGCGTGAACCCAAATTCAAGGGTGAGTGATGTATCCTGACCCCTCATCGATCACCCGCATCACCAGCATTGGAGCCGGCCCCATCGGCGGCGGCTGGGCAGCGCATTTTCTTGCGCGTGGTTATGATGTGACCGCCTATTTGCATGACGCGAGCGAATCCGATGCCTTTCACGCAATCTTACGAACTGCTTGGAAGAGCTTGACGGATTTGGGGCTTGCCGCCGGTGCGTCGCTTGACCGCTTGCGCATCGTTACAGATTTGGAGGCTGCACTGGACGGCGCCGAATTTGTGCAGGAAAGCGCGCCCGAGCGTCTTGAGATCAAGCAGGCACTTTATCAACGACTCGGGCTCATTTTGCCAACAGAAGTCGTGATTGGCTCTTCCACGTCCGGCTTGATGATGACCGACATCCAAGCGACTTGCGCGACACCGGAACGCTGTGTGATCGGCCATCCCTTCAATCCACCCTATTTGCTACCACTGGTCGAAATCGTGGGCGGCGAACAGACATCACCAGAGGCGGTGGCTTGGGCCGGGAAATTCTACGAAATCGCGGGCAAGGCCCCCTTGATGATGAAAAAAGAGATCCCCGGCTTTGTCGCGACCCGACTGCAAGAGGCGCTTTGGCGAGAGGCCCTGCATATGGTCGCCAATGGAGAGGCAACGCCGGAAGACATCGACATCGCACTCATGAACGGCCCGGCGCCTCGTATGGTCTCGCAGGGTCAGTGTATGGCTTTTCACGTGGCCTGTGGTGCCGGAGGCATGGCCACCAACCTGGATCAGTTCGGCCCGGCTCTTAAACTGCCCTGGACCCGTTTGGAGGCACCTGAGCTGACGAAGGAATTGCGCGATCGCATGGTCGATGGCTGCAACGCTGTCGCCGGCGACCGAGATTTCGAGGACATGGCAGCCCAACGAGATCGCGAAATAGTTGCAGTGCTGAATGCTCTGCGTCACTCCCGCGGGGGATAACCTTGAGCGGGCACGTTGTTCAGAATGGACAAGAAATCCGAGAGAGAGCCGGGCCAGCTGGGTGCCGGCTCGCTTTTCGGCCATGCCTCACGGTATTCGGATGGGCGCCGGCCGAAGAATTTACCGAATGAATAGGCAAAATGTGACAGTGTATTGAATCCTGATGCGGTGGCAATCTCGCGTACACTGAGGTCGGTCGAAATCAACAGTAGGCGAGCATTCTGCAATCGGCGCAATAAGCCGAATTGCACCACGGTACAGCCCACGTGTTTCTTGAATTGGCGTTCCAGTTGACGCTGAGAAACACCTAGAACATCAGCGATTTGGGGCACTTTGAGCGGCTCTTCTATGTTTTCTTCGATCAGGGTCATCGCTTCTCGGATCAACGGAAGCATGGTTTCCGTGCTCCGGCCCATGGTGCTGCGCTGGGGTGAGGCGGCGTCGCGAATGGGGTGATGCAGCATCTGGTCTGCAATCTCCCCCGAAAAGCCGCTGTCGCTGATGGATTCAATCAGCCTTAGCATCAGATCGACCCCAGCCAACCCGCCCGCGCACGTCATTACCTTGCCGTCAATAGTGAACAGACACTCATGGACATCGACCCGATCAAAGGATTCCCGGAACCCGCTCAACCACGACCAGTGAATAGTCGCAGGTTTGCCGTCCAACAGGCCTGCACGTGCGACGATGTAGCTGCCCAATTCAACGCCGCAAACAGTTTCGCCTGCGCGTGCGCGTTTTCGCAACCAGGTGAGTAAAGCGGTGTTTTCGTAGTGTTCAGTACCCCAACTGCCCAACACAAACACAAAACCTGCCGGAGTGAGGCTCCCGTAGTCGGTGTCAACTGCGGTCGTCATGCCATTGCTGGCAACAATCTCAGGACCGTCGAACGAGACGATGTCCCAGGAAAACATCGGTTCTGGCGCCAGGTAATTTGCGATCCGCATGGTTTCGATCATGGTGATCAGCGTGGTCAGGTTGAAACGCGGGACAACGACAAATACGGCATGCCGTTTAGCCCGAGCCATATGCGTTGTGATGTCGACATGCATTGGTTTTACCAAGAAGCTTTAGGTCAGATTTTTCGCCATTCTAACCTAATCTGTGGCGGATAATCGACATCTTTATCCGTCAATCGCGCGGCAATCTAGGTAAAAAGGGGGGCTCGGATATGACCTACGAAGTTGTGCTGACCTGCGCAGTTACCGGTGCGGGAGATACGACCGGCAAGAGCTCTCACGTGCCGGTGACCCCGAAAGAAATTGCTGATGCGGCAATCGAAGCCGCCAGGGCAGGGGCCTCTGCCGCGCATGTGCATGCGCGTGATCCTGAAACGGGGCAGGGCTCGCGCGATCCGGCGCTCTTCAAGGAAATCGTGGATCGAATACGCGAAAGCGATACGGATGTGGTCATCAATGTTACGGCAGGTATGGGGGGCGATTGGATTTCAGACCCGTCCAATCCCGCCATGCCCGGTCCGGGCACCGACATGATCGGACCAGAAGAACGGCTGGCCCATATCAAGGAATGCCTGCCTGAAATCTGCTCTCTCGATTGTGGCACGCTGAATTTTTCCGACACGGACATGATCTATATTTCCACGCCACCGACACTGCGTCGGATGGCGGCACTGGTTCAGGAATGGGGTGTGAAGCCCGAGCTTGAGGTCTTTGATCTCGGCCATATCCGATTTGCCAAGGCGATGGTGGAGGAGGGGCTGATTGATGCTCCGCCGATGTTCCAGTTGTGCCTTGGAATTCCATGGGGGGCCGATCAAACGGTGGAAACCATGGCGGCCATGAAGGCGCAACTGCCCGTAGGCGCCAGCTGGGCCAGTTTTGGGATTGGGCGGGGGCAGATGCCGATGGCAGCCGCAGCTGTCGCGCTTGGCGGGAATGTGCGTGTCGGTCTTGAGGACAACATCTACCTTGATCGCGGGGTTCTGGCGACAAACGGCCAGCTTGTCACCCGCGCCCGAGAGATTATCGAACGGATGGGTGGGCGGATCCTGACACCGCAAGAGTCGCGCAACAAGCTGAACCTGAGGGGGGCGGATGGCTGATCCAACCCAAACCGGTAGCTTGCAAATTCGCAATGTCTCCAAGTTTTTTGGTCAGTTCCGTGCTGTCAACGACATCTGCCTGGATATCCGAAATGGAGAGTTCCTGACGCTGTTAGGCCCGTCGGGATCGGGCAAAACCACCTTGTTGATGATGATCGCCGGGTTTCTCGACATATCGAAAGGAGAGATTGCGCTGGACGGTGCGTCCATCTCGAATGTGCCCGCCGAAAAGCGCAACTTCGGCATGGTGTTTCAAGGATATGCTTTGTTCCCCCATATGACTGTTCGCGACAACGTAGGTTATGCGCTAAGCGTGCGTAAACGCCCCGCCGACGAAATTCGGAACCGTGTCGACGAGATGCTGGAGCTGGTTCAGCTTCAGGAGTTTGCAGATCGCAAACCGGGGCAGTTGTCTGGTGGTCAGCAACAACGTGTGGCCCTTGCACGTGCCTTGTGTTTTGCGCCGCCTGTGCTGTTGCTGGACGAACCGCTGGGAGCGCTGGACAAAAAGCTGCGTGTCGAAGTGCAGGAGCAGCTCAAGGACATTCATCGCCGCGTTGGCACCACCTTCATCTATGTCACCCATGATCAGGAAGAGGCACTGTCGATGTCTGACCGCATCGTGATCATGCGCGACGGCGCGATCGAGCAGGTCGGAACGCCAAAAGAGCTGTACGAGCGCCCGATCAATCAGTTCACCGCCAGTTTCCTCGGGAAATCGAACTTTATTCATCAAAACGGAAAGGTCTTTGCCCTGCGCCCAGAAAAAATTGATCTGATGCCTGGCAACGAAAACACCGAGGCCCGGATGAGGGGCGCCATTCGCAGCATCACCTATTTCGGCTCGATGCAGCGGATCATCGTGGACACCGACGAAGGGGCCGAGATTGAGGTAGATATCGACGTCTGGCGCAACGCCTCTGATCTGACAGAGGGGGTGCGGGTGGATTTGCTTTGGAAGGACTCAGCAGCAGTGGAGCTACAAACGGGCTAGGCACCCCAACACAGAACGCCCAGAGGCGTCATGACCGAAAGCCGGGTCAAATCTCGGATCAAATGGGAGGAAGAAAATGCACGATAAACAATTCAAAAAGGAAATGCTTGCCGAAAGTGCCCAGGCGTTTAGGGCTGGCCGTATGGACCGGCGCACGTTTCTTGCGCTTTGCGGTGCCTCGGGTGTTGCAATGAATGCGGTACTGGCGGGCGACGCCGAAGCGGCGGCAGACCATGTCGTGATGTGGAACTGGGGCGGCCAATCCGAAGAATGCCATGGCTCGGCCATCGGTGAGGCCTTTACCGCTAAAACCGGCAAAGGTTTGAAGTTTGATACCTCTGGTCCGCTGGAAGGCAAGATCAAGGAAATGGTCGACAGTGGCAATGTGACTGCCGATGTGGCGGATGCGGACTTATTCAACGCCGTGTCACTTGGACCAACCGGGCATCTGGAGCCGATTGACTATTCCGTGGTGTCCAAGGATAAAACGCTGCCCGGCTATGCGCTGGAATATGGGGTGTCGATCATCCTCTACGGGTATGCCTTTGTGTATGACACTGAAGCCTATGGCGATAATCCACCGCAAAACTGGGCCGATTTCTTTGATACCGAGAAATTCCCCGGGACCCGTGCGCTTTACAAATGGGCAAATGGGTCGCTCGAGGCCGCATTGATGGCCGATGGCGTCGCTGGCAGCGATCTCTACCCGCTTGATATGGACCGCGCTTTGAACAAAATCCAGTCGATCAAAGATGACAGCCTTTACTGGGGCTCGGGATCGGAAGTTCACTCGATGGTGGTCAACAACGAGGTCTCGATGGCGATCATCTGGCAGAACCGAGGTCGCAACATCGAAAACGACACTGATGGCCAGTACAAGTTGGTGAACAATCAGGCGATGGCGATGCCGGGGGCCTATATTGTGCCCAAGGGCAACCCGGCTGGTGCCGCAGTCATGGATTTCATCGCCACGGCGCAGGACATACCAGCGCAGTTGGCGCTATTGGATTGCCTTGGCATGACCCCGTCAAATCCCGAGGCCTTTGACCAGATTCCCGAGGACCAACAGCCTTATGCGATAACCTCGGCCATGAACATCGACAAGATCGTCTACAACGATCCGGAATGGTGGGGCAACAACGGCGGCGACGCGGTGAATGCCTTCCTCGAAGCGATCAGCTGATCGCTTTAGCTTATGGTCACCCGATCCTAAGGGTCGGGTTGCCAAACCCTTTCCGAAAGCTCTGAATGCAAGCCTTAAACCGTCATATCCACCCAGGATGGCTGATTATCGCGCCTTTGCTGCTGATGGTGGTCGCGCTCTATCTGGGGCCGATCCTGAATATCCTTTGGCTAAGCGTGACAGACCCCGAGCCCGGGTTCGGCAACTATGCCAAGCTGACGGAAGGTGACGCCCTGATCCGCATTGTCTGGACCACGGTACGCATCTGCATCATCACGACGGTCTTCAGCGTCATTTTCGGCTACTCCATCGCCTATGCGATGGTACACTGCCATCAACGCCAGAAGACTTACATGCTGACCCTGCTATTGGTGTCGTTCTGGATCTCCATTCTCGTACGCACTTTCGCCTGGCTCATGTTGCTGGGACGCAAGGGGCTGGTCAATGTCACATTGGAAGACATCGGCCTGGTTGCTGAACCCATCGCCTTCATGCGCAACGAGTTGGGCGTTCTGATTGGAATGGTGCACTACATGATCCCCTATGCGGTGTTGCCATTGCTGGTCTCAATGCAATCCATTGATCAGAGGGTGATGGACGCCTCGCGCAACCTGGGGGCCAGCGGAAGCCAGACCTTCTGGCGGGTCTACCTGCCGATGACCATGCCGGGGCTTGTGGCTTCGACCCTGTTGGTCTTCATCCTCAGCCTCGGGTTTTATGTCACACCGGCCGTATTGGGCGGCGGCAAGGTGCTGATGGTGGCGGAATACATCTCGGTTCAGTTACTGGTAACCTTGAAGTGGGGCACGGCGGCGATGCTGGCGGCCATCATGCTGTTTGGCGTTCTGGCGATGCTTTGGATCATGTCGCGGTTCATGAAGCTGAGCACGGTGTTCGGGGGGGCAGCGCGATGAAGCCGGGCCTGTTCTCATTTTTCAACCGCGTGGGGGCCTGGGTGCTGCTGTTGTTTCTGGTGACCCCGGCCCTGATTGCCATCCCTGTCTCACTGACGCCGAAACGCTTTTTGTCCATGCCGCAGCGCGAGTATTCTTTGCGTCATTTCCAAAAGCTGTTCACCAGTGAGGAATGGCTGTCGAGTTTTTTCCAAAGTGGCGTGATTGCCCTGTCCTGCTCCGCATTAGCGACGCTTTTAGGCACGCTTTGTGCGATCGGTCTATGGCGGGTGTCATCGCGGTACAGCGAATTGGTTCGCGCCTTTCTGCTGCTGCCTTTGATCATACCGCAGATTATTTCCGCCATGGCGTTCTATCGGTTGTGGATCCCTCTGGGTCTATTGGACAGCTACGCCGGTTTGATCCTTGCGCATACAATCCTGGCAGCCCCAATGGTGCTGATCACGGTCAGCGCGTCTTTGGCAACGTTTGATCCCAAGCTTGAACAAGCCTCCAAGAATCTCGGGGCCTCCAACTGGACCACCATGCGCCGGGTGATCCTGCCTTCGATCAGGCCGGGGGTTTTTGCCGGGGCGCTCTTTGCCTTTATCCTCAGCTGGGATGAAATCGTGGTGACCTTGTTCATCTCGAAATACAGCGTCTACACGCTGCCGCGCCGCATGTGGAACGGCATCCGTGAAAACACCGATCCGACAGTGGCTGCCGCTGCCGTGATCCTGATTGCCATCACCCTGATTGCCTTTGCCGTTTCTGCCGTTCTGTCGCGGCGAAACGCGCGGGCTCAGGCAGAATGAATGAGGTTGCCATGAATCTGGAAACCAGTCACGAAACAGAGCTTCTGGTTAGCACTGTTCGCCGATTTGTCGAAACAGAGATGTATCCGCATGAAGAAGAGGTGGACCGCTTAGGCTATGTGCCCGAGGAGATCGGCCGCCAGATTGAGGCGAGGTCGCATGAATTGGGCCTCTTCGCCTGCAACCTGCCCGAAGAGGTCGGTGGCGGAGGGCTGGGATATGGGCCCATGTCCCTGATCGAGAGGGAATACGGCCGTACAAGCCATGCGCTGCAAAGCTGGGCGGCGCGCCCGACGGAATTGCTGATGGCCTGCGAAGGAGACCAGCGTGAGCGATATTTGCTTCCTGCCGTGCGCGGTGAAAAGCGTGAGCTCTTTGCCTTGACAGAGCCTGACGCAGGTTCGGATGTAATGGGGATGAAGACCAATGCGATACGCGACGGGGATGACTGGATCCTGAATGGATCCAAGCACTTTATCTCCGGTCCCTGCATGCCGGATTTCGCGATTGTATTTGCTGCAACTGGTACAGATGAAACACCACGCGGCCCACGCAAACGGGTGACGGCTTTTCTGGTCGATGTGGGCCTTCCGGGGTTCGACTGCCGCGAAGGGACGCATTGCGTGAGCTATCGCGGTTATAAGACTTTTGAATTGAGTTTCGAAAATGTGCGTCTTGGTCCGGACCAGATCCTGGGCGAAGAGGGTCACGGGCTTGAGCTGTCGGGAAAGTGGCTCGGCATGGGGCGTATCTGGGTCGGCGCGACCTGCTGCGGTAAGGCCGAACGCATCCTTGACCTGGCGACCGAGTGGGCCGCAATGCGCAAGCAATTCGGTAAACCGATCGGTACGTTTCAGGCCACCGGCTTCCGTTTGGCGGACGGTGCGATGACGTTGCGCGCGGCCGATTTGATGGTGCAAGACGCCGTTGCACGTGCCGAAGCGGGTGTCATGGGTGATGCAGATGCAGCAATGGTCAAGGTTTATTGCTCAGAGATGCTAAACAAGATCGCCGATGATGCCGTTCAGATTTTTGGTGGCATGGGATTGATGGAGGAAATGCCGATCCAACGGTTCTGGCGCGATAGCCGATTGGAGCGGATATGGGACGGCACCAGCGAAATCCAACGCCACATCATCACCAGGTCCATCCTGAGGCCACTTGGCGCATGACGCCGGCGCGGCGCGAAAATCTTGAGCGTCTCTTAAAGCCGCGCCACATCGCGTTTATTGGTGGACGTGATGCGACCATTGCCGTGCGCGAAGCCCGCCGGCGTGGATTTCAAGGGCAAATGTGGGCCGTTAATCCCAAACGCGCCGATCTGGATGGCGTGGGCTGTGTTCCCAGCATCTCGGACCTGCCGGAGCCACCTGATGCCGTCTATCTCGCTATCCCTGCGGCCGGGGTGACTGATGCCCTGAGAGAATTGGAGCAGATGGGTGCAGGTGGCGTCGTTTGTTTTTCCGCGGGCTTCAAGGAAACTGGCGACATACAATCGGAACGAGATCTGATCGAAGTCGCCGGAGATATGGCTCTGATCGGCCCAAACTGCTATGGCATGATCAACTATATCGACAATGCCGCTCTTTGGTCATTTGAACATGGCGGCTGGTCGCCGGGATACGGTGCGGCGATCATTACCCAGTCCGGTATGTTCTCATCCGACATCACCATGAGCGCGCGTTCATTGCCAATGGCCTACATGGTTTCTGCAGGCAATCAGGCGGTCTTGGGGATTGAGGAATTCCTGGATGCCTTTGCTGAAGACCCGGCTGTGCGCGCCATTGGATTGCACATCGAAGGGTTGCGTGACATTGCTGCTTTTGAACGCGCCGCGCTGAAAGCCCTGGATCGGGGGGTTCCGGTTGTCGCACTGAAGACCGGCAATTCCGCCATTGGGGCGACTCTGACGGTCAGTCACACCGGCTCTCTGTCCGGTTCGAGCGAGCTTTATCAGGCACTGTTTGATCGCACCGGGGTGATCGACGTCACCAGCCCTTCGCAGTTTCTGGAAACGCTGAAGTACCTCTGCGTAGCAGGCGCGCCGCAAGGCAGGCGTGTCGCTGGCTTTACCTGTTCTGGGGGCGGGGCGACGATGCTCGCAGATCACTCGGAAAGGATTGGTGTGTGCTTTCCCAAAGTGGGCTCTGCAGGGCAGGAAAGCCTGACCAGTTTGCTGCCTGAGATCGCGACGGTTTCCAACCCGCTGGATTATACGACCCCGATCTGGGGACAGGGCGATAAGACTTACCCGGTTTTTGCCACGGCGCTATCGGCCCTCAACGCGGATCTGGCTGTTCTGGTGCAGGACTACCCGGCAGAAGGGTTGGACGCGTCCAAGATCTACTACCAGAACGATGCTGCAGCTTTTGCGCAGGCCGCTCAGGAACACTCCGTCCCGGCAGCGATCTGCGCGACCCTACCTGAAAATCTTGATCGTGGGACCCGCAGACATCTCATTGAACTGGGGGTTGCGCCTATGCAGGGTATTCACGAGACGTTGAATGCCATGCGTGATGCTATTTGGTGGTCCGAAGCAAGGGCGCGGACAAGGATTGACCGGCCTGCTGCCTTGCGACCCGGTGCAACTATACAGAACCCAATGGTATTGACCGAAGACAAAGGTAAATCCTGGCTCAGGCAAATGGCTGTTGCTGTGCCAAACGGACATGTCTGCAATGCGGCCGAGGCAGCTGGCGTTGCGCAGGATATCGGCTATCCGGTCGCACTGAAAATGATGTCACCAAGCTTGCCTCACAAGACCGAAGCGGGCGCGGTCGCTTTGGGGATCAAGGATGCAGAGGGGCTGTCTTCGGCGATCAAGGCAATGACGGCATCGGTTGCGGCGTATGACCGCGCGGCGGTGACGGATCGCTTCCTGATCGAAGCCATGTCGCCCAAGCCGCTTGCAGAGCTGATCGTCACGCTGCGTGCTGATCCGCAATTTGGTCCCAGTTTGGTCATCGGTAGCGGCGGTGTTTTGACCGAATTGGTCCGAGATGCGCGCACTGTGTTGTTGCCTGCCTCAAAAGACGAGATCGAGCGCGCATTGTGTTCGCTCCGTGTAGCTCGCTTGTTAGAGGGGTACCGGGGCAGTCGACAGGCGGACATTCCACGAATTGCGGATGCGCTACACCGGTTGTGCACTGAATTCCTAAAGGCGCGCGGCGAGGTCGCAGAAATCGAGATCAACCCTATGTTTGTCTACCCAGATCACATCGTCGCCGTTGATGCCCTGATCCAGGTGCCCCGGTCATGAGCAGGAATAGGATCATACCCAATCCCGATCTGGCTGTTGGAGACGACAACAAGCAGCGGTGGAACCAGCCGGAATTTCGCCGGCATGGGTTCCACAATGCATATCGGCTGTTCCGCCGATGTCTCATGGTGCGTTCCAGAGAGGTTTTGCAGCTGGAAGCCGCCGAGCAGAATCTGTGCGCCCGAGTGCCTGAACTGGCACAAATGCTTGCCCATCCGGCTTTCTCTGCGTTCTGCTGTTTAAAGAATGACCAGATCATTCTGGAAAAAGCCGCAGATGATTTTTCGACCTCAGCGCCGCATTCCATCCAGTCAGTGACAAAGCTACACATCCACTTAATCATAGGTCGTCTGCTTGCACAGGGGCTGTTGTCATTGGACGCGCAGGTCCGCGACTATCTGCCGGGTATCGGCAGCGGGTATGCCGAGGCCAGCATTCAATCTCTGCTCGATATGAACGTCGATAACGACTTCACCGAGGATTATGCTGACCCCGATGCCGACTGCTATACTGAAGAGGTCGCCTTGGGTTGGCGCTTGCCCGGCGTGGGTGAAAAGGAAATCACGCTTGCGGAATTTGCGGCCTCGATTACTGGTTTCAGGGCAAACTCGGGGGTGCGACAAGCCGATTATAAATCCGCGAACACGGATGTCCTGACCCTGATAGCGGCCAAGGTTTCGCCCATTCCAATGGCTGAGCAAATCGAAGAGATTGCTGATGCCGCAGGATACGAGGGCGCGTTTCACATCAGCCTCAGCAAGGACGGGCACCCAGCGTTTTCCGGTGGCGGTTGCCTAAGCGTGCGCGACCTCGCGCGGTTCGGGTTGCTACTGGCGCGGGAAGGCCGCGACCTGCACGGTCGACCTATGGCCAACACCGGTTTCCTGCAAAAAACTCTGATCCGCCGCGCGCCAGCGATGACACCACCCAAGAATTGGCTCAAGTACTCAAACCAGACCATGACCGACGGTCGATTAATCGGTCATGCTGGCTATGGAGGGCAGTTCCTCATGGTGGATATGGTCACCGGCACCAGCTGTGCATTCTTAAGTGTGCTGGAGAATGACTCGGGTTACGATGACACCTATATGGGAGAGCTGGCCACAACGCTTCGAGACGTCTGCCTTTCTGTCATTTGACGGGTTTGCAGTTGCCGAGCTAGGTGTCAGCGGGGAAGGCACGGATTGGCCGCTTTGCAGTCCTTGACCTGGGCCGAATCTTTTAGAGTGATCCGACCCACTCTTCGATCATCCAGTTTCGATCACCTAAACTGAACTTCTTCTCAGCGCGGCATTTACGTCTGTCGGGATATCCTGCCGAAGTTGTCAACAAGGCATGTCGCGGGTGTGACTCAACCCGCCTGAAGTCGCTTATCGCGGAGCAATTGTTCCAAACAACAGCGCAGGTTTGTGACCCGTCCGTCCCGACATATTGCACTGCACGCGGAGGCAAAATGATTTTTGGTTGGCCAAAGGGTAAATAGAACTTCGATGTTTAACTTCTGGTTCTGGGTTAAGAAGTTTTGAACAAACGGAGATTATCACGCATGGATATTGAAGGACTATCTGCGATCGTGACCGGGGCAGGATCAGGACTGGGGCTTGCTACTGCACAGGCGCTCAGCAAAGCCGGAGCACGAGTTACCTTGCTGGACCTCGATGAAGTTCGGGTAAAAAACGCGGCAGCGGAAATCGGCGCGCTTGGCATAGGTTGTGATGTTATCAACAGTTCTGCGGTCGAGGCCGCTTTGGATCTGGCCGAAGACCGGAGCGGACCAATTCGCATAGTTGTCAACTGTGCGGGCATCCCCGGCGGTATGCGACTTGTCGGACGGGACGGTCCAGTTGATATGGAAGCTTTCGCGAGGGTGATCAACGTCAACCTGATGGGAACCGTCAGCGTCATGACGAAATGCGCAGCCCGGATGATGCAGCAGGAGCCGCTCAATCAAGATGGCGAGCGCGGGATTATCATCAACACAGGCTCGATTACTTCAATCGAGGGTCAAATTGGGCAGGGGGCTTATGTGGCTTCAAAGGGCGCGATTGCCAGTCTGACATTGCAGGCCGCCCGTGAATTCATGCCCCGCGGAGTGCGGGTCATGACAATTGCGCCCGGATTATTTCGCACTCCGATCGCTGATCATATTCCGCAGGAGGTAATCGACGGGATGCTAGATGGCCGGATGTTTCCAAACAGGTTTGGCGAGCCCGCGGAATTTGGGCGCCTTGCCGTTAACATCATCCAAACCCCAATGCTGAACGGCGAGACCATTCGTCTTGACGCAGGCGTGCGGCTTCAAGCCGGATAGGTCTCTCGAATGCGCTTGTTTTCGAGGTCGTTTTCTGACGTCTCGATCAGCCACTCGCGAAAATTTTGGGCATCAGGATGGTCGCGATCCGCTTCCGGTGCGATCAAGTAGAAAGCCTCCTGCAGGGGCGCTTCGAGCTCGAAGGGTTCAACAAGTCGTCCGCGCTCGATCTCGACGCCGCACATTGAGGACCGTGCTAAAGCTACACCGCCACCACGAGAGGCAAACTCGAAAGCAAGCAGCGAGGTGTCGAACTGTAACCCCTGTCCCGAGTTGACACCGCTTGCCTTTGCATAACGCAACCAGTCAGCCCAACCCTCCTCGTAACCGAGCACGTGTAGCAGGCGATGGTGGGCAAGATCATCTGGTTTGCGGATCGCTTTGGAACCCTCAAGCAAAATTGGAGAGCAAACCGGTTTGATCACCTCCCAAGTTAACCGGTCGGCTTTGTATCCTGGCCACTTCCCTGTGCCGTATTGGATATCGAGATCAAACCGCTCATTGTCGAACTGATCTCCCCATACACTTGAGACCAGACGCACTTCAGTGTCCGGGTGGCGGTCAAAGAATCCCTGAAGTCGCGGCGCGATCCAGTTAACTGAATACCCGACCGGCGCCCGCACGGTCAGGACTTCGGAGCGCCGCAGGCCAAACACTTCCTCGGTTCCCGCGGCCAGGCGTTCAAAGCCGTCTCTGACCTTCGGTAGATAGGCGGCGCCCACTTTGGTCAGGACCAGACTTCTGGGTTTGCGCTCAAAGAGCGGCTCGCGCAAGTAATGCTCCAGCAATTTCACTTGTTTGCTGATCGCTGCTTGTGTCAGGTTCAGTTCCTGCGCCGCATGGGTAAAGCTCAGATGCCTGGCCGACGCTTCGAATGCGCGCAGCCAGGTCAGGTGGGGAAGTCGCCGTGTGCTCATGGCCAACTCAAGCATAATTTCAGTTAGGTTATAGATAGATTATCCATCGCTTGAACGCCAAGAGAATCTCGGTGCAGATTGACGTTGAGACAATATGGAGCTGACGACTTGCAACCAGAAGATACCTTGGGATTAGACCCGATTAAGCTGTCGCGCATCACCAATTGGATGAACGCCCATGTGCATGACGGACGCCTTTCTGGTCTGGCTGTGCAAATATCTCGCCGGGGAAAGATATGTTTTTCGGAGCGTGCGGGATTTGCCGATGCAAAGTCGAAGCGGCCTGTATTACCTGATACTATTTGGCGCATTTATTCGATGACCAAACCTGTGACCTCGCTCGCCCTGCTTATGCTCTACGAAGAAGGGGCGTTTCAACTGGATCAGCCCGTTTGCGACTTTCTCCCAGGTTTCTCAAACCCGCAGGTCTGGAAGGGTCCTGGTCACGCTCTGAACGAGACCGAGCCAGCTGACCGGGGTATTACAATCCATGATCTTCTCACACACCAGGCGGGGATCGTCTATGGTGATCCGCAGGGAAACGAGCTGGAGCGTGCCCTTTCGGATAGCGGTCTCGATTTTGACAGAGGTCTTACGACGATGGCGGAAGCTGTTGAAGTGCTAGCCAGTTTTCCCTTGGCCTTTCAGCCGGGTGACCGTTGGTTTTATGGCCTTTCGACGGATGTTCTCGGCCATTTGATCGAGGTTATCAGTGGTCAGACTCTCGGCGAATTTCTTAAGACACGGATCTTTGATCCGCTCGGAATGGTGGACACAGGCTTCGCCGTATCGGCCGATAAGTCTGGCCGCTTGGCCACGCTCTATGACCGCGCGCCAGGCGGCTTTGTTGCTTCTGATGATCAGCAAGGTTTCATTGCGCCGGTTACCTTGGAAAGCGGGGGCGGTGGGCTGCTCTCCACAATGGACGACTACCAGCGTTTTGCAACGATGCTTCTTCGGCGCGGCAGATGTGACGGAGGCAGGTTATTGGGGCGCAAGGCTTTTGATCTAATGGTATGCAATCACATGGGCGGCGATTTGGCGAGCCGGGGACAGGCTCATTTCAGCGAAACTACCTTTGAGGGGGTTGGCTTCGGACTCGGTGTGTCGGTGATGTTAGACCCGGCGCGGGCCAAGATCATCGGCTCACCCGGTGAATTTGCCTGGGGCGGTATGGCCTCGACCGCCTTTTGGGTGGACCCGATCGAGGAGATGACTGTGATACTTATGACGCAGCTAATTCCTTCGAGCGCCTATACTCTGCGCCGTGAGCTGAGAGTTCTGAGTTACCAGGCGCTGGTGGACTGAGGCGACGTCAGCCTAGGGGCAGGTTCGTCTGGGTCAAATGGCAAGCGATGCTCAATCCACCGGGTAGGTCATGCAAAGGTGGAGTCCGAGTATCACATGTTCCCGCAATGATATGGGTGCAGCGGTTGGCGAAGGGGCAGCCCCGCGCACCGATTTCGACGCTGCCAGCACTAGCCGCCTTTGCCTCGCTTGTATCTGCCACGCCTTCCAGCCAGCCTTGGCGCATCTCGGGCACCGAAGATAGCAACAGCTTTGTGTAGGGGTGAAAAGGCGGGCGAAAAACCGCTTTTGATGGTCCCTTTTCGACGACACGTCCGGCATACAGTACAACCACCTCATCGGCGAAAGAAGCTACGGTGGAAAGATCGTGACTGATGAACATGTAGGCGACGCCCAGTTTGTCCTTCAGCGATTTCAGGAGTTCGATCACACCTGCGGCCACCACGGTGTCCAGCGCCGAAGTCACCTCGTCACAAAGGATCACCTTGGGCTCGGCGGCAAGCGCGCGAGCGAGATTAATGCGTTGCTTTTGCCCACCAGACAGCTCTCCGGGATATCGGGAGGCGAAATCGCGAGGAAGATCGACCAGTTCCAAGAGGTCGCCGACCTTCTGCGCGCGTGCGCGCCCTTTGAGGTTCAGATAGAATTCCAGCGGACGGCCCAGGATATCGCTGATCCGTTGCCGAGGATTTAGCGCCGTGTCAGCCATTTGAAAGACGATCTGGCAATCCTTGAGCGTTTCAATCGACCGATCCTTCACTGCTGGAGCGGCGGTATTGCCATCGAGTTGGACTTCTCCGCCCTTTAACGGTGTGAGGCCCGCAACAACTCGGGCAAGTGTGCTTTTTCCACAACCACTTTCGCCAATTACGCCCACGACCGAAGCGGCAGGTACATCGACGGATACATCAGAGAGAATGGTCAGAGCGCCATAACCCGCAGTCACGTTCCGTGCCGAAATCACCGGCCTCTGAGCCAGATCTGTCTCCACGTGATCCACCAAGTGTGGAGCAGGACGGACAGCCTCCATCAGTGTGCGAGTGTACTCGTGCTGTGGGTGATGCAAGATCTGATCCGTTGTGCCTTCCTCGACCATCTCGCCGTTTTTTAGCACTAGAATTCGGTCAGCCACCTGCGAGACTACGGCGAGATCATGTGTGACATAAATCGCGGCGGTACCCTGATCGCGGATAATGTCCTTAAAGGCTTTCAGCACCTCGATCTGGGTCGTTACGTCAAGCGCAGTGGTGGGTTCGTCGAGTATCAGAAGGTCGGGTCCACAGGACATGGCCATTGCAGCCATCAAGCGCTGCAACTGACCGCCCGAAACCTGATGTGGAAACTTGTCGCCGACGGTTTCCGCGGCGGGCAAGTCAAGTTTGCGGTAAAGCTCTATTGCATTCGCGGTCAGAGTTTCGGCATCTCCGGTGCCATGCCAAAGAGGTGCCTCGATAACTTGCTTGCCGATCCTAAGCGCAGGGTTGAAGCTGGCTGCCGCCGATTGTGCCACGTAAGACACTTCGTCCCCGCGCAAGCTGTGGCGGTCGCGTGGGGGCAATTTCATAATGTCCCGTCCGTTCAGCCAGACTTCACCCCCTGAGATGCGACATCCGGGGCGGGCAAAACCCATTGATGCCAGAGAGATTGTAGATTTGCCCGAGCCGCTTTCGCCAATGAGTGCCAACACTTCGCCCTCGGCGACGCTCATGGACACGCCCTTGACAATTGGCACATAGTTACCGCCTGGGGGGCGTCCCTCGACGCGCAGGTCCTTGATGGTCAGAATGTCGGTCATTGGTCGATCTTCTCCAGAACAGTTTCGCCTTGCTGGCGCTGTTGGAACCAGTCAACAAGCAGGTTCATGGAAACGGTCAAGGAGGCAATGCATGCAGCTGGTATAAGCGCTGCGGACGAACCGAGGAACAGCCCCCCCACGTTTTCCTGCACCATGAGCCCCCAGTCGGCCGCAGGTTCTTGCACTCCTAGGCCAAGAAACGACAGGCCCGAAAGGAACAGGATCGAAAAGGTGAATCGAAGGCCAAACTCGGCAATCAAGGGGGCCATGGAATTGGGTAAGATCTCACGTGTCAGAATCCACCAGGTGCCTTCGCCCCGCGCACGGGCAGCCTCGACAAAATCCATAACGCCGATGTCATAGCCAAGTGCTCGAGAGACACGGAATACGCTGGTCGAGAGGACCAACCCAACAGTCAGAACAAGCACTGTGATAGAAGTACCGAAGGCGCCTATGACAACCAAAGCCAATAGGGTGGAGGGGAAAGCCATGAATGCCTCGACAACGCGGCTTACTACGATATCGAACCAGCCTCTCAGAATCGCGGCGGCAAAACCGAGTGCGACGCCGAATAAAAAAGAGATCATGGTGGTGACAAGTGCCAGCAACAGCGTTGTACGTACTCCATAGATCAGGCGGGACAATACATCTCGTCCCAGCTTGTCAGTACCCAGCAAACCGCCTTCGCCTATCGGTGCAAAGGTCTGGCCTGAGATGATTTCGGCTTCACCATGGGGTGCGATCCATGGCCCAAAAAACGCAAGGATGAGCCAGAACAGCAGCACCGCGCCGGCAATACCTGCAGTCCAGGTCAGGCGCAGGCCCGCAAAGACGGAGGCCCGGGGAGTGGGGATATCGGTTGCTTCGCTCATTTTGGGTACCTTAAGCGCGGGTTCGCCATGATGGACAGGACGTCGGCCAGTAGATTCAGAAGGATATAGACAGTGCCAAAAATCATTGCACAGGCCTGGATGAGTGGAATGTCCCTCAGAGTGACACCGTCGACCAGAAGCCGCGTTAAGCCGGGTACGCCAAACACGGTTTCAACGATAATGACACCGGACACCATGTAACTCAGATTAAGTGCAATAACCGTGAAGATCGGCGACAGCGCGTTAGGCAGCGCGTGGCGCAAAACCAGCCTACGCTTGGGCAAGCCCTTGAGTGCTGCCATCTCCAAGTATGGGGAGGTGAAGATGTTGATGACGGACGAACGTGTCATCCGCATCATGTGCGCCAGAACGGCAAAACTGAGGGTGGCTACGGGGAGAGCCAAGGCCCGGAAATTCTGCCAGAAATCAAAGTAGGGCCGCGTGTTGGCTGACGCGGAGAGCCACTTTAGTTCGACTGCAAAAACTTTCATCAGAATGAGACCAATGAAGAATTCAGGCACTGCAATCAACGCAAGTGTGGTCATGGCAAGAGTTTTGTCGATCCGGCCACCGGCGCGCATCGCGGACCAAAGGCCAAGAGCCAAAGACATCGGAACCGAGATTGCCGCTGCCAAAAGCGCAAGCCGCAGAGTGTTCCACATACGGCTTTCTATCATGTCAGCCACAGGTCGCTTGGTGGCCAATGATGTCCCCAGATCCCCTTGAATCATACCGCCCAGCCAATCGAGATAACGCACTACTGCAGGGCGGTTGAGTCCCATCTCTTCGCGAAGCGCGGCAAGCGATTCTTCGGTGCGGCTTTGTCCTAGAATGGCTTCAGCAACGTCGCCCGGAAGGATTTCCGTCGCGCCGAAGATAATGATGGAAGCAAGGAGCAAGGTTAGTAAACCCTGAGCCAGGCGGGTCAGAATAATTCGGTACACCTTGGTCCTCCCTTCAAGGCTTCCGGCATATTCGGCGCAAGCTTGAAGCGAGACAAACAACCATAGCGACCAGATTGGGGTCGTTTTGGTTATAGCAAAGGCATGTGTATTCTTTTGTTTGGGCAAAGACCGAGATTTTGTTGTTTGTTCCGCAGGGCTGGAGAACGCAAAGACTGGGGCGATCGGAGATGCCCATGACTGCCTATTCCTACCCATTGTTGATCAAGCAAATCCTCGCCACGCCGCTGGCAAACACGCCAGATCAGGAGATCGTACACGCCGATACGAAGCGGTATGACTACCGCACTTTTGCCAGGCGCGTCGGCCAGGCTGCAGGGGCGTTGCGCTCACTTGGCGTGGGTGAGGGTAGCGTTGTGGCCGTTCTGGATTGGGACAGCCATCGGTATCTCGAGTGTTTCTTTGCTATTCCGATGATCGGGGCCACGCTGCATACCGTGAACATCCGATTGTCGCCGGATCAGATCCTCTACACGATCAACCATGCAGAGGACGACGTAATCCTGTGCCACGTCGACTTTTTGCCACTTCTACTCGAGATCTCTGAGCGGATCGAGCGGCCTTGGCGGTTGGTAATCCTCAGCGACGATGGGGTGTTCCCCGAGGTGGAGTCCTCGGAAGGCGAGTACGAGGCCCTGCTGCAGCAGTGCGAACCGGAGCAAGAATTCCCGGATTTTGACGAGAATATCCGAGCGACGCTTTTCTACACGACCGGTACCACAGGTGATCCCAAGGGGGTCAGCTACTCCCAGCGCCAACTGGTTTTGCACACAATGGCGGTCGCGGCCGGATTAGGCCCGGTACCAGGCGGCGGGCTGAACCGAAGCGATGTCTACATGCCGATAACCCCGCTGTTTCATGTGCATGGTTGGGGCATACCCTATGTCGCCACATTGATGGGCCTTAAACAAGTCTATCCTGGTCGTTACGATCCCGCCCGCCTGTTGGGGCTAATCGAAAAGCACGGTGTTACGTTCTCGCATTGTGTACCGACGATACTTGCGATGCTTCTGAATGCACCTGAAGTCGCGCAAACAGATCTCAGCAACTGGAAGGTCATCATAGGCGGTTCTGCTCTGTCCGAAGGTCTGGCAAGGCAGGCATTAGAGCACGGAGTTGACGTGCACGCTGCCTATGGCATGTCAGAGACCTGTCCGTTCCTGACAGTGGCGGACATGATGGCCACGCGGGACCCGCAAACACCGCTGAGTGCTCGGATTGCAACAGGAAAACCCGCGCCATTTGTGCAAATCCGTGTGGTTGATGGGGATATGAACGATGCCCCTCGCGATGGAAGGACGACGGGAGAAATTGTGGCGCGCGCGCCCTGGCTAACTCAAGGTTATCTGAAAAACGAGGCCGGGACGGGGGCACTTTGGCAAGGCGGCTGGCTGCATACTGGAGATGTCGGGTTCATCGACGAAACGGGCACGTTGCGGATCACCGACCGGGTTAAAGATGTGATCAAGACCGGAGGCGAATGGGTGTCTTCGCTTGAATTGGAAAACCTCGCGAGCACCGTTGAAGGTGTGAGTGAAGCGGCCGCCATTGGCGTTCCAGACACGAAATGGGGGGAACGCCCTATGCTGATTGTTACCTGCTGTGATGAAACCGAAAAAACCTACGACCGTCTTCGTATGGCGTTCGATGTGGCGGTAGACCAAGGGGCGATTTCGAAATGGGCGATCCCAGACCGGATTGAGTTTACCGACAGCTTGCCAAGAACGTCGGTTGGCAAGCTGGACAAGAAGGCCCTTAGGGCCCGGTTCATCTAATAGGAAGGTTCGTGATATGAAAGATGTCGTTGTCGTATCAACCGCTCGAACACCCATAGGGTCGGCATTCAAGGGTGCCTTCAATAACTCGAAGTCGCCGACACTCGCTGGATACGCCATACGAGCCGCCGTCAGTCGGGCCGGTATCGATCCAGCAGAGGTAGAAGATGTGGTGCTGGGATCGGTCCTGACCGCTGGGACTGCCGGCCTGAACATCGCCCGCCTGGCAGCGCTTGCAGGTGGTCTCCCGGCAACGGCGGCAGCCCAGACTCTCGATCGTCAATGTGCCTCGGGCCTGATGGCCATTGCCACAGCGGCAAAACAGATTTCGGTCGACGGAATGGGCATTGTCGTGGCGGGAGGACAAGAGAATATTTCCGCGGTGCAGGCCAGGTATTTCGACTGGGTCATGGACGAAAAAGACCCAGCCGTAGTCCAAGCCTCAGAGCACGCGTATATGCCGATGCTTGTAACCGCCGAAAATGTAGCGCGACTGCACGGGGTAACTCGTGAGGCACAGGATGAATTCGCGGCACTGTCGCAAACGCGCACTGTCGCCGCCCAGGCTGCAGGGGCATTCGACGATGAAATCGTACCTGTAACAGCGACCAAGCTGGTCAAAAACCGCGAATCTGGCGAAATTACCGAAGAAACCGTTACGATTAGGCAAGACGAAGGCAACCGGCCGGGAACGACAATCGAAACGCTTGCGGGGCTGAAGCCGGTTGTTGAAGCCGGTGTCGTGACCGCAGGAAACGCGAGCCAATTGTCCGACGGGGCATCGGCCTGTGTGCTGATGTCGGCCCGTATGGCCGAACGGCGCGGCTTCGCTCCACTAGGCGTATACCGGGGCCTTGCTGTGGCAGGTTGCGCTCCGGAGGAGATGGGCATGGGACCAGTTTATGCTGTTCCGAAGCTACTGGAGCGTGCCGGATTGAAAGTGGATGACGTTGGTCTTTGGGAATTGAACGAGGCATTCGCAGCCCAGGCCATTCCCTGCCGGGATCAGCTGGGTATTGACCCCGAAAGGCTAAACGTGAATGGCGGCGCGATTTCCGTCGGTCACCCCTATGGAATGACTGGCTCCCGGTTGGTTGGCCACGCGTTGATTGAGGCGAAGCGGCGCGGGGTTCGGTATGTTGTCGTCACCATGTGCGTCGGCGGTGGTATGGGTGCAGCCGGGCTTTTCGAAGTCTGCTGACATTTCCATAACCTCAGTTATGGCAATGTCATGGAATCGGTTGTTTGTGTACCGGGTGCCGTCCGCTCAAACTTCGATGAACAGCGGGTGCAACCCGCATCGGTCATCTGGGAGGAAAAAATGTCCGACATCGATAGCTTGGTACGCCAATATAAGGCGGGATCGCTCAGTCGTCGCGGTTTTTTCAAACGCGCAGGCGCTTTTGGTTTATTGGTGCCCACAGCCAGCGGCATTCTTGCCCAGGCAGGTCCCGCATACGCTCAGTCGCCAACACGCGGTGGTTGGCTGCGGATCGCGCAGGGCAACACCGATGATACCCTAGAGCCCGTCAGGATGACGGATACTTCGGATGCAGTCTACGGCAATTGCGTCTACCAGCGATTGACTCGTTTGCTACCCTCGCTTGAGGTCGAAGGCGACGCTGCAGAGGAATGGAGTGTCAACGATGCAGCTACCGAATGGACATTCAAGTTGCGCGATGGCCTAGTTTTCCACAACGGTCAGAACGTCACCTCAGCCGATGTAGTCGAAAGCCTGTCGCGCCACATTGCCGAGGGTTCGGAATCGCCTGCCAAGGCTCTGCTTTCGACAGTCACTGCAATCGATGCACCCGATGCTATGACCGTAAAGATCACCTTGTCCTCGGGCAATGCAGACCTGCCGGTGATCATGTCAGACTACCATCTGTCCATCCATCCAGCCGGGCACAGCGATTTCACGAATGCAATTGGCTCCGGCCCGTTCAAGGTGATGGAATTCATTCCCGGCGAGCGAGTGGTTTTCGAACGTTTCGAAAACTACTATGAGGACGGTAAGCCTTACCTAGATGGCTTGGATTTCATCCCTGTTCCGGACGCAAACGCAATGTTGAGCGCGTTGTTAGCGGGGGATGTAGACTCCGTATACGACGTTCCGGCCTTCGCTGTTGATCAGCTCAACTCCAACGACGCTGTGACGCTTCACAATACACCGACTGGTTCGTTTACCAACATGGTGATGATGGTGGACCGCGCTCCGACAAATGACGCGAATTTCCGAAAAGGTGTCAAACACGCGTTGGACCGTGAACTTGTTTTGAACCAGGTGTTCAAGGGAATAGGTACTATTTCAGCAGACACACCGATTGGCCCGACCTACAAGTACTGGTGCCCGGACGTAAAGCCTGCCGAATACGATCCCGACAAGGCAAAGTTCTACTTCGACAAGGCAGGGGTTTCGGGCTTCGACCTCCATACGTCCGAGACTGCTGGGAATTCGGCAAACGACATTGCCTTGACTTTCCAGCAATCTGCAAAGGGAGCGGTAGATGTAAATGTGATAAAAACCCCATCGGACGGGTACTGGACCCACACCTGGATGCAGAAACCAATGACCATGTCGGGCTGGAACGCTCGACCTACTGTCGATGCCTTCCTGACCATCGCTCACATGAAGGGTGGCAGTTGGAACGAGACCATGTGGGGATCTGACGAATTCGATTCCATGATCCTGGCGGCCCGCGCCGAATTGGATGAGGCAAAACGCGCGCAGATGTATTGCGACATGTTGCATATGATGAACGACGATGGCGGCTTTGTGAACGCCGTGTTCCAGAACCAACTTGAGGCAACAGCACAAAACGTCATGGGGTACACACCCCATCCGGTTGGAACTCTTGGTGGGTTTGGTCAGACTCTACGTAATATCTGGCTTACCTAAGGCTGCTTTCTCCCCGTCAGTGGCACCAGTCAACTGACCTTGGGTCGCCGGTTCCACCCGGACCGGCGGCCTTCTCTTGTCTCCCTTAAATCGCGATCAAGCCATGTTCTCTATTTCTCCGTCCACGCGTCTGCGCACATCACCCTTCTATGAGGCCACCTTGGCCGATGGTGTGTGTGCCATGACAACTTACAATCACATGTTGATGCCGACCTCCTATGGCAGCCCAGAGGAGGAGTACTGGCGCATCATCAACGATGTCTCGATGTGGGATGTTGCGGTAGAGCGGCAAGTGCAGCTAAAGGGCCCAGATGCCGGGCGTCTGGCGCAAATCCTTGCGCCGCGAGACCTGTCAAAATGCAAGATGGGCCAAGGCAAGTATGTTCCACTTTGCAACCACCATGGCGTGCTTATCAACGATCCAATCCTACTGAAGCTGGACCAAGACCGCTACTGGCTGTCTATCGCGGACAGCAATATCTGGTTCTGGGCCGAAGCCGTCGCACGAGAGCGCGGATTGGATGTGGAAGTCAGTGAGCCTGATGTCTCACCTCTGGCCGTGCAGGGTCCCAAGGCGGAAACTGTGGTTGCCTCGATCTTTGGTGATTGGGTGCGAGACCTGAAATACTTCTGGTTCCGGGAAACCGAAATTGACGGTATTCCGGTCGCCGTCGCCCGGTCGGGCTGGTCCAAACAAGGTGGGTTCGAGATTTACCTGATGGATAGTGCCAAAGGCACTGCACTCTGGAACATCGTCAAAGAGGCCGGCCAGCCACACGGTATTGGTCCAGGGAACCCCAACTGGAGTGAGCGAGTCGAGAGCGGTCTCGTTTCCTATGGAGGCGACACCGATGGACAGACCAATCCCTACGAAGTCCGCATGGGCAAATATGTGGACTTGCATGTGCCTGACGACACGATTGGGATCGATGCGCTGCGCCGTATTGCGGATGAGGGGCCGAAACGGCATCAGTTGGGGGTTGTGCTGGACGCTGGCAGTCCTGCAAATCCAGAATTCACTTGGAACGACATAGAGAAAGGGGGGGTAAAAATTGGTGATTTGACGACGTGCGCCTGGTCTTTCCGGATGAAAAAGAATATCGGCTTTGCTCTGGTCTCGGTCGATGCCGAACCCGGCGACAGGGTCATGGTAAAACGTGTCGCTGGACCGGTTGGCGGAACGCTTTGCGAGTTGCCTTTTCTCTGAGAGCACGACGGACCTGGTCACTAAATCGGAACGGCAAATTCCGATTATTCAACGCACCGATGTACTTTTTGTGAGGTCCGGGCCGGATGGGCTTGCGGCTGCACTGGCCGCGGAGGTCTGCCTTGTAATCAGAATTGGGTGATTTGGTGGGAACATCAATAAATTACTGCTGCAACGGTCCACCGAAGATACAGGTGTGGATTCCGGTTCGGTGCGGGATCGTATCACAAACCCTTCTGCCCGAGTCGGTACCAAATACCGATTGCGGCCCTAACGGACATCTTGACAAGTGCTTGCCAGGCAACTGTTTGGCAGAATCGGAAACTCACGGAGGGCACTGCCCCAAATCTCACCATGACCGGTATGCTAAACTCGCTGTTGTTCATTTATTGATGACGCTACCGTAAGTGGCTGTATCTATTGCGATGCGTCGTGATCCTACCACAGGCGATAGACGACGCGGGGCATATCTTGGTAACGCAATTTTATTGGATCAGCTCTTTCACCTTTCAGGCGGTTCGTCGATCTGCGAAACAAATGATAGCAAAGCTCAGAAGGCCCGGTTTCTGGCGCGAAAACCTGACAACACAATGCAACCCGATTTTCTGACGTTGGCGAAAAGAACAATCTAACAACTCGGTGTAAGAGCGGGCCGTGCGGAGTTGCTCCGATGTGCTGATCGCACCCTCGAGAAAAGCCGCCGCTGGCCTGTGAGTTTCCGAGAATTAGGAGTACGTGATCAGGGTAAACGCACCAGAATGTATCTGCGACCGGAAATTAGGGGCTCGGTGGCAACAGGAGAAGATAAATGAACGCAGATCTTTCGTTCATAGTCGGCTTCGTGCACTAATCTTGATTCAGTTTTTTTGGGGCGCATGGATTGAGGAATCGAACTGGCCCCCAATGTCTGCGGCTTGTTTTTACTTGTCGGCTATCGTTCGGGCGGCGTTCTTCGCTTCAGCAAATCATGTATCCGGTCCTGTGAACCGTCTTGATCTTGACATGTGATTTCCTTAGGTGGCGCCGCAAGCGGTTTATCAGAACGTCGACGGTGCGGTCGCCCGGGGTCCACTCCCGACCACTTGCGGCGCGGGAGAGTTGGTCCCTGGTTTGCACTTCACCTGCGTTTGCCAAGAGGGCCTGAAGCAATCTCGATTCCGCCGGTGCAATAAATGGCAGGTTGGCCGCCGATGTCCAATTGTCGTGATCGCGGATTAAAAACAAGGTTTGCGATTTCGAAAACGTCGTTGTCTGCGTCGGGCTCTGCGCGGGTGTGTAACAGTTGCCGTATCCGGCTGGTAAGTTCGAGTGGATTGAAGGGTTTCGTCACATACTCCGCCGCGCCGAGACCAATGCCCAATAGCTTGTCTCTTACGTCATCCATCGCGCTTAGGATGATTACGGGGCAGTTGTTGCTGTCTCTGATGCTTTGTATCAATAGCAACCCGTCGCTGTCAGGTAGCCTCCGATCCAATACGACCAGCCCCAGAACAGCGCAACTGCCCGCAAGTCGATGGGCGGTTACGGCCAGTTCTGCCTCTTTCGGTGCAGCACGTAGATCGTGAAATTCGGTCCGAAGTGTGTCCCAGGCGGATTCGAATGTCGCGATCATCGCCAAGACAGTTTCTGGCGCCAGTCCTTATAGCCCTTCGAAATGAGCGCACGTTTTATCGGTCTTTGGCTGAAGCGGGTTAGCCGAACCAAAAATCGCCGACGCCAGTCCGACCTGACCTGCGGGCTTGGCAAGCACCTGATCAAAGTCCTTCGCCCCATCCGCCAGCGCTTCGACATTCGCGGTCAACGCCGGGAACTTTGCCAACGCCGGTTGATCGGGCTTCAGCGCTCTCACAAGGCAGGGACCCTCCCCATCCGGCAGCAGGTAGTCCACGACAAAGACATCGAATTTGGCCGCCGCAGCGAAGGCAACAGCCTCTTCTACCGATGCAGCCCGAGTGACAACGAGGCCAAGGTGTTCAAGCTGGTGTGTGGTTACGATTGATCCGACCGGGTCGTCATCGACAAGAAGGCAAAGGCGCGCTAGCCCTCCTCGCGGCGTTGGATCGTTTGCGTCTAGCACGGCAATCTGGGATTCGGCAGCGACTGGCTCCAGTGGAATTTCGAACCAGACCGACGTGCCACGCGGCCGGTTTTCGTATCCGATGCGGCCGCCCATTGCTTCCACCAGATAGTGCGATATGGCCAACCCGAGCCCCGAGCCCCGAGCCGCCGCCGTCGGTGTCCCGAGCTACCGCTTTCTGATACGGTTGCACTAGCACTGCCGCTGCAGATTCCGGCATTCCCACACCGTGATCACGAACTTCGAACCGCAGTGCTTGCGCGTCATCTCCAATTTCAATGCAGGTCCTCTGGCACGAGAACGTTTTCGAATTGCGGCGGCAAGCACCACTCCGAGCTGACCATGTAGTCCTGCGGCAGGTTCAACCTGTCTGACGCCAGCACCTTGCAATTCAAATCTGCAGGAAACTCCAAAAAAGACGGCTACCCGATCGGAGAGTTTCATCTCATGCCGCCACGAACATATCTTTGTACTGGTCGCGCAGGATGTTCTTTTGAACCTTGCCCATGGTGTTGCGGGGAAGCTCATCCATCAGGATCAACTTCCGAGGGTGTTTGAACCGCGCGAGGCTGTTGCACACCGCGGCCTGCACCTGTTCAAGGTTGGGGGTCTCGCCCGGTGCCGCGACAATCACACCAAGAACCGTTTCTCCGAAGTCTGGGTGGGGTACGCCGATGACGGCGCTTTCAAGCACGCCGGGTTGGTCATCCAGCACCAGTTCAATCTCCTTGGGGTAGATATTGTAGCCGCCTGAGATGATCAGGTCCTTGTTTCGGCCTACGATCTGGACATAGCCCTCTTCATCGATCCGGCCCAGATCGCCGGTGATGAAAAAGCCGTTCTCGCGCAATTCCGCCGCGGTTTTTTCTGGCATTTGCCAATAGCCCTTGAATACGTTTGGTCCGCGAACCTCAATCTCTCCGATCTCGCCATGGGGCAGGGCATTACCATCAGAGTCGCAGATTTTCAGCTCAACTCCGGGCAGTGGGACGCCAACGGTGCCTGCGCGGCGCTCACCTTCATAGGGGTTTGACGTATTCATGTTAGTTTCAGTCATTCCGTAGCGTTCGAGTATGCGATGACCAGTTCTGTGTTCAAACTGCACATGCGTTTCCGCCAGCAAAGGCGCGGAACCGGAAACAAACAGGCGCATGTGTTCGGTCAGTTCCTTTGTGAACCGATGGTCATCCAACAGGCGTGTGTAGAAAGTGGGCACGCCCATCATCGTCGTGGCCTGAGGCATCCGACGGATAATCTCGTCCAGATCAAACTTGGGCATGAAAATGATGCTGCTGCCCGCAGCCAGTGACACATTGGTTGCCACAAACAGTCCGTGAGTGTGAAAGATCGGCAGCGCGTGCAGCAGCACATCGTCGGATGTGAAACGCCATTCATCGACGAGCGTTTCGGCATTCGACAACAGGTTGTTCTGGGTCAGCATCGCGCCTTTGGACCGACCCGTGGTGCCCGATGTGTAGAGGAACGCCGCCAAATCTTCACCGTCCCGATCGACAGTGCCGAAACCGACAGGCATTCCCGATGCCTTTCCCATCAGGCTGCCGCTGCCATCCGCGTTCAGGGTCTCTATGCGCGCGCTCAATTGCGCGCCAATGGGTACAAGGTTCTCTTCACTTTTGGCGTCACAGACAATCAGCGAGGCACCGCTGTTTTCAATAAAGTAGGTCAACTCATCGACGGTATAGGCGGTGTTCAAGGGTAGAAACACAAGGCCGGCCTGCGCGCAGGCGGCATAGAGGGCCAGCGCTTCGGGTGATTTTTCGATCTGCGCCGCAACCCGGTCGCCGGGTTTCAAGCCCAGTTGCGTTGTCAGATGCGCAATCTGCGCCGCGGTGCTTAAAAAGTCCCTATGCGTGATCACCGAACCGTCGAGCAGATGTAAAAAAGGCGTGTCTTTATCGGCATGAGCGCCGAACAAACCGTCATAGAGAGGATTGGCCATAGGGATTACCTTTCCTGTGTCGATGTGAGAGAGGCGGACGCGGCAAGCGATTTGACCTCGGTCGAGGCGATCACCTCGCGGGTATTGGCAAATTGTTCGTGGTTCTGCGCCACGCGGCTGAGGTCATAGAGATAGTTGACCATGGTGCCCCCGGACTGTGCCCGACCCTTGTCTGAGGTGTCTGCATCGGCATGAACCGCATGAACCAGCGCACCGTTGCCAAGATGGAACCGCGCCACCGGATCGAACGGCATGTTGCCCCGGCCCTTGGCGTTTAGCAGGTAATGCGCCGCCAGTGCCTTCATCTGATCGGGCTTTTCGATGTCCCATTCGATTTTTTCCTGCGTCAGCCACTGGCTCAGGCCAGGAACGGGAGACAGGGTGACAAAGGTCTTCAGCCCCGACAATTCCACCGCCAGATCCGAGGCCACCTGCTTGATCAGCGAGTTGCCGAACGAGATGCTGGCCAACCCGGCCTGACAATTCGAGATCGAGTAAAACACAGCCGTATCCGCCTGATCTTGCGGCAGCGGATCGCGGTCTTCGGCGAGCAGCGCCTGAACCGAGCCCGGGATGCCCTGGTTCAGCGCCACTTCGACAAAGATCAATGGCTCATCGGGCATTGCGGGGTGGAAGAAGGCGAAACAGCGCCGGTCGGCGGGCTCCAGCCTGCGGCGCAGGTCATCCCAGCTGTCGATGGCGTGGACTGCCTCATAAGCGATGATCTTTTCCAGAATATGCGCAGGGCTTTCCCAGTTGATCGGGCGCAGGACCAGAAAGCCGCGGTTGAACCAACTGGCAAACAGGTGGCGGAAATCCAGATCCAGCGCCTGCAGTTCTGGCTCCTTGCCACCCAGTCGCAGCAAATCGGCGCGCATCTGTACCAGTGCGCCGGTGGCTCCGGGCACCCGGTTCAACCGGCGGATCATTTCCTGCCGGGCAGGTTCCACCGCAACCGCAAAGCTGCGATAGGACGCTTTCGAGGGGTCGCGTTCGTATTCATCCAGCGACGACCGCACCGCCTCGGGGTCGATATTCATGGCCGAGGCGATATAGCGGAAGAACTCCAGTTTTTCCTCGTCACCCAAAGCGTCGAACCGGGTCAAGATTTCCTCGGCCAGCGCCAACCCCGAGGTCTCGCCCGCTGATCCAACAAGCGCATCGGCCAGTTCGGTCAGCGGGCGGCCATCGAGGGCCGCCGCGCCCGAGCGGTGATAGCGTCGCTCAAACACGGTGGACAGAAGATCCGCCAGCAGGGTCATACCGCTGCTCCCATCACCAAGTCAGGCAGCCATGTGGCCAGACCGGGGAACAGACACAGCAGGACAATCGCAATCACCATGCAGGCCACGAAGGGGAGAGAGCCTGTCAGGATGGTTTTCAGCGAGATGTCGGGCGCGATGCCGTTGATCACATAGAGGTTCAAACCGACAGGTGGTGAGATCAGGCCAATCTCCATATTGATGGTGAGTACAACCGCAAACCAGATCGGATCGAAGCCAGCGGTAGTGATGATCGGCAGCAGGATCGGTGCCGCCATCAGGATCACTGCCACGGGCGGCAGGAAGAACCCGGCGATCAGCAAGAACACGTTGACCGCACCCATCAGCACCCAGCGGTTCACATCCAGCGTACCGATCCATTCGGCAATCGCCTGTGTGATGAACAGAGAGCTGAGCATGTACGAGAACACACCGGCAGCAGCGATGATGAACAGGATCATCACGCTTTCCTTGGTGCTGTCGCGCAGAACGATCCAGATGTCCTTGGGGTTCCACAGTTTGTAAATGATCATTGCGATCAGTAGGCAGAGCAGGGCACCAACGGCAGCGGTTTCCGATGGTGTGGCAATACCGCCATACATAGCGTAAAGCACACCCAGAATGATGCCGAGGAAGGGCAGCACGCGCGGCAGAATCTCGAAACGTTCACGCCAGGTGTAGCTGCCAGACCCCAGAAGGGTAGCGTCGCCGGATTTCCAAGTTGAATAGAGCGACCAGGCCATGAACAAACCAACCAGCATCAGGCCCGGAATCACACCGGCCAGGAACAGACGGCCAATCGAGGTCTCGGTGGCGATACCGTAGACGATCATGGTGACCGACGGCGGGATCAGGATGCCCAGCGTACCGCCTGCGGCGATCGAACCAGCAGCAACGCCATCAGGATAACCGCGCTTACGCATCTCGGGGATGCCCATCTTGCCGATGGCGGCACAGGTGGCGGGCGACGAACCGGACATGGCTGCGAACAAAGCGCAGGCACCAAGATTCGAGACAACCAGACCGCCCGGAACACGGGTCAGCCAGCGCTCTAGCGCCTCATAAAGGTCGGCCCCTGCCCTGGTCGAGGCAATCGAGGCCCCCATGATGATGAACATCGGGATCGACAGAAGGGCAAAGTTATCCAGCTTTCCAAACAGAATCTCAGGCATCAGTTCCAGCGAACGCGGGCCGTCGAAGACAATCAGAAAACCGGCTGAAACAATCAGCAGACCGATGGCGACCGACACGCCCGAAAACAGAACAAGGATAGTGGCAATGGCGACAACGGCGCCGAGTAGGAGGGGATCCATCGGCTTTACTCCAGACCAAAGGGTTTATCGATGCCAAGCAGGACGGCGACGAGGTCGGCGATTAGCTGCAGTAGCAGCAGTCCAAAGCCGACCGGGATAGACAGGTAGGGGATCCAAAGTCGTACACCCCATACGGTGTCGGATTTCCAGCCACGCTCCCATGCAAAGTGCCAATACTCGTAGCCGTAGAACAGCATGACCGAGACGATGGCGATGGACAGAACCGACGTGAGGATCGCCATCAAAAAGCGGGGGCGCGGGGCCAGCGAAATCGGGATCAGGTCGACGTTCACATGCCCACGCAGGCGCTGCACATAAGGCAGACCGACCAGTGTCGCAGCGATGACAAGATAGATGACCGCTTCGGTTTGCCAGATGGTCGAGCCATTCAGGACAAAGCGCACGACGATCATTTGGCAGGTGATGGCGACGGCGGCAACGATCATAGCTGCGGAACACCATCCGGCCAGAGTTGAAAGTGCAGCGACAAGGCGAAGGAAGGGATTGTTCCCGGTATGGGAAGCAACGGCAGAGCTATGGCCAGCCATTTGCGTCTCCTGATGATTGAGATGCAATTAAGTCTGAAAATCAGAACTGAGATCAGTGCCGGGCGGCAGCGGGGCCGCCCGGGCGAGAAAGGGTCAGTCGACCGCCAGAGCCTTGTCCAGCAACTCCTGCCCGTCCGGCACTTCTTCTACGAACGCCTTATAGGATGTTTCCTGTGCCAGAGCGCGCCATGCTTCGAAGTCTTCCGCGGTCATTTCAGCGATCTCGACGCCCGCTTCGGCGAAGACTTTGGCTGAGTTTGCGTCCTGTTTCTTGGCTTCTTCAAGATAGTAGGTCTGTGCCTTTTCAGACGCGGCCAGCAATGCGGCCTGCTGATCTTCATTCAGCCCTTCAAAGGTGGATTTGTTCATCAGCAGTGGCTGGTACATGAACCACAACGCAACGTCGCCCGCTGGCGTGTAGCAGCTGACCTGTTCGTAGATGCGATAGCTGACGAACGACGATGACGAAGTGTTGGCGGCCTGCAATACACCAGTCTGCATTGCGTTGTAGATCTCCGATGACGCCATCGAGGCGATCGAGGCATCGGCCCCGGCCAGCATCTGCTCAAAGGATTTACCTGCTGCGCGGGTCTGCAAGCCTGCGATATCTTCGGGCTTGGTGATGCACTTGTCCTTTCCGGCAAAACCGCCGGCCAGATAGCCATGGACCAAAACCATCACATCATCCTCGGCCATCTTCTCTTCCAGCGCCTCCATAAAGGGAGACTCGGAGAGACGCGCTGCGTGATCGTGGTTTTTCACCAGACCGGGCATCAAAGTCAGGTTATAGGCGGGCTGCTGACCACCGGCATAACTGAGCGGCAGAACGGTCATGTCCAGCTGACCTCGGCTGAGCGGCTTGTATTGCTCGCGCGGTTTGAATAGCGATTTTGAGCCGAAAATCTTAATCTCAAGATCAACATCGGCGGCGGCAACCTCATCGGCCACGATCTGGGCGACCTGGTGACGGATGTCCTTGTTGGACCACTGGTGCGACAGGCGCAGCTCTTTTGCGGATACAAGTGTGCCAGCAGATACAAGCGCTGCGACAGCAACGGCTGTCTTAAAAATGGTTTTCATTATTTCCTCCCTGGTTCGACCCGGCGCACCGGGGTCAGGGTATGCTTAAGCCGGTTCTGTTTTTTAGTCAACTTTTTTGTATACAAGACCAATGCTCTTGAATTTTTTTCAAATTGAGTCCTATACATAATCCTATGGACTTACGACTTGCCGATAATATCGCCCAGGAACTGGAAGAGTTGATCTTTGACGGTACATTCTCTAACGGCGACCGTCTGGATGAGGTCAAACTGGCCGAACAGTTTGGAGTCTCAAGAACGCCGCTTAGGGAAGCATTTCAACGACTTGCGCTGTCAGGCCTAGTCGACCTTATCCCGCGCCGTGGTGCTTTTGTGCGACAGCCGGGTCCGGTAGAACTGATGGAGATGTTCGAGGTCATGGCCGAACTCGAAGCTGTATGCGGCCGACTTGCCGCTATGCGCATTTCCGAAGAGGCCTTGAAAGATCTGACGGACGCCAATGCGAGATGTCAGCAGGCCGTCGATGACGGTGATCCAGATACGTACTACCTCGAAAATGAACGGTTTCATCGAATTATCTATAAGCAATCCGGGAATTCGTTTCTGGAACAAGAGGCCTCCAAGCTGCATCGGCGCCTCAAACCTTTCCGACGGCAACAGCTTCGATTTCGTGGCCGTATGGCGCAGTCTATGTCCGAACATCAGGACATCGTTCATGCTCTTGAGGAAGGCTTGGCGGACGATACTGCCAACGCCCTTCGTTCCCACGTCGCCGTGCAAGGCGAGAAGTTCCACAACCTGATGGCATCGCTCAAAAACACAACGGATCGGTAAAGAAACATTTGAGATTCAGTACTGTTCGACTATCAAAAAAAGGTAGCTGACTTATGAGAACTGCCGGCCGATCGTACGTCCAATGGACGCGTTGGGTTCAGGACAATAGGCGCAGCAGAATATGCGCATCGTGGTTTTGACCACTATAGAAGATGGCGAGTACGCGTACGATCAGTTCGTCATCGTCGACTTCGAAATAGATGATCGTTTTGTTCTTGGTTACGTTCCGAATGCTATTGCCGAGATGTGGTCTAAGGGTGCCTTGATGTGGAACGTTCGCCAGGCTTTCGAGGCTCTCCTGAATCTCTATGACGCGCTTCTCAGCGCGCAGAAAAGCGGTTTCCAGATCTTCACCAAAGTGCTCAGCGGTTTCAACAAGATAGTCAAATATGAGATCGAGATCTGAGGTGACTTCTTCGGCGCGAACGACTTTATAGACCACGCGCAGCCCGCTTGCGTGCGATCATGTCTTCGGTGCGCTCTTTGCCTTCTTCGAGAGTAATGAAGGTTCCGTTTCGACGCTGATCCAGCAGTTCTCGCAGTGCATCAGTGTTTTGCGATTGCTCACGCATCAGTTCAAGCCCATGCTGAAGCACGGCAGACAGGCTAGCGTAATGACCCTGGGCGACAAGATTCCGCGCGTAGGCGTCTTGTGACTCAGTCAGGGATATTGATGCTTTAACGCTCATATCATGCCTCATGTATACTACTGAGTAGTATAAGCTGCTGCAAACAACAGTCAATATTGGGCGCGAACGAACGTGTTTTATTGCCATTACTATCCAGAAACAAACTTCCCTGCATATCCCTCTATATCGTATTGGCACGCCAACGCCGTTCAAAGGAATCTGATCCCCGCGCATTGATATCGGTTGAGCCCAAGTTCTTCGGTTCGAGGATGAGCTTTTGTCCAGCACCCTATCGGGGCAATGCTATCTGACCCAGTCTCGCTTACGTTTTGGGTGCGGGCACCCCGCTAGAGCCGTTTGAAAGATATTCCGTTGAAGGTGAACAACAAACGATTGTCCTGACCGTAGAAGTCGAGCCGCGTCTTGACAACGAAGTCGTCTTCCTGCGCAAGGGTAACAGCTTTTCTTACCCTTCGATGATCGCACACCGGCTTCACAATTAAATAAACAAAGAGGCCTCGATGGTCTGGGGATACTGCCGGTACGTATCATCTGGTAAGGCCAAGCGCATGTTTGTGAACTCATGCTGAAGCGCAATTTCTGATTTGTTCTTTTACGTCAGCCGGTTCTGGATTTCCATCAGATTGCTT
>NZ_JBXWPF010000027.1:0-57051 GCF_059611265.1 Ruegeria sp. CDSA241
TCAAGGGGCGCAGGCGATCCGCTCGGCGGACCTGATCCTGATCCCCCGCAAGGGCGAAAACAAGGCCGATCTGGCAGGGCTGCGCGAGCAGATCATCGCTCAGGTCGCGGATACTCCTCCGCAAATCGCGTATTTCGACATTCCCAAACGCCGTGCCGATGATGGCTATTTACGCGGAGTGGACGAATGGCACGACGCGATTGCATTGCGCTGGCAGGAGGCCATCGCAGCCCACCCGAAGGCCCGCCATGTGGCGCTGCTGATCTGGGGGGATCCGTCGCTGTATGACAGTTCGCTGCGAATCGCGGCACGTTTGACCCCTCAGCCAGAAACACGGGTGATTCCCGGCATCACCGCGCTGCAAGCGCTGACGGCGGCCCATGCGATTCCGATCAACGAACTGGGCGCGCCCTATATCGTAACAACTGGTCGTCGCATCCGGGACGAAGGATGGCCGGAAACCGCAGAAAACGTGGCGGTGATGCTGGATGGCGAATGTTCCTTCCAAAACCTGGACATGGAAGACTTGGACATTTGGTGGGGCGCATATGTCGGCATGAAAGAGGAAATCCTGATCAAAGGCCCTTTGGCCGAGGTTGCGCAGCAGATTCTGGACCGCCGCGCCCATGCCCGTGCCGACCATGGTTGGATCATGGATATTTATTTGCTGAAAAAGCGCATAATCTGACACAATACGTCGCAAATGATGATTGCACCGCCACAGCTATAGCGGCTAAATGGGGGTGTCTGGTCCTGCCGGAGAAATCCGGATGCTAAGAGGGAATTTGGTGCGACTGCCTCGGTGGTCAACTCCAAAGCCGCCCCCGCGACTGTAAGCGGAGAGCCCCTGTTCAACCAGCCACTCCCGGTTATCCGGGGGGAAGGCGAACAGAGGCATCGACCCGCAAGCCAGGAGACCTGCCAGGCGAAAAAACGAAACACCGGCCGTCGGGTGCGGCGGCAGAGGAGAATACAAAATGGCAACACAAACGAAAACAGCATCCGCCGCGCGTACAGGCTTTGTTCCGGTCATGTTTGCAGTGGTTCTGGGTCTGGGCCTCATCACGCTGACCGGTCACGTTCAGGCAGCGGCCCTGCATGATGCAGCGCATGACGTGCGTCACGCGACCGGCTTCCCCTGCCACTAAGACCGTGTTCAGTCGTATATTGACCAGCGCGTTGTTCGCTGGTGCTGCAGCGGGGCTGATTGCCGCCTTGCTGCAGTTGGTATTTGTGCAACCAGTATTGTTGCATGCCGAGCTTTATGAATCCGGAGAGCTGGTGCATTTCGGGGGCGAGACCGTATCGGCTCATCCCGAGCTGCCGCGCATGTTCTCTGAACTGACGCGTGATGCGCTGAGTGTCATCTTTACCATGCTGACCTATACCGGCTATGCGCTGGTGATGGTTGCGCTGATGTCGGTAGCCGAAGGTCAAGGGCATCAGATTGATGGCCGGACCGGCGTTCTTTGGGGGTTGGCCGGATTTATCGCCTTCCACCTTGCACCAGGTTTCACCCTGGCGCCCGAAGTGCCGGGTGTCGCAGCAGCCGATGTCTATGCACGTCAGGTCTGGTGGTTCGCAACGGTTGCAGCAGCCCTTGTCGCCATGTGGTTGATCGCCTTTGGAGGTAACCTGATCAGCTATGTGATCGCCGCAGTACTTCTGTTGGTGCCACATCTTATCGGTGCACCCGAGCCCGATGTTTTCACCGGCCCTGTGCCGACTGAAATTGGCGCATTGTTCGCGGCACGAGCTTTTGGAATCGGTCTGGTTGCATGGGTTCTGGTTGGCGCGTTCGCTGGCTATTTCTGGCAGAAAGAAGCGCAACCTTCCGAAGCAACGGCCTGATCGCACTTCGATTGAACGCGCCAGGTGTAAACTTGGCGCGTTTCCCTATGTTTTCAAGGAAATACAATGACCCGTTCACTTGCTCTATTCGTGATCGGTCTGGTCTTTGGCGGCGGTGCAGGATTTGTAATTGCTGCTGCAAATGGCGTCACATTTGATGGCCACGACCATTCTGATCCGTCTCTTCACGGAGCCTCACACACTGAGACCATGGCCCACGATCATTCCACGGCCCTGAACCTACCGGCAGGCGCAGATGCACCTACACTGGACATCGCTCTGACACAGGATCCTATGTCTGGCTGGAACCTGCATGTCATGCCAAAAAACTTTACCTTCGCACCGCAGAACGCATCGACCGCAGACTTGGCAGGCGAAGGGCACGCGCATGTTTACATCAACGGAGAAAAGCTCGCCCGGCTTTACGGCAGTTGGATGCATCTTGATCAGTTGCCCAAAGGCGAGGTCGAGGTTTCGGTTTCACTGAATTCCAACAGCCATAGCCCGCTTTCGGTCGATAACGTGCCGGTTCGTGCTGCGGTTACGGTTCAAGTCGACTAAAGCGCCGGAATACGCGCACGCAAACACATCCGAAGCCGCCCGCAGGGTCGGGCGTCTTCGATCCAGCCCTGCGGGCTGTTCAGGTAAGTACGGCAAGTTTCAGCGATATCCGCGGCATCCGCCACCACATCGACACCAGAAAACACATAAGATGCGCGCCCCTGCGCCTGTATAGCCAGCGCCGTGGGTTCCGCGCAGCCGCTGAAACAGGCGTGTTCGCTCACTTCGACCTGATCCGTCAATCCGGCCCTTTTCAGTGCGTCCTGCACAGCCTGGACCTCGGCCGCCCGATCACGTGCGGTGCCACAGGTTTTGCAGATCATCAGGCGCATCCGATCCAGACCTTTCCCTTCGTCCTGCGCCCGTTTCTGCGGCTTTAAGCGGCGCGGCGCAATCCCGAATGCGCACAAGATTGTGAGTGCGACGTTCTCACATTTCTGGCAGGATTCCTGCAGACACCTTAAAAGGAGGCCTCTGGATGAAACTGCTTTGGACCGTCTTCGCCCTGCTGGCCCTGCCCGCCTGGGCCGACGAACCGCTCTCGGGATGGGCCGTGTATCCTACGGGCAAAAGCTATGAAGAATTGGTCTCGGACACCAAATCGGCGGTTAAGGCAAACGGTCTGATCGTGGTCACGCAGGCCGGCCCCACCAAAGCCGCCGCCGCACGGGGAATTACAATCCCAGGCAATCTGGTGATCGGCGCCTTCAACAATGACTATGCGGTGCGCGTGCTGGAAACCTCGGTGCGCGCAATGATCGAAGCACCGATCCGGTTTTACGTGACTGAAAACGAGGACGGTACCGCCACCCTGTCCTATAAAACGCCCAGCTTTGTATTCGCGCCCTATATCTATGAGGGAGGAGACCCCCTGAGGGACATTGCCCAGGAATTGGATGACACCTTTCAGATCGTGGCCGAAGCCGCTGTCAAATAGTCACACTGGCGTGATGCGCCTTGCGTCCGGGTCTGTCCTCCGCAATCTGCGTTGAAACAGTTTTCGGAGCTTTACTGATGCAGGACTCGTCGCCCCGCGCTGCGGACATTCTGGCCCAACGGCTTTATGAGGCTGGCTGCCGCCACGCTTTTGGCATGCCAGGTGGCGAGGTGCTGACCCTAGTGGATGCGTTGGAAAAGGCGGGAATAACCTTTCACCTGACCAAACACGAGAACGCGGCTGGCTTTATGGCCGAGGCGGTGCATCACCGCGACGGTGCCCCGGCCATTCTGGTGGCCACACTCGGTCCAGGCGCGATGAACGGGATCAATGTGGTCGCCAATGCGTTGCAGGACCGGGTGCCAATGATCGTGCTGACCGGCTGTGTCGACGCAGATGAGGCGCTGACATACACCCATCAGGTCATGGATCACGCACGGGTCTATCGCTCGATCACCAAAGGGACGTTCATGCTGACCGCCAAAGGCGCGGATATTATCGCAGACAAAGCGGTATCGCTGGCCAATCAGCCGCGCACAGGACCGGTGCATATCGACGTGCCGATTTCGGTTGCGGATGCGCCTGTGACCGATGTCAAACGCCGCCGTCTTGTCAAACCTGCCGCCGTCGCGCCCGAGGGGGATTGCGTTGAAAAAGCCCGCCGCTGGGTGGCACAGGCCGAACGGCCCATCGCGATTATCGGCCTGGATGTTCTATATGACGACTCGCGCAATGTGGTGCAGGCGTTCCTTGAACATTTTGGCATTCCTTTTGTGACAACCTACAAGGCCAAGGGCGTGGTTCCCGAGGATCATCCACTGTGCCTTGGCGGCGCGGGCCTGTCGCCGCTTGCTGACACCCATCTGGTGCCGCTGGTTGAACAGGCCGATCTGGTGTTGTGTCTGGGCTATGACCCGATCGAAATGCGCCCTGGCTGGCGCGAGATATGGGACCCCGAAGAAAAGCGCGTCATCGACATTTCGGCGGTTCCGAACGATCACTACATGCATCAGGCCGGGTTGAACCTGGTGGCTGATACCGGCGCGACCCTCGAGGCCGTTGCAAAGGGCAACCCTGCCCGCGCCACCTGGCCCGGCGGTGAGCCCGAACAGGTTCGGGCCGCCCTGGCGCGAGCCTTCCCTACTGATGACGTATGGGGTCCCGCCGCGGTAATTGCGGAAACCCGCGCGGTTCTTCCTGCCGAGACATTGGCCACCGCTGACAGTGGCGCACATCGCATCCTTCTCAGCCAGATGTGGGGATGTTCCGAAGAACGCGGGCTGATCCAATCTTCAGCGCTCTGCACCATGGGCTGCGCTCTGCCAATGGCCATCGGGCTGAAACTGGCCGAACCCACGCGCCCGGTCATCAGCTTTTCCGGCGATGCCGGGTTCCTGATGGTCGCCGGAGAACTGTCGACCGTTGCCGAGATGGGTGGTAACCCGATTTTCCTGGTGTTCGTCGACGCCAGCCTTGCCCTGATCGAATTGAAACAGCGTCAGCGGCAAATTGGGAACGTAGGCGTCGATTTCGACCGCCACGACTTTGCAGCTATGGGCCGGGCCTTCGGTGGGAATGGTCACACGGTGCGCACCCGCGCCGAACTGAGGGATGCTCTGGAAGCGGCAACCAAGTCTGATAGGTTCACCGTAATCGCTGCTGAGATTGACCGCGGAGGATATGATGGCCGGATCTGAAGGACCGCTGAAGGGCGTCAAGGTTCTGGACCTGTCCCGCATTCTGGCCGGACCGACCTGCACACAGTTGCTGGGCGATTTGGGTGCCAGCGTTATCAAGATCGAAAACCCTGCTACTAAAGGGGACGACACGCGCCAGTGGGGCCCACCCTATGTCGCTGATGCCGACGGGGTTCCATCGGATCTTAGTGCCTATTTCATGTCAGCCAACCGCAACAAGAAATCGGTCGCCATCGACATCACCACACCCGAAGGTCAGGCGGAAATTCGGCGGCTGGCCTCGTTTGCGGACATCCTGATCGAGAATTTCAAACCCGGCGGGCTTGCGAAATACGGGCTGGATTACAAATCGCTCTCGCAGGAATTCCCTAGCCTCGTCTATTGTTCGATCTCAGGCTACGGGCAGGATGGGCCTAACGCATCAAAGCCCGGATATGATCTGATGGCGCAGGGCTATGGCGGTGTCATGTCTCTGACCGGCGATCCCCAAGGGGCGCCGATGAAAGTTGGAGTTGGTATCGCTGATGTCATGTGCGGTATGTATGCCTGCGTTGGCATTTTGGCAGCATTGCGCCATCGGGACCAGACCGGAGAGGGACAGCAAATTGATCTGGCTCTGGTCGATTCCCAGATTGCGTGGCTGATCAATGAAGGCGTGAATTATCTGACATCCGGCAATGTGCCACAACGCCGTGGGAATGGTCATCCAAATATCGTTCCATATGACGTTTACGAAACCGCTGATGGCCATGTGATCCTTGCTGTAGGTAATGACAGTCAGTTCCGCCGGTTCTGCGAATTCATCGACCAACCTGATCTGGCGGATGACGTCCGCTTTGCGACGAATCCGGCGCGGCTGGAAAACCGGGATGCGTTGAACGCCCTATTGCGCCCTGCGGTTCAGTCATATGACACAACAACCGTCATCGCAGAACTTGAGGCACGCAAAGTACCAGTTGGGCCGGTCCAGACCCTGGATCAGGTTTTTGACACCGAGCAGGTCGCGGCGCGGCAAATGCAGATCGCGATGCAGGCTGCCCCGGCCGAGGTAAAACTGATCGGAAACCCGCTGAAATTGTCGCGGACACCGGTTACCTACCGGACGGCTCCGCCACAGTTCGGAGCGGACACTGCAGCAGTCTTGAACGCGAAGAACCCATTTGAAGATTGAAACACAATGCCTTACTAGGCGGCATATTGCTGAAACATGCCGTTGAATCGGCGGATTTTTTCACGTTTTCCACACACAGCTTTTCACCAATTCGAGAGCAGGGCCGATACTGATACGACCCCGCCTGACTCTCTGCTAAATCGAATAAAGTAATAAATCGCAAATGGATTGGATCCCGCGCATGAAACAAGATGTTTTCGGACAGATGAACACTCTTTGCCATTCGGCCAGTGTCGAGGCGTGGAATGGTGTTCTGCTTGGTTTCATGGCGCATTCAGCTGTCACACCCCTGCATCTGGGCAAAGTGCTAGAGCTTGAGCCCGATTTCGCGCTTGGTCACGCCGTCAAAGGCCTGTTCCTGGTCTTGCTGGGCCGGCGCGAGATGATGCCAGTTGCAGCGGAAGCGTTGAATGCTGCCAACACCGCTATGGATCGCCAACCGGTAACTGATCGCGAGCGGCTTTATGTCGACGCGTTGGCCCTTTACCTGTCCGACCTGCCCTCACATGCAATCCAGAAGTTTGAAGAAATTCTGCGCCTCCACCCACAGGACTCGCTGGCGATGAAACTCAGCCACGCAACACGGTTTGTCTTGGGAGATGCCGCTGGTATGCGACGGTCGATCGAACGTGTCCTGCCTGCTTATGAACCCGACCACGCCGGCCGCGGATATCTTCTGGGGTGCCATTCCTTCGCGCTTGAGGAAACCGGGGCCTATGAAAAAGCCGAAATCGCCGGACGTCAGGCACTGTGGATGGTGTCGGATGATGCCTGGGGTCTGCACGCAGTGGCCCATGTGCACGAGATGACCGGCAATGCGCAGCAAGGTCTTGATTGGCTGGCCGGACGCGAGGATGCCTGGGCGCATTGCAACAACTTTCGCTATCATGTCTGGTGGCACAAGGCGCTGATGCATCTGGACCTGGGTCAGGTCGATCAGGTTATGGAACTGTATGACCAGTATGTCCGGCAGGACAAAACCGACGATTACCGTGACATATCGAATGCCACGTCGCTTTTGTCCCGGCTCGAGCTTGAGGGCGTCAAAGTTGGAAACCGCTGGGAGGAACTGGCCGACCTCAGCGCCGCCCGGACCGAAGATGGCTGCCTGATCTTCGCCGATCTTCACTATCTGCTGGCCCTGACCGGCGACAACCGGACCGAAGCGACCGGCAAAATGCTGCAGCGCATCCAGAAAGATGCCCAGCGCAATCAGGGCGACACTCCGATCCGGATGTCGGATCCCGGTATTGCCGCAGCCAAAGGGCTTGAGGCTTTTGGCGACGGCCTTTACGGCGAAGCATTTGATTTCCTGTCGAATGCACGGGACGGAATGCAACTGGCCGGTGGTAGCCACGCCCAACGTGATGTATTCGAGCGCATCACTATTGATTCCGGCCTGCGTGCCGGCCGTTTGGATGCTGTCGAGCGCATTCTAGACGACCGCCGTGCCAAGCGGGCCGGGGGTGAGGACAATTATGCTATGGCGCGCCGCGCATTGATCGACGCGGCTCGCGATAACCAAGACGCACAAAGCGTTCCGGCAGAATAACAAAACAAAAAGACTGAAGAAGGACAGAACTCGTATGGCGACTCTATCGCCCGCTTCTGATTTTGCACCTGTGGCCGCCACCTCGGCCGCCCCTGTTAGTACGCGCGACCCGCGTCTGGATTTCTATCGCGGAATCGCGATGTTCATCATCCTGATTGCGCATATTCCCAACGACCCCTGGGCCAAGTGGATCCCTGCCCGGTTTGGTTTTTCGGATGCAACCGAGATTTTTGTTTTTTGTTCGGGCATGGCCTCGGCCATCGCCTTTGGCGGCGCGTTCCTGCGCAAGGGCTGGTGGATGGGCACTGCGCGGGTATCATACCGGATCTGGCAGGTTTACTGGGCGCATATCGGCCTGTTCTTCTTTGTCGCGATGACGATGGCTGCGCTGAATCAATCAGGCCTGTTTGAGAAGAACTACATCTCGTCCCTGAACCTGCAGCATTTCTTCAATGATCCTGCTCCGCAGATCGTCGGCCTGTTCACCCTGACCTATGTGCCGAATTATTTCGACATTCTACCTATGTATCTGGTGGTACTTGCAATGATGCCGCTGTTCATGGGCCTGTCCCGCATCGGATTCTGGGCGGTTGCAGCCACATCCGTTGCTATCTGGCTCGTGGCGCAGACCGACGTTCTGGACCTGCCCGCCGAGCCCTGGTCGGATCGTCAGTGGTTTTTTAACCCTTTTGGCTGGCAGTTGCTTTTCTTTACTGGCTTTGCATTCATGCGCGGCTGGATCCCGGCCCCTCCGGTGTCAAAAACGTTGATTTGGGCAGCGGCGCTGTTCCTGATCTTTTCAATGCCTTTCGGGTCGTGGAAAGTGTTCACATGGGTGAATGCCGCAGCCCCGGATTTGGCCGATGAAATCCGCAAAGTCTGGCCCATCACGAAGGAATTCCGCGACAAGACCGATTTCGGTCTGTTTCGCTACATGCATTTCCTGTCGCTGGCCTATCTGGGCTGGGTCGCTGCTGGCGAGCATGGACACCGCCTGATCGCAACCGGTCAGAGCGCAGGCGCCAAAGCTTGGCAAATCGTGCTGACCCTGGTCACCAAAGTGGGTCAGCAATCACTTGCCGTATTCGTATTTTCCATGGCAGCAGCACGACTTATCGGCGTTGGGCTCGATTTGTTTGGGCGGGATTTTGCCACTGTCTTTGTCGCTAATATGATTGGCTTTGCCATGATCATCAGCGTGGCCTATTTGGCCGCGTGGTTTAAGTCACAACCCTGGAAATCAAAGAAATGAAATTCACACGTCGCGCATTTCTGGCCACGACTTCGGCGCTTGCCTTCGCCCCGGCCACCTTTGCCGTGGGCGGAGAGGTCCCGTTTGACCGCAGTGACGTGATCTCGCTGGCCCGCGAGTTGGCCGCAAAGCCCTTTGCCGAGCGCAAGATGGTCCCGCAGGAATGGCAGGACCTGACCTATGAGCAATACCGCTCGATCCGGTTCCGCCTGGATCGTGCGCTTTGGTTCGAATCTGAGACGCCTTTCAACGTCGATTTCTTTACGCCCGGGCTTTATTTTCCGCGTACGGTTCAGGTCTCGACCGTCGAAAACGGCATGGCAAAACCCGTAGCCTTCGATCTGTCGATGTTTGACAAGTCGACCGAGGTCCCTCAGTTGCCCGTCGACGACACGCTGGGTTTTTCGGGCCTGCGCCTGCGGACTGAAATGCACCGCCCCGGAAAAACCGATGAGTTCTGTGTGTTTCAAGGCGCCAGTTATTTCCGGGCGATCGGCCTTCACGAGGTCTACGGCCTGTCGGCCCGGGGGCTGGCGCTGAAAACCGGCGATCCGGATGGTGAAGAATTTCCCGAATTCATTCGTTTCTGGCTGGAACGTCCCAAGCCCGGTCAGCGCAACATGGTCGTTCACGCCCTGATGGACAGCCCGAGCGTGACAGGGGCCTATCGGTTCAATGTCACGGCAGGCGCGGATTGCGTGATGGAGGTCGAGGCCACTCTGTTCCCGCGTATGGAACTGACCCATGTCGGCATTGCACCCGGCACGTCGATGTTCCTGTTCGATCAGACCAATCACAGCCGTTTCGACGATTTCCGCCCTGCGGTGCATGACAGCGACGGGCTGTTGATCCGCAACGGCGCTGGCGAGGTCCTGTGGCGGCCTCTGGCAAACCCGACCCGCCTGCAGTTCTCGTCCTTTGTTGACATGAACCCGCGCGGGTTTGGCCTGATGCAGCGGAAACGCGCGTTCTCGGATTATGCCGATCTTGAAGCGAGTTACCACAAACGCCCCGGCCTCTGGGTCGAACCAACTGGCGATTGGGGCAAAGGTGCGGTCACTCTGGTCGAAATCCCGGCTGATCAGGAAATCTACGACAATATCGTCGCCTATTGGCGCCCGATGGAGCCCTATGCGGCCGGAAGCCAGGTGGACCTGTCCTACCGCCTGATCTGGGGTGAGGAACCAGAGCGCACCCCGATGCCACGCGTGATCAACACCGCGATGGGTGACAACACATTTGGTCACGGCCGTCTTGCAGTGATTGACTTTGAGGCCAGCGAGCTATTCGACGAACCTGAGGCGATGACGATCTTTGTGGACTCGCCCCATGCAGAGACCTCGGAAGGCGTCCTACAGCGCAACCCCGATACTGGCGGCCTGCGGTTGGCCTTTTCCTTCGAGCCGGGAGACCGGAACCATGTGGAACTGCGCGCACAGTTGCTGAAAGACAAGCAGCCTGCCTCCGAAGTCTGGCTGTATCGTTGGACATCATGAGCAACGATCTGCATATCATGCCGCCTGAGGCACCCCTGGCGATGCCGGAGCAGAATTTCAGCGCTGGGTTCCGTGACGCTCAGGCGCCCCGCAGCAGGCAGGCATCTGCGGGATTCTGGCGTGCGCTGGCGTTCTCGCCTGCGATGGCGGCTACGCTGGGCTTGCTTTGGGTCATGACCGACTGGTTCGGAGCCGAAGGGATCAATCTGATCGAAGCGATTCTGTTGGCTCTGATCTCATTCAACTTTTTCTGGATCTCTTTCACGGTCTGCACCGTTTTGTTGGGTATGATTTCCCTGTCGCGGCAGGAACAGCCCAAACGTCAGGGCCGCCCACAGGCGCTGCGCGTCGCGCTTCTTATGCCGGTCTATAATGAAGTACCCTGGAACGTGCTGGGCAACGCCCGCACGATGCTGGAAGACCTGCGCGCGCGCGATGGTCAGCACCATTATGCGATGTTCATCCTCTCTGACACCCGCGACCCCGAGATCGCGGCACAGGAACAAGTCAGCGTCGAAGCGTTGCGCACCACCCTCGCGCCGGGACTGGAACTGTATTATCGTCGGCGAGAACAGAACACAGACCGCAAGGTCGGAAATATCGCAGATTGGGTCAGCCGTTGGGGTGCGGATTGGGATGCGATGCTCGTGCTGGATGCCGACAGCCTGATGACCGGCCGCGCCATCCTGCGCCTGACGGATTCTCTGGCGCGAGACCCCGGTGCGGGCCTGATCCAGAGTTACCCTCAGTTAATTGGTGCTCAGTCGGTTTTTGCCCGGATGCAGCAATTTGCCAATGGCGTTTATGGTATCGCCTTCGCCGAAGGTCTAGCCCGCTGGTGTGGTCAGGAAGGTAACTATTGGGGCCATAACGCGATCATCCGCACCAAGGCTTTTGCCAACTGCGCGGGGCTGCCAAGACTGCGCGCAATGAATGGTCAGGAAAAACTGATCATGAGCCACGATTTCGTCGAGGCCGGCCTCATGCGTCGCGCCGGATGGGGCGTGCGGTTCCTACCGCGCATCCGTGGATCCTATGAAGAAACCCCACCAACGCTGATCGACCACGCGTTGCGTGACCGGCGCTGGTGTCAGGGCAATTTGCAACACCTGAAGTTGTTGGGCTCAACCGGATTCCGCGCTGTGTCGCGGTTCCACATGTTCCATGGAGCAGTCGGATATCTGATGTCGCCGCTGTGGTTTGCCTTGCTGGTGATGTGGGCGCTGATCGGTCAGGGCGAGGATGCCTCGGTCCTGCACTATTTCAGCCCCGACAATCCGCTGTTCCCGCAATGGCCCGAGATGTCGGAAACCCGCCACGTGCTGATCATTCTGGTCATGTATGCCATGTTGCTGGCCCCCAAGGTACTTGGCGTGCTTGCCCTGCCTCTTAGCGGTGTGCGCTATGCGGATTTCGGTGGCGCAGGTAAATTCATGACCTCATTCATCTCGGAAGTCATCCTGTCGATCCTCTATGCGCCGATCCTTATGGTGCAACAGATGATCGCCGTCTTCCGGACAATTCTTGGTATTCAAAAAGGCTGGTCTCCCCAGGCGCGGGATGGTGGCAGCTATGGCCTGCGGACGCTGATCTTATGTCACACGCTGGAAACTATCAGCGGTATAGCCTTGGGCGCCGGCATCCTATCGGGTCTGGTGTCAATCTGGCTGGCTCCGATTGCCATAAGCCTGGCCTTTGCCATCCCGCTTTCCGCACTCAGCGGCGTATCAACCTCACCGGCGCGGCGCATGGTCGGAATGAAAGAAGATGTTCAGGAACCGGCAATCACCCGGTCCGCCCGTCTCCACAGGGATGAATTGAAGCGCCTGGTCGAAGGCAAAACTGTCATGACTCCTGCCGAGTGATCAACCACCCGGCAGACCCTCGTACCACTCTACCATCATATCCGACCATCCCTGCGGCACGTTGTGACCACCTGGGAAAAGTGCGAATTCCAATATCGCGCCATCGGCGCATCCGGTCCATCTGCGGCGCATAAACTGCCCGGTCGCGGAAAATCCGCTGGGTTTGGTATCGACGCATTCATTTGCGACCCGCCAAATTTCCAGACCGGCAAAGATATCGCCCTGATGGAATCGACCACCGCCCAAAAGACGCCCTTCCAGCGGGACTACATTGTCGATCCAGCCATGGGTGTGAAACATGCGCACCGGGCCATCGCAGGCCTCGGGATGCGGTCGCCAAAACCCACCTGAAACCGGAGCATAGGCCGAAAACGTATCCGGCGCCGCGCAGGCGAGGTAATAGACCATGAAGGCCCCCGCAGAAAACCCGCCCAACACGACGCGGTCATCATCGACCCCGAACCGGTCCGACGCATCCTGAACCACCTCGCGCAGAAAAGCCGTTTCGTCACGCCCTTCCCAACCCGGGAAGAAATTCCAGCTTTGGCGGCCGTTACGCTCGGACCCCTCCGGTGCCATAACCGCATATCCGCGCGCAAGCAGAGGATCAACCAAGCTGCGGTTCTTCAGCGTTCCGGTCGCAGTCCCGCCATAACCGTGCAGAAACACCACCAGCGGTGGGTTTTCGGTTTCGGGAAGTTCGATATGGTACCCACCCGACGGCGTTTCGCACATGTCTTCCTGATCGACACAGGCGGCCATTCCTGCATTCGCGATCACTGCCATCCCGACCGTAAGAAACAAGCTTCGGATCATTCTGCTTTCCCATCATAGTGTTGAACCGGCAGGCCTGCCCGGACCCAGCCCGGCCCTGCTGCTGAGCCTAACATACCCTCGGGCACGTCGATGATATTTGCGAACCCCGCCTCGGACAGCTGGTTGCTCAGCCGGGCCGAGCGCACACCGCGCGCGCAGATCAGGGCGATTGGGGCATCGTGGTCTCCGCCGACAATCTGCAGCAGCGCCTCATCAAAATCATCGCGACGCATGTCTAGGGGATGCGCGCCTTCGCCCACGCCTGAGGCATCCCATTCGCGTGGGGTACGGATGTCCACCAAAAATATATCTCCAAGCCTAGCTTGCTGATGCGCATCCCCGACACTGATCCGACCGCCCGCATAGCTCTGCGGGATCAGGCGGTATTCACGGATTGCAAAACCGCCCAGAACAGCAGCCGCACCAAACAGCAGAACCTTTCGCCGTGTCCGGTTTGCCCCAGCAGCCACTGTAATCCCTCCTGATCCGATGCGGTCCTATGTATCACAGCAGCTTATCCAGTTCCGCGTCGAAATTAACCTGCCTGTTCAAGTTCGTGTCATCGCCCCAACCTCTGCCTTGGGGCCCCTGAACAGGCAGAATGGCTTGCAATCGCTGGACACTCCGCGAATTATCCTTACAAAATCAATAGCACTTTTGACCGCCCAGACCGGAGTATCGCAGTTGTCCCTATTCCTCATCGCGGCCCTTCCCTTCCTCGGAGCTGTATTCCCAGCCCTTTTGATCCGGGCTGGACGAAACGCAGCAGCCTCGGCCGCTGGGTTGACCACTTTTCTGGCACTGATGGGGCTGTTGATTCACATCCCAACCGTGATGCGCGGCGAGGTCGTTACCGCCCGGTTCGACTGGATTCCGGCACTGGGTCTAAACGCCAATTTCATGTTGGACGGCCTTGGGTTTCTGTTCGCGCTGCTGATCCTTGGCATCGGTTTGCTGATCATCCTCTACGCCCGGTTCTACCTGTCACGCGAAGACCCGATGGGGCAGTTTTACACCTATTTGCTGCTGTTTCAGGGTGCGATGGTGGGAATCGTTCTGTCCGACAATATCCTGCTTTTGCTGATATTCTGGGAACTTACCTCGCTTAGTTCATTCCTTTTGATCGGATATTGGAAACACCTCCCCGAGGGACGACAGGGCGCGCGTATGGCGCTGGCTGTGACCGGCTCTGGCGGCTTGGCGATGATTGCGGGGATGCTGATCCTGGGCAATATCGTTGGCTCTTATGACCTAAGCGTCATTCTCCAGAACAAAGAGCTGATCCAGTCTTCACCCTATTACATGCCAGCGCTGATCCTGATTTTGCTGGGGTGTTTCACCAAATCGGCACAGTTCCCCTTCCATTTCTGGCTGCCACACGCGATGGCCGCCCCTACGCCAGTATCAGCCTATCTGCACTCGGCCACGATGGTAAAGGCAGGGTTGTTCCTGATGGCCCGCATGTGGCCCGTTCTGGCGGGAACTGATGCGTGGTTCTACATTGTGGCCACAACCGGCCTGGTAACCATGCTGATCGGGGCCTGCATCGCACTGTTCAAAGACGATCTCAAGGCGCTGCTGGCGTTTTCGACCGTGTCGCATCTGGGTCTGATAACCATGCTGCTGGGGTTTGGAACCAAGATTGCCGTCGTTGCTGCCATCTTCCACATCATCAACCATGCGACGTTCAAAGCAGCCCTGTTCATGACCGCCGGGATCGTGGATCACGAGGCCGGGACCCGCGACATCAAGCGACTGGGCGGATTGCGCCATTTGATGCCCATCACCTTCACCATCGGGACGATTGCCGCACTTTCCATGGCCGGTCTACCTCCGCTGAACGGGTTTCTGTCCAAGGAGATGATGCTGGAGGAAACGGTCCACACAACCTGGCTGCATTCGCATTATCTTGTGCCCGGACTGGCGCTGCTGGCGGCCTTGTTCTCTGCAGCCTATTCGTTCCGCTTTGTTGGTCACGTGTTCCTTGGTCCAGTACGCGACGATTACCCAACCCATCCACATGACCCACCGGCCGGGCTTTGGCTTGCACCCGCTTTCCTGGTCGTGCTTGTCGTCCTGATCGGTCTTTATTCCAACGCCATCGTAGGTCCGCTGGTGGCGGTTGTTTCAAGTGCGGTAATCGGGGGCGAGAAACTGCCCTATTATTCGCTGAAACTCTGGCACGGGTTTACGCCTGCCCTGTATATGTCCGCGTTCGCGACACTGGGTGGCCTGGCCTTGCTGACACAGCATCGGCGCGGTGAGTTTATCTGGAATGCGCTGCCCAGACCCGAGGCGAAGACCATTTTTGACGCAGTGATCGCTGCGCTTACGACAACCAGCCGCTGGGTCACAGATACTCTGCATAACGGGGTCCTCAGCCGGTATGCGGCCATCCTGATCGTCTTTACGGTTGGGCTGGGATATTATGCATTCGCCACTGGATCTATTGGCGTCGAAACACGCACGCCCCTACCCGTTCAGATCATTCCGTTCATTGGCTGGATCTGCCTGATCGCCGCAACGCTGGCCATCATGTGGTTCCACCGCAACCGGCTGCTGTCCTTGGTGCTGATCGGGGTCGTTGGCCTGATCGTCTCGATGGCGTTCAACTATCTGTCCGCCCCTGATTTGGCCCTGACGCAGATCTCGGTCGAGGTGGTGACGATGATCCTGCTGTTGCTGTCGCTGAACTTCCTGCCCACGGACACCCCCTGGGACAGCAGCGCGGCACGGCGCTGGCGGGATGCCGCGATCTCGGTCGTGGCAGGCATCGGATCAGGTGCATTGATCTATGCGCTGATGCTGCGGGATTTCGGCTTTCCCAGCATTTCCGAATTCCATCTGGCCAATTCGTATAAGGGCGGCGGAGGCACCAATGTCGTCAACGTGATCCTGGTGGATTTCCGGGGCTTTGATACCTTCGGCGAGATTATCGTTCTGGGCATTGCCGCCCTGATCATCTTTGCCCTGACCGAGGCGGTGCTGGAAACCAATGTCCGGGCCTATCTGCTGAACCGCAAACCGCATTGGCCACAATCGGGCGACTCGCATCCGCTGATGATGGTTGTGGCAACCCGTGTGATGATGCCCATCGCGCTGATGGTCGGGGCCTATATCTTTTTCCGCGGCCATAACCAGCCAGGTGGAGGGTTCATCGCCGGTCTGGTCGTCGCCATCGCCTATCTGATGCAATATATGGCCAGCGGTTATACCTGGGCCATCGAACGGCAACGGTTCTATTACCACGGCACAATCGGTTGGGGCGTTCTGATCGCCGCAGCAACTGGAATTGGCGCATGGTTCAATGAACGTCCCTTCCTGACCAGCGATTTCGGATATCTGAATTGGCCGCCGCTGGAAGAGTTCGAATGGGCAACCGCCATGCTGTTCGATACCGGCGTGTTCCTTGCGGTTTTAGGCGCGGTGATGCTGGCACTGGATAGCCTGTCCCGCTTGGCCTGGCAGCCCGGCATGGCGCAGGAATTCCCGATGGATATCAACCCGCTGCGGGACGATCCGCCTGAAGAAGAACAAGAAGAAAAGGAGCAGGTCTGATGGAAGCGCTCGTAGCCTCTGCGGTTGGCGTGATGACCGCCGCCGGGATTTTCCTGATCCTGCGTCGCCGGACTTTTCCGGTCATTCTGGGACTGTCTCTACTGACCTATGCGGTGAACGTCTTTTTGTTTGCCACCGGGCGGATGGCTTTGGACGCGCCGCCGGTTCTGAACAAATATGAAGAGGTCGCCTATACCGATCCCTTGCCGCAGGCCCTGGTGCTGACCGCCATCGTGATTTCATTCGGGATGACTGCGGTGATCGTGATGATCTCGCTTTCGGCTTACCTGTCGGCCAAGGATGACCACATCGACATGGCCGCTCATGACAATACGGACGCGCCGGGAGAAGACGCATGAACCATTGGATCGTTGCGCCAGTCGTCCTGCCCGCGATTCTGGCTCCGTTCATCATCATGGTCCTGCGGTACCACCTTGATTTGCAGCGCATATTCTCGGTCGCCGGTGTCGTGGCACTGCTTGGCATCGCCCTGACAATCACCGCACAGGCCGCAGGTGGAGACATTCTGGTCTATGAGTTGGGCAACTGGCCAGCGCCCTTTGGAATCGTGCTGGTGCTGGATCGGTTATCTGCCATGATGGTCTTGCTGACCGCGCTTTTGGCCCTTCCGATAGTGCTTTATGCGATTGCCTCCGGATGGGATGCACGCGGCAAGCACTTTCATCCCTTATTCCACTTTCAGCTTATGGGCGTATGCGGTGCCTTTCTGACAGGTGACGCCTTTAACCTGTTCGTGTTCTTCGAGGTATTGCTGATCGCGTCCTACGGTTTGATGACGCACGGCGGTGGAGCCGTTCGGCTCAAGGCAGGCGTGCAATATGTCGCCTACAACCTTTTGGGCTCAACGCTGTTTTTGTTTGCCCTTGGCACGCTCTATTCAGTGACCGGCACGCTGAACATGGCGGATATGGCTGTACGGATTGCCGAGCTTCCGCTCGAAGACACCGCTCTGATAAGAGTGGGTGCTGCCCTGTTGCTGCTGGTATTTTGCATTAAGGCTGCAGTTCTACCGCTGCATTTCTGGCTACCGGCCAGCTATGCGAATGCTCCTATGCCAGTTGCAGCGCTGTTTGCGATCATGACAAAGGTCGGGGCCTACTCGATCTTGCGCATGTACACGCTTGGCTTTGGCCCCGAGGTATTGGTTGCGCATGATCTTGTGATCAACTGGCTGCAACCTGCCGCTTTGGTAACTCTGGCCGTTGGTACAATCGGCATATTGGGCTCACGACACATCGCGCGCCTAGTGGCTTTTTGCGCCATCGCGTCAATGGGTACCCTGCTGATTGCAATTTCCCTGTTCACCGAAACAGCAACCGCCGCCGCTTTGTTCTATATCTACCATTCGACGCTTGCGACGGCGCTGTTGTTCCTGATTGCTGATCTGGTGATCGAGCGGCGCGGAGGCGCGATTGCCCCAAAGCACCCTATGGCACAGACCGGACTGATTTCCGCACTGTTCTTTATTGGTGCGATTGCTTTGGCCGGGATGCCGCCCCTGTCCGGGTTCATTGGCAAACTGCTGGTCCTGGACGCCGCGCGAGATGCACCAGACGCAAATACGGTCTGGGCTGTGGTATTGATCGGCTCATTCGTAACCATAGTAGGGCTGGCCCGCGCCGGAACTTTGATCTTTTGGAAAAGCCAAGACGCCAGCTTGGCCACCGACCAAGCCGATACAACTGACGGCGAGACCGCCTTTCAGGCAGCCCCGGAACCTTCGCCCGGGTTGGCCTTTACGTCGGTATTTGCTTTGATCATCGGTCTGGTCATGCTGACATTGTTTGCCGGGCCTGCAATGAACTACGCTACCAGCACAGCGGAACAGTTGTTTGCACCCGAAAACTACATCTCGGCCGTGTTAGGGGTGGAAGAATGAAAAAACTGCTTCACCGGATATTCCCGCACCCGCATCTGACTTTCCTGCTGACGGTCGTGTGGATTTTGCTGGCAAACACACCATCGCTGAATTCACTGGTGTTTGGCCTTGTGCTGGGGATTATCATCCCCTTCGTCACACAGCCGTATTGGCCAGACCGGCCCATTCTTCGGAATTGGCCGATGATCGCCGAATACATATTGGTGGTTCTATGGGACATTGTTGTCGCCAACATGACAGTTGCTAGGATCATCCTGTTCAAACGGGATTCCGACCGTGAACCGAACTGGGTCTGTATACCGCTGGAACTGCGCACACCCGAAGCGATTACGGTTCTGGCCGGGACAATCACCATGACCCCCGGCACCGTCAGTTGCGATCTGTCCGCGCAGGGTCACAACCTTCTGGTCCACTGCCTCGATGCGCCAAACCCGAACGAAGTACGCGATCAAATCAAGCAACGATACGAGCGCAGGCTAAAGGAGATTTTCGAATGATCGACCTAGCAATCTACTTTGCCTTTGCTTGTTTCGGCGCAGCCATCATGATGTGCCTGTGGCGGATCATTACGGCCGATGGAGTGGGCACCCGGGTTCTGGCGCTGGACACGATGGTGATCAACACAATTGCCCTTATGGTACTCTACGGGCTGTTTCTGGGGACCGAGATCTTTTTTGAGGCCGCGATGATCATTGCAATGCTCGGCTTTGTCTCAACTGTGGCCTACGCGCGCTTTATGCTGCGCGGCAATATCATCGAGTGAGGGCGACATGTCGGTAATCTTTGAATTTCTGGTCGCCTTCTTCCTGGTTGTTTCAGGCATATTTGGTTTTGTCGGATCGTACGGTATGATCAAGCTAAAGGACCCGATGTCCAGGCTTCACGCCCCCACCAAAGCGACAACGCTTGGGGTGGGTGGCGTTCTGATCGCCTCAATCATCCATTCCGTATTGATCGAACATCATCTGTCTCTGCACGAGCTGCTGATCACGCTGTTTCTGTTCCTGACTGCTCCGATCACGGCCCTGTTTATTGCCAAATGGCATATTCACCGCCATGAAAAGCCCCAGGATCTGCCAGACGCGGGTGAGGACAAAATCTGGGCCACACATGCGGTCGAACAAGTCGAAGACGTTCCTGATCACAGAAACACCTGATACCTATGCATAGACCTCCGTTACCCCTGACCCGCGATCTGGTTCTTATCGGCGGCGGTCATACGCACGCGCTGGTATTGCGAAAATGGGGGATGAACCCCCTGCCTGGCGCGCGCCTGACGGTCATCAACCCCACGCCTTCAGCCCCCTATTCAGGGATGCTGCCCGGTTTCGTTGCCGGTCATTACCGCCGGGGTGACCTGGATATTGATCTGGTGCGCCTGGCTCGCTTTGCCGGGGCACGGGTGATATTGGGTGCCGTCGAAGGGTTAGACCCTGACCGGCAAGAGGTACATGTGCCCGGCCGACCGCCCGTCGCCTATGATGTAGCCTCGGTTAATGTTGGCATTACATCCGACATGCCGGCCCTGCCTGGATTTTCCGACCATGCGGTCCCCGCAAAACCGTTAGGGTCTTTTGCCGCTAGGTGGGCCGAGTACCAATCTGGTGCAGGCGCCGCCTCGGTTGCCGTGATCGGTGGTGGTGTTGCCGGGGTCGAGTTGATCATGGCGATGGCGTACGCTCTGCGTTCCGCAAACCGCAGCGCCCGATTGACCCTGATCGACAATGCTCGGGCCCTGACCGCGATTGGCGCAAAGGCGGCCTCGATCATTCGCAATGCGATGGCTGACCTTGGCATCGACGTGATCGAACAGGCCGCCATCGTTGAAATTCATGCGGATCACATCCGGTTGGAGGACGGGCGCCAGATTGCGGCTGAATTCGTGACGGGGGCGGCGGGGGCCAAACCCTATGGTTGGATGGCGCAGTCCGGGCTGGATCTTCACGATGGATATATCACGGTGAATAGCAGGCTGCAGTCCAGCAATCCTTTTGTTTTCGCAGCCGGCGATTGTGCCCATCTGTCAGAAAACCCCAGACCAAAAGCAGGTGTTTATGCCGTCCGAGAAGCCCCGATTCTTTATGACAATCTTCGGGCCTCGCTGGGTGTCGGAAAGATGCGCCCTTATTATCCGCAAAAAGATTACCTCAAGCTGATATCGCTGGGTGTGAAATCCGCATTGGCCGAGCGATTGGGAACCTCGCTCAGTGGTCCGTTGATGTGGAAATGGAAGAACCATATCGACCAGAATTTCATGAATAAGTTCCGGAATCTGCCGCAGATGAAAGCAGCAGAGTTGCCCCGCGACCACGCTTTGGGCGTGCCCGAAGTCCTGGGTGAAAAGCCCATGTGCGGTGGGTGCGGCGCAAAGATTGGGCGTCGCGCTTTGCGCAGTGTTCTGTCTGATTTGCCGCCCCCCGATCGGCAAGACGTTATACCGCTTTCAGGTGACGATGCGGCTTTGCTTCTCACCGGCGGCGCGCGGCAGGTGATGACCTCGGACCATTTGCGCAGCTTTACCAATGATCCGGTTTTGATGACACGGATCACGGCCATTCACGCGTTGGGTGATATCTGGGCGATGGGTGCGGCACCGCAGGCCGCCACCGCGACGATTATTCTGCCTCGGATGTCACCCGCACTGCAACAACGTACCATGGCAGAAATCATGGCCACCGCCAGTGACGTCATCCGCGCAACCGGAGCCGAAATCGTCGGAGGCCACAGTTCGATGGGGGATGAGATGACCATCGGGTTCACTCTGACCGGCCTGTGCGAAAACGACCCGATCATCCTGTCCGGAGCCCGCAAGGGCGACGCTTTGATCCTGACCAAGCCGATTGGCAGCGGCGTGATCATGGCCGCCGAAATGGCCGGTTTGGCCAATGGCATCTGGGTCGCCGAGGCGTTCCGCCACATGGTCCAGCCCCAGGGCGAAGCCGCGCGCATTCTGTTCAGCGCCCATGCGATGACCGATGTGACCGGGTTTGGTCTGGTAGGGCATCTGCAGGGTATTTGCGGTGCCTCGGGTTGCGGTGCGGTAGTTGCTCTGGATGCGGTTCCCGTGATGGCCGGGGCTGTGGAGCTCAGCGCAAGCGGTGTTCGGTCCACGATCTTCGAGGACAACCGCGCCATCGCGCCTGAATTCGCCAACGGACCCACGGCTGATCTTCTTTTCGATCCTCAAACCGCCGGAGGGCTATTGGCCGCTGTCCAAGCCGATGACGCGCCAGGCCTGTGTGCAGACCTACGTGCGGCTGGATATCCGGCAGCAATCATCGGCATGATCGACGATACGCCGGGTTTAAAACTTCAGAGCTGATCCAGGACCTGTTCGACCCGCACAGCGACCTCTTTCAGACCGGTACTTGCCAGCGAGGGAACCTGGATCGAGGCCACAATCTCGGTGCTGTGTACGCGCGCGGACTTGGCATAAGCCGGGTCGTAATGCTGTTCAATAAGTGACCGTGTAAGGGCCAACTTGTTACCGCCGTCAATCAGCGCAAACCACCCATCCACCACCTCATGCCCACGGTGAGACCTCAGCGGCGACAGGAGATCTTTCAACCGCTCGGCATCGCTGAGGACATCGTCATATGCCGAGACCAGATATTCCGCGCGCGCTTCTATCGGGGCATCAATCTGAATGCGCACGGCCGCACACATGGCGGACCAAAGCCTCGGCGGCAGGATCAAAGAGCCGATTTTGGACGATTCCGCTTCGACTACGACGGGACGGGTGGGGTCAAAACCACAAAGTTCTGCGGCCAGCGCGGATTCGAATGCCTTTTGACTGGGTTGTCCGCCCGGCATTGCCCCCAGCAATGACCCCCGGTGATTGGCAAGCCCTTCGAGATCCAGAACCTGGACACCACGTTCCTGAAGGTGTGTAAGCAGCTCGGTCTTTGCTGTGCCCGTATACCCATCCAGAAGGACGAATTGAAACGGCAACGGATCGTCATACAGATACCGGCTCACCAAGCGGCGATAAGCCCGATAGCCGCCCTCGACAACCTCGGCCCTCCAGCCAATCTGTTGTAGCATCCAGGTAAACGAACCAGATCTCTGCCCACCGCGCCAGCAGTATACAAGGGGTTTCCACCCCCCTTCGTGATGGGACAGGCTATGTTCAATGTGGTTGGCCGCATTCCTGAAAACCAGAGCCGCCCCCAGCTTGCGGGCCAGAAACGGGCTTTCCTGGACATAAATCGTCCCGACGCGCGCCCGTTCGTCGTTATCCAGAACTGGCAGGTTGATAGACCCGGGCAAATGATCCTCGGCAAATTCAGCCGGGCTGCGCACGTCTATGGTTGTGTCGAACTCATGCGCGTATAACTGCTGAAGGCTGGTGATTTTCAGAACCATGTCAACGATCTAACCCGCGTTGAACCGGATGGAAAGGCACGGTGTCAACCTGCGATGGGATCGACAAGCGTCGGTCCACTGGCCCGATTGGAATTGACGCTCGGATCGACACGATGAAAGCCAAGAATATCTTCCTGCCCCGGAGACAGCAGCCGCGCAGCCCCTTTGCCCACTTCACCCAACCATAAAGGCCAGTTTTCGGGTTCAACAATCAGGGGCATGCGGTGATGAATTCTGCCCAGATTGCGGTTTGCTGGTGTCGTAACGATAGCGCATGTTCCCTTCTGGTCGCCCTCGGGGCCCCAATCTTGCCATACCCCGCCAAAAGCAATCGGGGCCCCGTTTTTTCTGAAAATATACCAGGGCAGCCGGTCTCCGCTCTCGGTTTTGGTCCATTCATAAAACCCGCTGGCAACGATCAGACATCTGCGTTCTCTGCAGGCCGCCCTGAAAGCCGGTTTTTCAGCTAGCGTTTCCGCGCGGGCATTGATCAACAATGGCCCAGCGGTTTTGGACTTGTACCAGTGTGGTAAAAACCCCCAACGCAAGGCATCCAACTGACGCCCGGTTTCGCCTGCCCTGACCACATGCACCTGACATGTCGGACAAACGTTGAAATTCGGGACAACAGGCAGAGCATTGGCCGGGCGCGCAGAAAACAACTGGGCCATGGCATCATTTGGAAGGGTTATTGCAAACCGTCCGCACATAGGTAATGAACTTTCAACAATCGTTTTCTACAGGCACAGGTTCTCACGGGGTCATATGCAAAATCAAACGGCGAAAACCTTAAAAGTCAAAGCTGTCGCAGCGCTGGAAGAAGGCAAATTCCAGGCTGCGCTGAAAAAGGCTCAACTTGGCGTAAAAAAGTTTCCGACCGACTCGGATTTTCATGCCATTTCCGGTTTTGTTCTGACCGAGATGAAACAGTATAAAAGGTCGATCCCGCATTTTGTCGAAGCCGCGCGGATGAAACCTGACGATCCGCAATTCGTCGAAAACCTCGCCAATGCTCTTATGCAAACCGGCCAGATGGCCAAAGCCTTGGAATATGCCGAACTCAAGGCCGAAAAATTCCCAGCCAGCAAGGAACTGAACCGGGTCATTGATGAGATTACGCTGAAAGGACAGAATTGGCGCCTGATCATTGATCACGTGACCAAAAAACTTCAAAGCGACCCTGAAAATGTCAGCCTGTTGTCGACTCGTGCCCGCGCCTATGGCCGCATCGGTTATATCGAGCACAACTCACGCGATATAACCAAGGCGTATGAATTGGCACCGGACAACGAAAAGATAGCCTTTCAAAAAGCCGTAAATCTGCACCAGAGTGGCGACAAAAAGGGATGCGCCAATATTCTGCAGGGCATCTACGCCAAAGAACCCTTCCATGTTGCCACCCTTCTTCAGCTTTCGACAATGTCCAGCAAAGAGGACGCCCCGAAACTGATGGAGGCGGTTGAAGCAGCGATATCCGAAAGCGTACACGAGCTGTCGGAACTGGAATTTGCCAAGGCCCACCTGATCCAAAAAACCGATAGCCTTGGCGCAGCACTGCCGCAATTTGCACGTGCCAATGCCATCCAACACAACGTCAAACCCTATGATTTAGAGGCGGAAGAACAGAAGTTCGAACGTATCACTGGCCTGTTCCCTGTAGGAGGAAGAGTTCCTTGGTCCGAACAAACCGATCAGCCGGTTCCGATCTTCGTTCTGGGCCAGCCGCGCTCTGGCACGACGCTCATGGAAATGATGCTGAGCTCCGCGCCAGACATTGCTGGCTGCGGCGAACTGACGGTTGGGGCCGATCTTTCGCGCGACTACGCACAACATCGCAAGACCTTCGATTCCACTGCCGCAGCGAAATATGCCAAAGAGTTCCGAGAGTTGATGCCGCCGATCCCCGATGGCTCAACCGCTTTTGTTGACAAGATGCCCCACAATTTTCAGCGGGTCGGCTTCCTGTTGTCAGCATTCCCAAACGCCAAGATAATAAACATGCTGCGTGATCCGCGCGATGTCGGTCTTTCGAAATGGATCCGCCGGTTCCCTGCGGGGGGCATGAACTATGCCTCGAATCTTGAAACCATTGCCCATTCTGCCAACCTGTATCGTCGCTATATGGCGCATTGGGATGCTGTTTTTGGCGACAAGATCCTGACCGTTCCATATGAAAAGCTGGTCGCGGACCCCGAAACCTATAGCAAGCAGGTCGCCGCTTTCTGCGACCTCGAATGGACCGAGACGATGATGCATCCGGAAGAGAATACCAAACAGGTCCGGACTGCCAGTATCGACCAGGTTCGCAACAAAATCTCAACCAAATCCATTGGGGGATGGCGATCTGTGTCGGAACATATCCAGCCCATGCTTGCGGGTTTTGATACAGGGCTTTGGCCGGAATACGACATTGATCAAGGCTGAAGGTTAGCTGAATGAAATAGGGCCGCATCCCAAGGTGCGGCCCTTTTCGTTTCGCTCTGGTCGCCTTACTTTTGCTTGATGCGACCGTCCAGATAAGGCTGGTAAGGCGCGTTTTCGGCTAGGTATTCCGCCGTGACATCTGCAAGATCCGGGCCGAAGTCATAGGCATTTTTATCGTCGCCTTCGAACATACTGTACCCGTCACCGCCATTTCTGACGTAGTTATTGGTAACGACAAGGTAAGTCGCCGCCGGATCAATCGGGGTAAGCCCATCGCCGTTGGATACCATGACCTCTGATACGCGCCCTTCGTTTGGTGCCACCGATGCGTCCCAAACAAAGGTCAGACCGGCAACCTGCGGAAAGCGGCCCTTGACCTCTTCTACCTGGCTCACGCCGTTTTCAAGCGCGTCAACGATGCCTTGTCCGCTGATCTCAAAGGTTGAAAGCGTATTCTGGAACGGCAGCACGGTCAGAACTTCACCCATGGTCACGTCGCCAGGGTCAATCGAAGCACGCAAGCCGCCAGAGTTCGCAATCGCGATATGAACGCCCTGATCAGCAACCCGCGCAAGCATGGCATCAGCGACCAAATTGCCCATCTGACATTCCTGAACACGACAGATCGAACGGTCACCCTCAATCGCCTCAGACGTGCTGGCCACGACCTTATTGCGGATTTCGTCCAAAGGAGCGGCCAGTTCCGCGATACGGTCCAGCGAGGCCTGATCTTCGGCCACGTTGTTGTCCATGATCAGCGGCTCACCAGCCGCCGCGACAACATTTCCGTCGTCATCAAAAGTGACATTCAGCTCGCCCAGGAATTTGCCATAGGCATAGGCCTGAATGATCTGCACGCCATCGACCACTGTCGGATAGGGGCCAACAGCCTTGTCAGAAACGTTGGACAAATATGTATTGGAATGCCCACCTACGATTACGTCAACGCCGGTCGTTTCCTGTGCAACACGCTGGTCGACAGCATATCCCGAATGGCTGAGAACGATGATCTTGTTCACGCCTTCCGCGGTTAGCTTGTCCACTTCGGCCTGAACCGCGGGAACCGGGTCCGAGAATGTGATGTTCGGGCCAGGAGAGGCCAGTTCATGCGTGTCTTCCGGCGTCAGGCCAACAAGGCCGACTTTTTCTCCGCCGACTTCGATCACTGTAGACTTTTTGATCTTGCCACTCAGCAATTCTTCGCCGGAAAAATCCGCGTTCGACATCAGCACCGGGAAATCAACCGTGTCGATAAAGCCGCGCAGGACTTCCGGGCCATCATCGAATTCGTGGTTGCCCACGGTCATAGCGTTATAGCCCAGTTTGTTCATGAACTCGGCCGCGACCTTGCCCTTGTAATAGGTATAGAACAACGAGCCCTGAAACTGATCGCCGCCATCTACCAGGATCGAGTTTTCGGCACGTCCGCGGGCTTCTTCCACTGCTGTTACGAGACGGGCAGATCCGCCAAAACACTTGCCTTCGGCGTTGTCATCTGAACTACAGCCACTGTCATATTTGTTGATCGGCTCGATACGCGAATGAAAGTCGTTGGTGTGCAGAATGGTCAGTTTATATTCGGCGGCGGCCATTCCTGCAGTCAAACCCAGCACAGCAGCCGAGGCTAGGAAACGGGTGAACATATTTTAACTCCCTTTGTTAATTGCCAAGATGTTGCGCCGCCTTCAGCAAAGAGTCAAAGGGGGAAATCCGGCTTGAATCTAGCCGCAGCGCGGGGCATGACCGTTCTATGCTGATTTACAAGATTTTCCGCGCCAACGAATGGACGGCGCTGCAGACCGATGGCGCCACGGATGGTGCTCCGATTGATGTTTCGGACGGTTTTGTCCACTTTTCGACAGCTGAACAAGCTGCGGAAACCGCTGCCAAGCATTTTGCTGGCGCCGAAGGTTTGACGCTGTTGGCCTGCGATGCTGACGCGATGGGCGAGGACCTGAAATGGGAGGTTTCGCGGGGGGAGGCTCTGTTTCCGCATCTCTACCGTCAAATCCGTATGACCGACATTATCTGGTCTTGCCCCCTGCCCTTTGACGGCAAGGCGCATCACTTCCCGGACGACATGAAATGACGGGGTATATCGACCCGGATCGCGCCCAGTTTGAGGCCTTCAAGGTACTGGATCGTGACCAGCCTATTGAGATGCTGAACCTGGTGAGGTTCCGCAACCGGGCCGAATATCCATCGGGGCACGAACTGGCCAGAAACGGTCTGTCGGGCGCTCAGGCCTATCGAAATTATGGGATAGAAACCGCGCCGATCATTACCCGCCTTGGGGCAAAGATCATTTGGCGCGGCGCGTTTCAGAATACGTTGATTGGCCCGAAGGATGAGGCATGGGACGCGGTATTTATCGCGCGTTACCCATCGGCGCATGCCTTTCTGGAAATGATATCCGACCCTGATTACAAACAGGCGATCGTGCATCGTCAGGCTGCGGTGAAGACCTCTCGCCTTATCCGGTGCGCGCCGACCGAAGGCGGAGAAATGTTTGGATGAAACTGACTGAAAAGCTGGGGCTGGCTGCCCTGCACCGCTTGGACCCGGAAACTGCACATGCCCTGTCGATCAAAGCCCTGAAGGCAGGGCTTGCGCCTGCACCAGGGCCGGTCACGTCACAGCGTTTGCAGACCAAAATCGCCGGGCTGAATCTGCCCAATCCGGTTGGTCTGGCCGCAGGGTTCGACAAGAACGGAGAGGTTCTTGGCCCCCTGTCCCGCGCCGGGTTTGGGTTCATCGAAGTCGGTGCCGTTACCCCACGCCCGCAGCCCGGCAATCCCAGGCCGCGCCTGTTCCGCCTGACCGAAGACAAGGCTGCCATCAACCGCTTTGGCTTTAACAACGAAGGGATGGAGGCCATGGCCCGTCGTCTGGCGGCGCGCCCCAGGGATGCGGTGATCGGACTGAACCTTGGTGCGAACAAAGACAGCGATGATCGCCCCGGCGACTTTGCCAAGGTACTGGCCCATTGTGGGGCGCATCTGGATTTCGCTACGGTCAACGTGTCATCTCCGAACACTGAAAAGCTGCGGGATTTGCAAGGCAAAGCGGCGCTGAGCGCTCTGTTGAGCGGCGTGATCGAAACCCGAAACACCCTAATGCGCCCTCTACCAGTATTCCTCAAGATCGCCCCCGATCTGACCGAGGATGAGCTGCGGGATATCGCCGAAGTGGCCCATGAATCGGGCGTTGATGCGGTCATCGCCTCGAACACCACTTTGTCGCGCGATGGGTTGCGCAGCGCACACAGAGACGAAGCAGGCGGCTTGTCCGGCGCGCCTTTGTTCGAAAAATCCACCCGCGTTCTTGCCCGGTTTAGCCATTTGACCGACGGTCAGATTCCGTTGATCGGCGTTGGTGGCATCAGCACAGCAGAACAGGCCTATGCCAAGATATGCGCCGGTGCTTCGGCCGTGCAATTCTACACCGCGATGGTTTTCGGTGGTATCTCACTTGCAGCGGAAATCGCGCGAGGCTTGGATGACTTGCTGGCGCGCGACGGGTTTGAAACAGTTGCGCAGGCCGTTGGAAGCAAAAGACAGGACTGGATATGATCGAATACTGGCACAATCCCAGATGCTCCAAGTCTCGCGCAGGGCTCGCTTTGCTTGAGGAAAACGGAGCGCAGGTCGAAATTCGCAAATACCTTGAGGACACGCCCTCGGCAGACGAAATCCGGGCCGTACTTACACGCCTTGATATCCCCGCCATCGACCTGATGCGGACTAGCGAAAAGCTGTTCAAGGAACTGGGCCTAACCAAGAATACCGCTCAGGATGACCTGATCACAGCAATGGCGGCCCATCCGATTTTGATCGAGCGTCCGCTTGCAATCAAAGGGGACAACGCAGCCATTGGTCGCCCTACGGAATCCCTTCTGGACCTTCTTTAGGCGACCAAAGCCTCAAGCTTGGGGTATCGCCTTCCCAGCGTGCAGGCACGCGCGATGTTCAAGATCATCAGCGCGGCCCAAAGGCCGTGATTGCCGAGCGCAGGCACCAATATGAACAGGGCCAAAACATAAATCGCAACCGAATGGATCATCGCATTGCGCATTGCGCGCGTCCAGGTCGCGCCTATGTAGATGCCGTCAAACATCCAGCTTGCCACACCGATCACCGGCGCCAGCGCCGCCCAGACCAGATACTCGCGTGCGGCTAGTCGCACCTCAGGTGCAGTTGACATCAGGTCGATCAACGCTGGTCCGGCCAGATAGAAAACCGCACCGAGTACAAATGCACCCCCTACCCCCCATTGCGAAGCCATGGCCGCGGCTCGGCGCACCTGATGCCGATCCCGCGCACCGATGGCGCCGCCGACCAGAGCCTCGGCGGAAAAGGCGAATCCATCCAGCGCAAAGGCGGTAATTTCGAGAAACTGCAGCAGGACCTGATTGGCTGCCAGATTAACATCCCCCAGATCCGATCCGACGAAGAGGAATGTGGTAAAGGCGCCGGTCAGCAATACCGAACGGACCATGATGTCACCATTCACCTGCATCATCCGACGCAGACGCGTGGGATCAAAAATTCGCGGCCAGTCACGCCATTGATTCCCGGTAAAAGCACTGCGGCACAGCCAGAGACCCAGTGCCAGCCCGCTCCACTCGGCGATGAGCGTCGCGATGGCCACCCCCTCGACGCCCCAACCCAGACCAAGCACAAACCACAGATCCAGGAGAATATTCAGCCCGTTCATCCAGACCTGCAGGACAAAGACCCCACGCGTACGTTCAATCGCAATCAACCAGCCAGTGATGGCGAACAGCGCAATCGTTGCCGGCGCACCCCAGATGCGTATCCGCAAATAGTCGCGGGTCAGCGCCTCAACCTCGGGGCTGGCGGGGGAAAGGGCAAAAGCCCCTTTGAACAAAAGGACTTGGGCCAATATGAAAACCATACCTGCCGCACTGCCCAGCAATATGCCCCGCATCAGCAGCGCACCGGTTTCTGCAGTGTCACCTGCCCCGCGCGCCTGCGCCGCCAGGCCGGTGGTCCCCATCCTCAGAAAGCCGAATATCCAGTAGATCGAGGCCAGAATCACGGCCCCCATCCCAACAGCCCCAATCGGCGCAGCCAGACCCATCTGCCCGACTACGCCAGTATCCACGGCCCCAAGGATCGGAACCGTGGCATTCGACAGCACGATGGGCGCTGCAATTTTAAGCACGCGCCTGTGCGTGATGGGTGCCGAGGCGTCTTGCATGGAAATCTACTCAGCTTTCGATTTGGACTGCGGCATCAGAAAATGCCCGCTGGCCTGTGCGAAAGGACGCTGATGATTGTCCTGCCACGCTTCGACACGAACCGACGCATACCGGCGCCCTAATCGGCGAACAAAGGCACGCGCATAGGCATCCCGTGGCAAGCCCGATCGCAGGTAATCAACGGTAAAATCTACTGTTTTTGGAAACATGATGGTTTCATCTTGAAAGACCGTGCTGGCATCCAATTCGCCGTTTTCGATCCGGGGAAAGAAATACTCCCAACTCAGGGTGATAACCGCGGTTACTTCCAGAAAGGCAGCCGTCACACCACCATGAAGCGCCGGAAGCATCGGGTTTCCGATCAGCTTTTGGTCAAAGTTCAGTACCCCGGTCAACTCATTTCCCCGCCGGTCAAATTCGATTCCGAGAAACTGAATATATGGAACACCATCCACGATTGCCTTCAGTGCTGCATCGCGACGCTGTTCAATGAGCTGCATGGCTTCGGGCCGAGGTCGTGACATCATCGGCTCTCCACTGTGAATGAACCGGTGGCGGTTGCCACGGGCAGGTCCTTGTCCTCATCCATCGCAGTTGCGCGGACAAAGGCCACGTTTCTGGTGATGTGATAACAGACAGCATGTGTCGTAATGCTCTGTCCTGGCGTCGCCGGGCGCATGTAGTCTATCCGCAGATCTATTGTCGCGGTGGCGCCGGGCGAAGAAGGATGGCACATGACCGCGGAACCGCAGCAGGTGTCAAGCAGGGCAAAAACCGCCCCGCCATGGATCACACCCGTGCGTGGATCACCGATCAGTTCGGCCTTGTAGGGCATCGAAATCTCGGCCTCGCCATTACCCATTTTGGTGAGTGTCAAACCCAAAGCTTTGGCATGCGGAATGGCCTCAATAAACTGTCGTGCTATAGCAGCTTTGTCGACCATCTACTTGTGTCCTCTCTGTTTCTCCCTTTATGAGCGTCAGGCTAGCAAAAGAGCAAGCCCGCCTGTTGCGCTTGAAGTCGCCACGTCCTACGCTGTTTCGAAGGAGACCAGGAATGCCCGACAACCGTTTGTCATTCAAAGAGATGTGCGCCGAGTTTGACGTGACTCCACGTACCCTGCGCTACTATGAATATATCGAACTTCTGCAGCCTGACCGCGAAGGCCGAACTCGCTTTTACGGGCCTAGGGAATGCGCTCGGATGACGCTGATCATGCGGGGACGGAAATACGGATTTCCTCTGGAAGATATCCGCCAGTGGCTGCTGATCTACGAAGATCAGGGGAATCAGGCACAGATGAAGGCCTTCATCGAAATGGCCGAACATCAGCTTGTCGAACTGAACAATCAGAAAAAACAGTTAGATGAAGCCATAGATGCCTTGGAACAAATGCGTGACCAGACCGCGAAATTGTTAGACTAGGCATTGCTGCCCAGCTGACCGCGTTTACTATCGGATTTGCCAAAGCCAAAAACAGACCCTTCCTCGGCTCTTTTACCCTTTCAGCATGCTTTTCCGTGTTTGGGAAATTGCATCTGGAAGGTGATCTGACGTGACGTCCTGAAATTCCCTGCAGTAGAAACCTTGACGCGAACGGAAGTTACGTCAACTTATTTGTGACGCAGCGTTCGCGTTACGTGAACGGCATCTACGTGCTGTAAGACGCGCATCGACTGCGCAAATCAGCTTAACGAAGGCCAGTTACAAGAGTGCAGAAACCATGACCGAAGATCTGATGACCATTCGTGAAATGTGCGAGACCTATGATGTCACGCCGCGCACATTACGTTTTTACGAGGCAAAGGAACTTTTGTTTCCGATCCGCGAAGGGCAGAAACGACTGTTCACCAAAAGCGACCGGGCGCGTCTCAAGCTGATCCTGCGAGGCAAACGCTTTGGCTTCAGCCTGGAAGAAATTCGCCAGCTTCTTGATTTGTATCACGTAGGTGATCAGCAGGTTACGCAGATGACCCGCACCTATGAGATCGCGTGCGAGCGGCTTGCCGATATGGAATCCCGGCGTGAAGAGCTGACCCAGGCCATTGACGATCTAAAAGAACAGTTGAGATGGGGCGAGAAAGTGATCGCCTCGATCAAGAGCGACAAAAAGGCCGCAGAATAACCCCGGCGGCACCCACCCACCGGACAAGCGAAACTAAGGAAGTTCCCAATGCCCGTATACAATGCACCAACCAAAGACATGCAGTTCGTATTGCACGAAGTGCTCAATGTATCGGGATCGGACATCCCGGGTTATAGCGAGCTTGAACCTGATTTTACCGGCGCTGTCCTAGAAGAAGCCGGTAAGGTGGCGACAAATGTTCTGCACCCGCTGAATACAATCGGTGATACCGAAGGATGTCGTCTGGAAAACGGTGTGGTATATACCCCTACTGGCTTTAAAGACGCATTCGCTCAGATGAAGGAAGGCGGCTGGACCGGCCTGGACATGCCCGAAGAGTTCGGCGGCCAGAACATGCCTTATGTCATTGGCTCTGCCGTGGCCGAGATGTTTTCCGCCTCGAACCAGGCGTTCACCATGTATCAAGGTCTGACCCACGGCGCAGCCTCGGCCATTCTGGCGCACGGCACCCAAGAGCAGAAAGAAACCTATCTGCCGAACATGGTTAGCTGCGATTGGACCGGCACCATGAACCTGACCGAACCGCATTGCGGCACCGACCTGGGTCTGATGCGCACCAAGGCTGAACCGCAGGCGGATGGCTCCTACAAGATTTCCGGTCAGAAGATCTTTATCTCGGCTGGTGAACACGACATGGCCGACAACATCATTCACCTGGTGCTGGCCAAGATCGTGGGCGGCCCCGAAGGCATCAAGGGTGTATCCCTGTTCATCGTTCCTAAATTCATGGTGAACGAAGATGGCAGCCTGGGTGAACGCAACGGCGTATCGGTCGGCAACATCGAAGAAAAGATGGGCATCCACGGCAACTCGACCTGCGTCATGAACTATGACGAGGCAACCGGCTATCTTTTGGGCGAAGAGCATAAAGGCATGCGCGCGATGTTCACCATGATGAACGAAGCTCGTATGGGTGTAGCCATGCAGGGTCTGTCCCAGGCCGACGCGGCCTATCAGAACGCGGTGGAATACGCCAAGGACCGCCTGCAGGGCCGCGATGTGACCGGCGCGAAAAATCCGGACGGTCCAGCCGATCCGCTGATCGTGCATCCCGACATCCGCCGCAGCCTGATGGATCAGAAGAGCTTTACCGAGGGTGCCCGTGCCTTTGTTCTGTGGGGAGCCACCATGATCGACAAGGCCCACCGCTCTGGTGACGATGCCGCCCATGGCCTGATCTCACTGCTGACGCCGGTCCTCAAAGGGTTCCTGACCGACGAAGGCTATGACATGACGGTCAAGGCCCAGCAAGTCTATGGTGGCCACGGCTACATCGAAGAATGGGGCATGTCGCAATATACCCGCGATGCCCGGATCGCGATGATCTACGAAGGCGCAAACGGCGTTCAGGCGCTTGACCTTGTGGGCCGTAAACTTGCCCAGGATGGCGGCAAACACGTCATGGCGTTTTTCGAAGTGGTCAAAAAATTCTGCAAGGAAAACGCAGGTCAGAACGAAGCCTATGATACGGCGTTTATCGAACCGCTGAAAGCGGCCTCCAAGGATCTGCAGGCCGCTGCCATGTACTTTATGCAAAGCGGCACCAAGAACCCCAACCATGCGCTGGCTGGGTCGAATGACTTCATGCACATGTTCGGTCATGTCTGCCTGGGCCTGATGTGGGCACAGATGGCAAAAGCTTCTTATGCCGCACTTGAAGCCGGGACTTCGGACACCGAGTTCTACGAGACAAAGATTACCACCGGCCAGTTCTACATGGCGCGTCGCTTGCCAGCCACCGGTCTTCATCTGACACGCATCCAGAGCGGTGCGGATACTGTCATGGGCCTGGACGCGGCAAGCTTCTGATCTCTGACCGGCCCCAGACCATCTTGGGGCCGGCCATTCGAAAGGCTCGATATGCCAAAACGATTTCGCCTAACACGCCGTTTCCCGGTCGCCATGACCGAAGACGGCTATCGCAAACTCAGAGGGTTCGCGCGCGAGGCTGGTCTGGACGAAGGTGAGGCACTGTCATTCCTGTTCGAGAACTTCAACAGCGTCATCGACGAAGAGAGCCTGACGCACCGTTTGCGTATCTTCAATTCCGAACTTGAAGAGCGCAAACGATAAGAAACCAGACCCGCCCGAAAAAGGGCGGGCTACGTGATACAGCACATCGCACTGACTCATGTGCCAAGGGAGGCAAATGATGACCATCAAACTGCATTGTTTCGGCGTCAGCGGAAACTCGTACAAGGCGGCGCTGGCTCTGGAGTTATCAGGGTTAGAATGGGAAGCCGTCGAAGTCGACTTCTTCAAAGGAGTGACACGCACTCCCGAATTTCGTGCCACTATCAACGAAATGGGTGAAGCGCCCGTCATGATTGATGGCGACTTTCGCACCAGTCAGTCCGGGGCCATTCAGACTTATATAACTGAAAAGACAGGCATGTTCGGAGGAAAGACGCAGGAAGAGAAATACGAGGTACTGCGCTGGGTGCTGTGGGACAACCACAAACTCAGCTCGATGGCAGGCCTGACCCGTTTTTTGATCAACTTTCTGCCGGAAGAACATCGCAACCCAGATGTGATCGCATTCAACCAGGGTCGCCTGAAGGCTGCGTATCAAGTCCTGGATGCACATCTGAACGGTCGCGACTGGATCGTTGGGGACGGTGTAACCAATGCTGATCTCAGCTGCTGTGGCTATCTCTACTATCCTGAACCCTTCGGCTTTGACCGCACCGAATGGCCAAATATCGACGCCTGGCTGACACGCTTGTCCCAGCAGCCTGGCTGGAAACACCCCTACGACCTGATGCCCGGCTCTGTGCCGGATCGAGCTTAAGGAGAAAACTATGACCGACGCATATATCTATGACGCCCTGCGTACTCCGCGCGGCAAAGGCCGCAAGGATGGTAGCCTGCACGAGCTGACTTCGGCGCGCCTGTCCTCGCTGACATTGAACGCCGTAAAAGAGCGGAACAATCTAGAGGGCCACGCCGTAGAGGACGTCATCTGGGGCAACGTAACCCAGGTTATGGAACAGGGCGGCTGTCTGGCACGAACCGCAGTGCTGGGTTCTGATCTGGATGAATCGATCCCCGGGCTGGCGATCAACCGGTTCTGCGCCTCGGGCATGGAAGCTGTGAACCTGGCTGCCAACCAGGTCAAAGGCGGCGCAGGCGACGCCTATATTGCAGGCGGGGTCGAGATGATGGGCCGTGTTCCGATGGGCAGCGATGGCGCTGCGATTGCGGCTGACCCTTCACTGGCGATGAACACCTATTTCGTTCCGCAGGGTATCTCGGCTGATATCATTGCGACCGAATACGGGTTCACACGCGATCAGGCTGATGCGCTGGCGATGGAATCGCAGCGCCGTGCAAAAGCTGCGTGGGACGACAACCGGTTCTCGAAATCGGTCATCACCGTTAAGGATCAGAACGGCCTGACCATTCTGGACCATGATGAATACATGCGCCCCGGCACGGACATGCAAAGCCTGGGTGGCTTGAACCCCGCATTCCAGATGATGGGCGAGCAAATGCCCGGCTTCGACAACGTCGCAAAGCTGAAATACCCGCATCTGGAAAAGATCAATCATATCCACCACGCGGGTAACAGCTCGGGCATCGTGGATGGTGCGGCGGCAGTTCTGATCGGCAACAAGGAATTCGGCGAGAAATACGGCCTGAAGCCGCGCGCACGCATCAAGGCCACGGCCAAGATCGGCACCGACCCCACCATTATGTTGACCGGTCCGGTTCCGGTGACCGAGAAAATCCTCGCCGACAACGGCATGAAAATCAGCGATCTCGACCTGTTCGAAGTGAACGAAGCCTTTGCCTCGGTTGTTCTGCGCTTCCAGCAGGCATTCGATGTCGATCCGGCTTTGGTCAACGTCAATGGCGGCTCGATTGCAATGGGCCACCCGCTGGGCGCGACCGGCGCGATGATCATCGGCACCCTGCTGGATGAGCTTGAACGTCAGGACAAGGAAACCGGGCTGGCCACGCTTTGCATCGCATCCGGCATGGGTGCAGCAACGATCATCGAGCGCGTCTGATGCCAAAGCTGGATCTCTCTCAGATTCCGTTTCAGGGCGGCTCGGCCTATCCCGGCAAGCTGGCCGAGGCGACCGCAGGCCGTTTTGTTCAGCGCCTCGGTGATGCGGGCGGGCTAACCCAGTACGGTGTGAACATCGTGCGGCTGGAACCGCAGGGCATGTCCTCGCTGCGCCATTACCATATGGAGCAGGACGAGTTTGCAATCATGCTAAGCGGCACCTGTACGCTGATCGACGACGATGGCGAGCATGAAATGCAGCCCGGCGATTGCGCCGCATGGCCCGCAGGTGAAGCCAACGGCCATCACCTTGTGAACAACACCGATGCGCCTGCAACCTTTCTGGTGGTGGGCACACGGACCCCGAACGAGACCGGCTATTACAGCGACTTAGACATGATGGTGAAGGATGATGAGAACGGATTCTCTTTCACCCGGAAAGATGGCAGCCCGCTAACGGCTGACCAGATTGGAGATGACAATGACTGATTTCACTCTGAGCAAAGGCGCGGACGGCGTCGCCATTATCACCTGGGACGTCCTGGGAAAATCCATGAACGTGATGTCTTTTGACGGATTCGCACAGTTAAGCGATTGCATCGATCAGGCACTTGCCGATGACGAGATCAAAGGCATCGTTATCACCAGCGGGAAAGAAGGTTCGTTCGCCGGTGGCATGGACCTGAACCTGCTTGCGGTGATGAAAGAACAGGCGGGTGACAACCCCGCCAAGGGCCTGTTCGAAGGCACCATGAATATGCACGGCGTGCTGCGCAAGATCGAGCTGGCGGGCATGGACCCCAAGACCAAGAAAGGCGGCAAGCCGATTGCAACCGCCCTGCCCGGTACAGCCGCAGGCATTGGCATGGAACTACCGCTGTCGACGCACCGCATCTTTGCAGCCGAGAACCCAAAGGCGAAATACGGCCTGCCCGAAATCATGGTTGGCATCTTCCCTGGCGCTGGTGGCACCACCCGTATGGTCCGCAAGGTCGGTGCGATTGCAGCCGCTCCGCTGTTGCTGGAAGGCAAGATGCTGGACGTCAAAAAGGCGAAAAGTGCAGGCTACATCGATGAGATCGCCGAGGATCCAGTTGCCGCAGCAAAAGATTGGGTGCTGAACGCCAAAGATGCGGACATTGTGAAGCCTTGGGATGCCAAGGGTTACAAAATGCCCGGTGGCGCGCCTTACCACCCTGCCGGTTTCATGAACTTCGTCGGCGCCTCGGCAATGGTGAATAGCAAAACTCAGGGTGCGTTCCCTGCCGCCAAGGCGTTGCTAAGCGCTGTTTACGAAGGTGCGCTGGTTGATTTCGAAACCGCGCTGAAGATCGAAGCCCGTTGGTTCACCTCCGTTCTGATGAACCCGTCTTCGGGTGCCATGATCCGATCACTGTTCCTGAACAAGGAAGCCTTGGAAAAAGGCGCCGTGCGTCCTGCGGGCGTACCGGATCAGTCAGTCAAGAAGATCGGTGTTCTGGGCGCTGGCATGATGGGTGCGGGTATCGCACTTGTATCGGCGCAGGCCGGTATGGAAGTTGTTCTGGTCGACCGCGATCAGGAAGCTGCAGACAAAGGCAAAGCCTATACCGAAACGTACCTGGACAAAGGTATGAAGCGCGGCAAGGTTACGGCTGAAAAGAAAGAGGCCATGCTGGGCCGCATCACCGCGACCCCTGACCTTGATCATCTGAAGGGCTGCGACCTGATCATCGAAGCCGTCTTCGAAGACATGGGCGTCAAGGCCGAGATGACCAAAAAGGTCGAGGCGATCATTCCCGAGGACTGCATCTTTGCCTCGAACACCTCGACCCTGCCGATCAGCGACCTGGCCAAAGCTTCGGTGCGTGCGGATCAGTTCATCGGCATCCACTTCTTCTCGCCCGTCGAGAAGATGTTCTTGGTCGAGATCATCAAAGGCAAGGAAACCGGTGATCGCGCAGTGGCCAAGGCGCTGGACTATGTGCGTCAGATCCGCAAGACGCCGATCGTGGTCAACGATGCCCGCTTCTTCTACGCCAACCGCTGCATCATTCCCTACATCAATGAAGGTGCCCGGATGGTGACCGAAGGCGTCAGCCCGGTTCTGATCGACAACGCGGCACGCCAGTTGGGCTTCCCTGTCGGGCCGATCCAGCTGACTGATGAGACCTCGATTGATCTGGGTGCCAAGATCGCACGTGCAACCAAGGCCGCGATGGGCAACGAATATCCTGAAAGCCCGTCCGATGATCTGATCTTCTGGATGGAAGAACAGGGCCGTCTGGGCCGCAAGGCAAACGCGGGCTTCTTCGACTATGACGAAAAAGGCAAGCGCGTCGAATATTGGAAGGGTCTGCAGGACAAGTATCCGCTGGCAGAGGATCAGCCCGACCTGATCGAAGTGCAGGAACGCCTGATGTTCGCTCAGGTTCTGGAGGCCGTCCGCGCATTGGAAGAAGGCGTTCTGGAAGACATCCGCGAGGGTGACGTCGGCGCAATCTTGGGCTGGGGCTTTGCACCTTGGTCAGGTGGCCCGCTGAGCTGGCTGGACATCATCGGCACCCCTTATGCGGCCGAGCGCTGCGATCAGTTGACCGCACAATATGGGGAACGGTTTACCTGCCCGCCGCTGCTGCGTGAGATGGCAGATAAAGGCCAAAGCTTCTACGGGCGTTTCAACCCCGAAGCCAAGGCTGCCTAAACAGTTGGTGCTGGCGTAAGAGACCTTACGCCAGCACCCTGCTTGTCGTGTTTGGTTGGTCTGCCGTTCAGATCACTGGGAGAGGTCGGCCCGGACGACCCGGGCGACGCGCGCCCCTGCTGGGTCTCAAAGGGACAACTTGTTCCAGCGAGATGGGTGCAGGCAGCGCACCCAACGGGTTGGCAAGGGCTGCCACGCGGCCCTCGGTTCGTATATCTTCGACCAATTCCGCCGCTGTTTCGCTTTCGGCAATTTGATAGCCCGCACTTGTGCCGCTGTGGCCGCCGAATCGCCCTGACGGGCAGAAGGCGCGCATGCCGCCTTCCATATAGACCACTTCATCCTCGTCAAAGAACAATGCGCTGACATCGAATGATGATGCCGGGACGTCCGACTTGATGCGGAACAAACCGCTCAACTTTCGTGCTGCCACAACAGTCAGATCTGCGGTGCCATGCTCCAATGCTATACCCTGTTCAGGCATGATCCAAATCGTACCTGGGCTGTCGACGGCACTTGGGGGTACGCGGACTGGCAAATACTCGATCCGACTTTCTTCAGTAGGAACCGAAATCGTATCGACAGAAATGCGCCTTACTACCTTAAAGCCGTTCTCGACTGTCCGGATCAGATCACCAGGCTGAATGTCTTCAATCGGCGTCCAGCCGTCGACAGTTGAAACCCCGGTCCCGTGGATCAAGCCGCCACGGCGCGCGTTCAGTTCTACTCTGGTTTCGAATTGTGTCCGGCTTTCCGGAACATCTGAAATACCCATGTCACTCACTACTTCAAACACGTGCCTCCCCCCCCTGCTGGCACCAAAAACAATAGATATTCATTAGCATCCAAACCGATCACGCGTCCAAATTTTGACACATTTGAGCCTGATTTGGGTCCCAAACCCCGCTGGATAACGCTAAAAACGGAACAACGATCTGTAATCGCCTGGTATTAAGTCCCGCAGGGAAACGATATTTCTGTCATCTAATCAAAAGAGTATCCGAATCTGTCTATATCTTCAGCGCAAGCCTCGGCGACGGCCTCTTGTGATGCGGCTGAATAATAGCTTCGGTAATCTTTCGCCCGCTCTGAACGATTCAGATGCGGCAGTGTGATCCGGAACCCCAGGTGGTCAAACAGAGGCTCTGCGTCCTGATCAAAGGCCTCGAGCTTGATGAAATGCTGGCACTGCTCGATACCATCGGCTCGCGTCACGTAGTGCCGCGCCGGATGCTGACGGAGCGATTGTTGCGTCGCAGGGTGGCAGACAAATCCTTCAAACGAATGGGCGCGGGCAAGCGCGATTGCGGGGTGATCAAAGCCTTGCACCTTGAGCCAGTGATAATAGCTGACAAGCCGATCCCAGGGATTTCGGACCAGGGTAAAGACTGTCATCCCCGACATCTCATCCGGTGAAAGAACACCTTCGATATCGGCGAGGGTTGAATGTTTCCAAAGGCGGCCACGCGCCGATAGCTGTTTGATCCGCCTATTGCGTTTCTTTGCCTTGGGCGTATCTCCCAGCAAAATATCATCCTTCATCGCGCGCTGTTCCAAAGCCAGCGACAAAGATGTCCCTCCAGTTTTGGGAATGTGGACGAAGATATAAGAGCGACCGCGCGAAATGATCACGATGCGGCCTCTGTAGCGGCGGGACGCGTGGATCGCCAGGCCAGCAGAACTCCGGCCGTTGCGATCAGGCATATGCCGAGGATCTGCAGAACACCGATATTCTGCCCAAAGACCCTCCAGGCGAACAAGGGTCCAAATATCATCACCGAATATTCAAACACCGCCACATAAGAGGTCTCACCGATCTGATAGGATTTGATCAGCATGAATACCGCAATCGTCGACCCTATTGCCTGAACTATAATCCAAGGAATTGCCGGTCCCATTTGCCAGACCCAGCCACGGGTGACGAAGCCCTCCGGCCCAGCGACCGGAACCCCCGGAAACAAGGATAACACGATCAGCCCTACCGCTCCGGCCACTCCCAAGGTTGTCACCATAGCCGCCAGCAATGCCGTCGTGCTTTCCTGCGCGCAGTGGCTTCGGGTGATGACTGAACTGAACGCGTAGAACAGCCCTCCGGCGACCGGCAACAGCGTTTTTGCATCAAACTCGCCGGGATTCGGCTGCAACACGCACAAAATCCCGGCAAACCCTACTGCAACGGCCAGAATACGCCATGGGCCTATCCGTTGCTTCATGGCGACGGTTGTAATCAACAGCACAAAGATCGGCGACGTGAACAAACCCGCCAACGCCTGCGCAATCGGCATCAGCGCAAGCGAGGCAAAATAGAACAACATGGCCAATGTGATGAGAACACTACGCAGGATCACGGGGCCAAGCCTAATCGGGCGCAAGCGGCCCAGCCCAAGCAGTGACAGGCCCATTATCAGCGGTAGCATGAGCAGTGCCCGGCTGAAATGGAACTGCCACAGACCGATCGTTTCGGCCACCAAGATGACCACATTATCAATCACGCCGATGATTGCCATAGCACTGACCATCAGCACCGAGGCCAAAACCGGTGAAGTCTGGGTGTCCGCCTGCATCATTTTCCCCGCGGCATGATGGAGAGCGGTAACAGAATATTCCGCTCGTCTAGGTATCCAGCACATTTCCTGAACATCGCGCAACAGGTTTGCGCCGGTTGAATTTAGCGTGTTAAGCTGGCTCCAATTAAGAACGAGCAGACATCACCCCGATGACGGCACTGAAACAGTTCCAGCGGATCGAAGCCACCGGTCTGTGGCGCCCCTCGCCCGATGTTCAGCGGCGCGAGGTTGTTGTGTCGATTGGCGAAGCGACGCTGACGATATCGGATTTCAACGACCGGGCACTGACGCATTGGTCGCTGGCCGCGTTAGAGCGCCAGAACCCCGGTGTTTTCCCTGCGATTTACCACCCGGATGGCGACCCGCAAGAGACGTTGGAACTGGCCCAATCCGAAACCACGATGATCGAAGCCATTGACCGTCTGCAGCGTGCCATCGACTGGTCACGCCCCCACCCCGGGCGTTTGCGGTGGTTCAGCGTGGCCGGGGTTGTGGCTGCTGTGGCCGCGCTCATGCTGTTGTGGTTACCGTCAGCGTTACAAAACCATGTCGTATCCGTCGTTCCCGAAATCAAACGTATCGACATCGGTGACACAATCCTGAGGCGCATCGAAAGAGTGTCAGGCCGCGCCTGCGTGTCCGAGGGCACTCAGGAAGCACTGGATCATCTGGCGGCAAGAACGGGCGTGCGCGCAATCGTTATCCTACCCGCCGGAGTACAGACCAGCCTGACCCTGCCGGGTGGAATTGTCCTGTTGAACCGATCTCTGGTCGAAGATCACGAAGACCCCTCGGTCGTGGCCGGGTACATCATTGCGGAACGTGCACGTGTGCAGGCACAGGACCCACTGGATGATCTGCTGGACCGGACCGGCATCAGATCTGCGTTCCGCCTGCTGACAACCGGTGAGCTGACACCTCAGATTGTCGACAGTTATACCGAAGAAGTTTTATCAGAACCCCGTCCGGTTGTACCCGACGAGAACCTGCTGAAGATTTTTGCCGAGGCAGCTTTGCCCTCGGTCCCCTTTGCCTATGCGACGGACGTCACAGGTGAAACCGTGCTGGGCCTGATCGAGGCCGACCCGATGGCGGGCCAGCCCCTGCAACAGATACTGCCAGATCGCGAATGGGTCCGGCTGCAGAATATCTGCGGCGGATAAGCCCGCTTACTTGGTCCCGAACATCCGGTCACCCGCATCGCCCAAACCTGGCATGATATAGCCTTTTGAGTTCAGCTCACGGTCCAGTGCGGCGGTGACGATGTGAACATCCGGATGTGCCTCTTTCATGCGGGCAACGCCTTCGGGGGCGGCCAGCAGGCACAGGAACCGGATATCCGTCGCGCCAGCCTCTTTCAGCAAATCAATCGCAGCGGCCGAACTGTTGCCGGTTGCCAGCATCGGGTCGACAGCAATGACCAAACGGTCCTTCAGCCCCTCGGGCGCTTTGAAGTAATATTGGACGGGCTTCAAAGTCTCTTCATCGCGGTACAGGCCAACAAAGCCAACACGGGCCGAGGGGATCAGTTCCAAAACGCCGTCCAGCATTCCGTTACCGGCGCGCAGGATAGAAACCAGCGCCAGTTTCTTACCTGCCAGGATGGGGGCGTCCATCTCTTCCATCGGGGTTTCGATATGGCGCGTGGTCAATGGCATTTCCCGCGTGATTTCATAGGCCAGAAGCAAGGTGATCTCACGCAGCAACTGGCGGAATTCGGCGGTCGAAGTGACCTTGTCCCGCATGAGCGTCAATTTATGCTGCACCAACGGGTGGTCGACGACGGTCAGGTGTTCGCTCATGATATCTCCAGTCTTTTCTTGACCCGCGCACGGGTCGCTTCATCGCAAAAAGCCGCATTCAGGGCGGTTTCATTCAGGGCGGCAAAATCCTCGGCCTCCCAACCGAAAGCTTTGGCCAACATCTCATATTCACGCCGCATTGTGGTGTGGAAAAACGGCGGATCGTCGGTGGACACGGTGACCTTGACACCTGCCTCGCGCAACTTGGAAATCGGATGGCTGGCAAAGTCGGGAAACAGGCCCAGAACCACGTTCGAGCCCGGGCAAACCTCGAGCGTCACACCACGATCAACGATCTCATGCACAAGGTCGGGATCTTCGATCGCACGCACGCCATGGCCTATGCGTTCAACTCCCAGATCACGGATCGCATCGCGGACACTATCCGGCCCGCCGAACTCTCCGGCATGGGTGGTCAGGCACAGTCCGACCTCGCGCGCGCAGTCAAACGCCCACTTATAGTCGCCCTGAACCCCCATGGATTCATTGCCCCCCATACCGAACCCAGTAATCCAGTCGCCCGCTGTTTCAGCGGCACAATATGCACTGAGCTTGGCCTGTTCGGGTCCGAAATGCCGGACACAGGTCACCACGCCGCGCAGAGTGATATCGTATTTCCGCTCGGCTTCATCAGCGGCATCCTGAATGGCACTTAGATAGTCGCGCCAGGCCAGCAAATCGCCACCGCCACAGAAATCGGGGCTCAGAAAGCTTTCCGAATACACCACCCCGTTCGCCGCGCTTTCTTCAAGAATAGCCAACGTCAGACGGCGGAAATCCTCGGGCGATTTCAGCACTTCACAGGCGGCCTCATATACGCTGAGGAAATGGGCGAAATCCCGGAAATCATATGACCCGTCAGGTTTGAAAATCCCGCTGAGGTCGATGCGCTTTTCATGCGCCAGCTGACGGATGAAGGCAGGCGGCGCGGCACCTTCGTGATGCAAGTGCAGTTCGATCTTGGGTAGGTCAGCGACAGTCATAGAAAGCTCCGCCCCGGCCCTTGTGCCGGGATATTCAGGTGATGTGCGATACTGGCGGCAATGTCGGCGAATTTGACCTGACCGATCTGCCCCGCACCCTGCCCTGCAATCAGGACAGGTACTTGCTCACGCGTGTGGTCGGTGCCGATCCAGCTTGGGTCGTTGCCGTGATCAGCGGTCAACAACATCAGGTCATCGGGGCGCAACCGGGTCAGAATTGCACCTATCTCTTGGTCAAACCATTCCAGCGCGCGGGCATAGCCGCTGATGTCGCGCCGATGGCCATAGAGACTGTCGAACTCGACAAAATTGGCGAAGGTCAGGCTGCCCTCTTCGGCCTCATCGACCAAATCGGACAGATGACCCATCAAGTCAGCATCCGACCCTTTGCGCAGTGTGTCGATTCCCTGCATGGAAAAGATATCGCCGATCTTGCCCACTGCATGAACACGGCGGCCCGCATCCTGACACCAGTTCGTCAGCACCGGAGCGGGCGGCACGATGGCAAAATCCTTGCGGTTGGTCGTGCGGGTGAACCCTTGTTCGGGCGAGCCGACAAAGGGCCGTGCGATCACACGCCCCACTTTCATCTGGTGCAAACGTGGGGCCAGCGCGCGGCAGAGGTCAAGCAGACGGTCTAGGCCGAAACTTTCTTCATGCGCGGCGATCTGAAAGACACTGTCGGCCGAGGTATAGCAGATCGGCCAACCGGTTCGCATATGCTCGGCCCCCAATTCGGCGATGATCGTGGTGCCCGAGGCGTGGCAATCCCCCAAAATCCCTTCGGTTCCGGCGGCCTCGGCTGCGGCCTTGCTCAGATCAGCCGGAAATGATGGTGTTGTATTTGGAAAGTAATGCCAGTCCCACGGCACAGGCAGCCCTGCTAGCTCCCAATGCCCCGATGGCGTGTCCTTGCCCGGTGAATCCTCACAGGCGCAGCCCCACAGACCTGTCGGCTGGGCCAGCAAACCCGGCGTTTCCGCACCCGAGGCCAGCCGTGCCGCAGCACCCAACCCCAGCGCATCCAAATGCGGTAGATGCAAAGGCCCGGATCGCCCCTCTTCCGCCTGACCTTGTGCACAAGCCTGCGCGATATGGGCCAGAGTGTTTGCCCCAGTATCCGGCATGTCGCCATTAAAGAACTGATCAGCATCGGGCGCGCCGCCGATACCCACAGAATCCATCACCACAAGGAAGGCGCGGCTCATGGCGTGATCCTCTCGTGGACAAGGGATGGCACCATTGGTTTACCCGTTCCAAGCGTGATCGCCTTTTGAACAGCATCAGCCGCACGTCGCGCGGCATCCTCGCGGGCGGCATGGACGACAGCCAATGGAACGCCTTTTTCGACCCGGTCGCCCAGTCGCACCAGATCTGACAGCCCGACCGCAGGGTCGATCACATCGCTTTCAACCTGACGTCCGCCACCCAATTCGACAACCGCAAGGCCCAGCGCCTCTCCGTCTATCGTGGTTACATAGCCCGCAGCGGGAGCGGGCACTTCCAGGATCACGCTGGCTTCGGGCAAATAGCGCGACCAATCGTCGACAAAGTGAATGGGTGCCCCAACTGCGGCCATCATGCGGCCAAACCGTTCTGCGGCACGGCCATCGCGGATGACCTTGGCGATTTTGTCCCGGCCTTCATCTGAAGTGGCAAACATACCGGCGTCAGCCAACAGAACCCCACCCAGTTCGGCAGAGATCACAGCCAACGGCGCGTCAGGCGCTTGGGTCAATACCTTCATGACCTCATCCACCTCAAGTGCATTGCCCAGCGCAGAGGCAAGCGGCTGGTTCATATCGGTTATGACTGCTGAGGTCCGACACCCTGCAGCGTTGGCGGTTTCAGTCAGCGCCTGTGCCAGATTGTGCGCGTCATCAAGGGTTTTCATAAAGGCCCCACTGCCAACCTTAACGTCCAGCACCAGTGCATCCGGGCTGGCTGCAAGCTTTTTCGACAGGATCGACGCGGTGATCAGGTCGAGGCTTTCTACTGTCGCCGTGACATCCCGAATGGCGTAAAGCCGTTTGTCCGCTGGCGCGATTTGCCCGGTGGCGCCGACAATGGCTGCCCCCGTTTCGTTCAGCACCTGCACCAGCCGGTCCTGGCTGATCTGGGTGGTCACACCGGGGATGGATTCGAGCTTGTCCAGCGTGCCGCCCGTATGTCCCAGTCCCCGGCCAGAAATCATTGGCACATAGGCCCCAAGCTCGGCCAGTGCGGGGGCCAGTACCAGGCTGACGCTGTCGCCCACACCCCCGGTCGAGTGTTTATCGATTACCGGACCTTCCACATCCCAGTTCAGGACATCGCCGCTGTCGCGCATCGCAATGGTCAGATCGGCACGGCCCTGCGCACCCAACCCACCCATGCAAACCGCCATGGCAAAGGCCCCTGCCTGCGCGTCACTGACCCCACCATCGGCAAGCCCCTGGGCAAACCAGTGCAGTTCCTCGGCGGAGGGTATATCCTTGCGGCGCAACTTTGCGATGATCGAGCGGGCGTCCATGGGGTCAGACATCCTCCATATGCGAGGCGTCAAATGCGCCTGGCAGCAGATCCCCGATAGTGGTTTTCAACTCCGCCCCGTCCAAGCTGGCCAATACCACCTTGACGTCACGCTTGCCGAACTCGGCCAGTTTCTGGCGGCACCCCCCGCACGGCGGTACTGGCTGAGGAGACGACGCGACCACGTAAACCTCGGTCAGTTCCTGCTCGCCAGCAGCGACCATGGCGGCAATGGCTCCGGCCTCGGCGCAAGTGCCTTCGGGATAGGCCACGTTTTCCACATTGCAACCGGAGTAGATCTGCCCCGACAGGGACCGGATCGCCGCGCCGACCTTGAAATTGGAATAAGGCGCATAGGCGTTTTCCCGCACGGACAAGGCTGCGTCTTTCAAGCTCATGGCGATTCCCTATTTTTTGATCATCTGGTCAGAAAGTCATACCCTAAATGAAAGCCCCCGGGGAATTGAAGCCCCGAGCGCAGAATTCCTGAGCCAAAATGCTTAATCCAGAACCGTATTGAACACGCCAGGCAGCGTGACCTCAAGCAGTTCAACATCATCGGTCGGATCAGACAGGCGTGTGCGCATACCCGGCGGGATGACAAAGGCATCGCCCTGTTCCAGCCGATAGGGGTCACGCCCCTCGCCTTCGAGCGTCAACTCACCGTTCATAACGAAGGTGAAATGAATATCGGTATCATGTGTAGCCCAGGCGGTGTCACCCTGCCCCCGACGCACCACCTGAACGCCTGCGACACCCATCGTGTTCTGGGCAATCGTGGTGTCGCGACAGATATAGCCCGGCAAACGGAACGGCCCCCATTCTGCTCCCTCGGCCCGGTTGTAGACAAAGCGCTGGCCCTGCCATTCGCGATCCGGGCGGTATTGCGGGGTCGGCAACTGCATTTCGTGGTCGATTTCGGTGACATGTTCGGCAGGAACACCAATTTCGATCACCTGCACATTGTCCGATGCCTCCAACACACGATGGCGGATTTCGGGCGGCTGGATAAAGCAATCGCCGGCGGTCAGGCGCATCTTATCGCCCTGATCCTCGTAAACCACATCGACCCAGCCATGGATGCAGAAAATCAACTGAAACCCGACCTTGTGGAAATGCACCATGTCCGGAACCGGACCGCCATCAGGAATGCGGATATGGCTGGCAATGATCGACCCGCCCAAGCGATCGGGTACCAGATCGCGATAATGCATTCCGGCGCGCCCGATGACCCACGGGGCCTGATCCTTGAGTCTGCGCACGACAAAGGAATGCACGGTATCCGGCATCACCATCGGCGGGTTCAGTTCATCAATTTCAACACGCGTCCCGTTCGGCGCGACCAAACTGCGCTGGCCAGCCGCAAACTCATCCGGATTTTCGGTCAGAATGCGCAACATTCCGGGCGCCTCGGGTGCATCCTGTTCGATCCGTAATCGCAATCCATGCCCCGAGAACACGGCGACCCGAGGGTCATCAGCCGGATAGATCATATCCATCCGCATCCCCAGTACCTTGGTAAAAAACGGGATGTCGTCACGTAATTCCTGCGTCGGCAGACGAATCTCAGCTTTGGTCTGATTGCTGGTCATTCAAGTTCTCTTCGGTCGTGGCTTTGGGCCATCCGATCAGAACAGAAGCCAAAATGCCAATCGAAAAGAACATCTCAAGCGTTTCTTCCAACACAAACAAACGCATGATCATCTGGTCCGACAGGTCGTCTTTCAGTGCGCCACTGACTTCTTCCAACCCCTGTGCAACCACCGCACACATACCGGCCAGAAAGAACACCATTAGAAACGGGACCCGATGCTTGAACGCACGCCACCCGTTTGGCACCCCGTGCCAGAGCAAGCCGCCCAGAACCAAAACAGCCAGGATGACGCGAACCGCGTTCATATCAAGCAGCGTGTCCAGCCCATTCAGAATCCCATATGGCAAGCTATCTACGGCATAGATATCCGCAGCAAGTTCGCGCTCTGCCAGCAGCAAACAGACGAGACCGATATAAAGACGGGAAATCCCGCGATACCGGAAAAGCGCAATGCCCCCGGCCAGAACAAGTGCCGCGGCCGAAATGGATTCGAACGGGCCGCCCTCATGGCTGAGGGACATCGCCTGCACCGGCCAGATACAGAGGACCACCAAGATCAGCAACGCAACTCCAATCGCTGCACGAAACAGCGGCTGGTCCAGCCCAAAGGACCGCTTGGTATCGGTTGTGACGGGTATCGACTGAGATTGTTTTTCCGGGGTCATCTTGGGCCTTCGATCTCCTGTGGAAGCGGTGCCGAATATGAAGATGCGCGACCGTAACCATATTAGAACATAATTCAACCTACGGCCGTGTTTGGCAAAAATCCATTTATGAAGTGACGTCACGTAGCCAAGGCGCCAGAAATAGTTTAACCCTTCAACCAAATTCGGAACGGAGATGAATTGCCTATGTCTGACACTCCCAACCTGCGACAGGCCGCGCTTGATTATCACGCTCACCCAAAGCCTGGAAAGCTCGAAATCAGGGCTACGAAACCCATGGCCAACGGTCGGGATCTGGCGCGCGCCTACTCGCCTGGCGTCGCCGAGGCCAGCCTGGAAATCAAGGCCGACCCATCCAACGCCGAGCTTTACACCGCGCGGGGCAATCTTGTTGGCGTGGTCTCGAACGGAACAGCAGTGCTGGGCCTGGGCAATATAGGCGCTCTGGCTTCTAAGCCGGTGATGGAAGGCAAAGCGGTTCTGTTCAAGAAATTCGCAGGGATCGACTGTTTCGACATCGAGGTTGACGAATCCGACCCCGAAAAGCTGGCCGATATCGTTTGCGCGCTGGAACCCACGTTCGGGGCAATCAACCTTGAAGACATCAAGGCACCCGATTGTTTTATTGTCGAAAAACTGTGCCGCGAGCGGATGAACATCCCCGTTTTTCACGATGACCAGCACGGCACCGCAATCGTCGTGGGCGCCGCTGCCAAGAACGCGCTGTACGTTGCCGGGAAAAAGTTCGAGGATATCAAAATCGTCTCGACCGGCGGAGGCGCGGCTGGGATCGCCTGCCTGAACATGCTGGTGAAGCTGGGTGTGAAACGTGAAAACATCTGGCTGTGTGACATTCACGGGCTTGTCTATGAAGGGCGAGCCGAGGACATGAACCCGCACAAGAGCCAATTCGCGCAAAAGACTGATCTGCGCACGCTGGATGACGTGATCGGGGATGCCGATCTGTTTCTGGGGCTTAGCGGACCGAATGTCCTGAAACCCGAAATGGTCGCGAAAATGGCCAACAGACCAATCATCTTCGCGCTGGCTAACCCGACGCCCGAGATTCTGCCGGACGCAGCTCGCGAAGTGGCCCCCGATGCGATCATCGCAACCGGTCGCAGTGATTTTCCCAATCAGGTGAACAACGTTCTGTGCTTTCCTTTCATCTTCCGGGGCGCCCTGGATGTTGGTGCGACCGAAATTAACGACGCTATGCAGATCGCCTGCGTAGACGGTATCGCTGATATGGCCCGGGCAACGACCAGTGCAGAAGCCGCCGCCGCCTATAAGGGCGAGCAACTGACATTCGGACCTGACTATTTGATCCCAAAACCTTTTGACCCGCGCCTCGTCGCTGTTGTGTCCTCGTCAGTGGCCCGGGCGGCTATGGACAGTGGCGTTGCCAGGCGTCCGATTCCAGATATGGAGGCCTATAAAGAGCGCCTGAACCAGACGGTTTTCAAATCCGCCCTGATCATGCGCCCGGTTTTCGAGGCCGCAGCAGCTGCGTCGCGCCGAATAGTATTTGCCGAGGGCGAGGACGAACGTGTGCTGCGCGCCGCTCAGGCCATTCTGGAAGAAACCACGGAAACACCGATCCTGATCGGACGTCCCGAAGTCATCGAAGCGCGATGCGAGCGCCTGGGCCTGACCGTGCGTCCCGGCGAGGATTTTCAGATCGTGAACCCGGAACATGACAATCGCTACTATGATTACTGGACCTCATATCACCAGATCATGCAGCGCCGCGGTGTCACCCCTGATCTGGCCAAGGCCATCATGCGCACCAACAGCACAGCCATTGGGGCGATCATGGTCCAGCGTGGCGAGGCCGACAGCCTGATCTGCGGAACCTTTGGCGAATACCGCTGGCACCTAAGCTATGTCGAACAGGTGTTGGCCAATGGCGACCTGCGCGCACATGGCGCTTTGTCTCTGATGGTTCTTGAGGACGGCCCCTTGTTCATCGCCGATACACATGTGAGGCAATTACCAACGCCTGCAGAGCTTGCCGAAACCACCCTGGGCGCGGCCCGTCATGTCCGGCGTTTCGGGTTGGAGCCAAAAATCGCGTTCTGTTCGCAATCTCAATTCGGCAATCAGGCCGAAGGCTCGGGCAAGCGCCTGCGGGCCGCTTTGGAGATTCTGGACTCGGAGCCGCGCGATTTCACATATGAGGGTGAGATGAATCTGGACGTAGCGCTTGACCCTGAACTGCGGTCGCGCATCTTCCCGCATTCACGTCTAGAAGGTGTCGCCAACGTCCTGATATTTGCCCACGCAGATGCCGCCAGCGGTGTGCGCAACATCCTGAAGATGAAGGCCAACGCGCTGGAAGTTGGCCCGATCCTGATGGGTATGGGCAACAAGGCACATATCGTGACCCCCTCGATCACCGCACGCGGGTTACTGAACATGGCGGCGATCGCAGGAACGCCTGTCGCTCATTACGGGTAAAGGGTCACGGATCCCCTCCGGGCACCGAAACAGGTGCCCGGACTGATTCCTTCATATTTGCACCAATACATTTGCAGTTTTGCAAAACTGTGAATTCGGCGCGCAAAATCCATAAATTGCCGACAGGTTTGCAAAAATTAGCAGGGAAATTCTTATACATCTGCAAATATTTTGCGATAAAGTGACGCCCCGTCACTTCGACCGCTTGTCTGCCCCCTATACCCCGCCCTAGACACGGTGCAGGGATTTTTCGGAGGAGACCAAAGTGGCATATCAGGACGTTTACCAGAGCTGGAAATCCGATCCAGAGGCATTCTGGATGGAAGCTGCAAAAGGAATTGATTGGGTTCGGCCACCCAGCAAGGCTTTGTTTGACGACAATGCTCCTCTTTATGAATGGTTCTGTGATGCCAGGGTCAACACCTGCTGGAATGCAGTTGATCGCCATGTCGAGAATGGTCGCGGTGAACAGACGGCCATCATCTATGACAGCCCAATCACCCACACCAAGCGCGAGATCTCATATGTCGAACTGCGCAATCGGGTCGCTACTTTGGCCGGGGCATTGCGGGCAAAAGGTGTCGAAAAGGGCGACAGGGTTATCATCTATATGCCGATGATCCCCGAAGCGCTTGAGGCGATGTTGGCCTGTGCCCGGCTGGGTGCGGTGCACTCGGTTGTGTTTGGTGGCTTTGCAAGCAACGAATTGGCGGTCCGTATTGATGACGCCAAACCAAAAGCAATCATCGCCGCTTCTTGCGGGATGGAGCCGGGCCGTGTGGTGCATTATAAACCGCTGCTTGACGGTGCCGTCGAACTTGCCAGCCACAAGCCCGATTTCTGCGTGATATTCCAGCGCGAACAAGAGGTTGCGCATTTGATCGAGGGGCGTGATTTCAACTGGCACGGGTTCCAGTACGGTGTTGAGCCTGCGGAATGTGTTCCTGTCGATGGCAATGATCCAGCTTATATCCTGTATACATCAGGCACGACCGGAGCGCCCAAAGGGGTCGTACGGCCGACGGCCGGCCATCTGGTCGCGCTGAACTGGACGATGAAGAACATCTATAACGTGGATCCCGGCGACGTGTTCTGGGCGGCTTCTGATGTCGGCTGGGTCGTTGGCCACTCATACATCTGCTACGCGCCGCTGATCCACGGCAACACCACGATAGTGTTCGAGGGCAAGCCGGTTGGAACCCCAGACGCGGGCACCTTCTGGCGGGTGATATCCGAGCATAATGTTCGCAGTTTCTTCACTGCTCCCACCGCAATCCGCGCGGTCAAACGTGAAGATCCCAAAGGGGAATTAATCCCTGAATACGACCTCTCCTGCCTGCGAGCCCTGTTTCTGGCCGGAGAGCGGGCGGATCCCGACACGATCGAATGGGCTAAAGACGCGCTGAACGTTCCGGTTATCGACCATTGGTGGCAAACCGAAACCGGTTGGACCATCGCGGGCAATCCGCTGGGGATTGAAGAGCTGCCAACCAAGCTGGGCTCACCTGCCAAGCCGATGCCCGGCTACGACGTGCAGATTCTGGACGAAGGCGGCCACCCGATGAAACCCGGAGAGCTGGGCGCGATTGCGGTAAAGCTGCCCCTGCCCCCCGGCACTCTGCCAACGCTGTGGAACGCCGAAGACCGGTTCAGAAGCTCGTACCTGAATCACTTTCCCGGATATTATGAAACCGGCGATGCGGGCATGGTTGATGAGGACGGGTACCTCTACATCATGGCGCGCACCGATGACGTGATCAACGTCGCGGGCCATCGTCTGTCCACCGGCGGCATGGAAGAGGTTCTGGCCGCGCACCCTGACGTTGCCGAATGCGCCGTGATCGGTGTGTCGGATCAGCTGAAGGGCCAGATGCCGGTTGGCTTCTTGTGCCTAAATGCGGGCTGTGATCGGGACCACGGTGACGTCGTTCAGGATGTCGTCAAGTTGGTTCGCGAAAAGATCGGACCGGTCGCTGCCTTCAAGCTGGCCGTGGTTGTCGACCGGCTGCCCAAGACGCGGTCGGGCAAGATATTGCGCGGAACCATGGTCTCGATTGCGGATGGCAAGGACTACAAGATGCCCGCCACCATCGACGATCCGGCGATTCTGGACGAGATCACCGAGGCCCTCAAATCCATCGGCTACGCCCAGTAGAAAATCGGCGCGCCTGCCGCCTCTTGCAACCTGACACCGGGCCTCTACTGTCTGACCAAGACAGTGAGGCCCCATGACAGAAACCGACATCTGGCGTCTGAACGCCACCGATCTGACCGCGTTGACGCGCAACAGGGAAATCAGCGCGGAAGAGGCCGTCAAAGCCTCCATCGACCGGATGCAACAGGTCAATCCTGCGCTGAATGCGGTTGTTGAAGATCTGAGTTCACAAGCGCTGGACCGTGCGCGAAATCTGGATAAGGCGGTCAGTGGCGGAGAGCAGCCTGGCCCCCTGCATGGTGTGCCGGTCACCATCAAGATCAACGTCGATCAAAAAGGACATGCGACCTCGAATGGGGTCGTTGCCCTGAAAGACGTGATCGCCCCGGATGATGCGCCGGTTGTTTCCAACCTGCAAAAGGCGGGCGCCATCGTCATCGGTCGCACAAACACGCCCGAATTTTCATTCCGTGCTGACACAGACAACGAACTGCATGGCCGCACGTATAACCCCTGGGGGCGTCATATCTCGCCCGGGGGATCTTCTGGTGGCGCGGGCGCGGCTGTGATGGCTGGGATCGGTGCGCTGGCCCATGGCAACGATATAGGGGGCAGCCTGCGATTTCCTGCCGCCGCCAATGGGGCGGTCACCGTCAAACCGGGTCTGGGTCGTGTTCCGGCGTGGAATCCCAGCCAATCGGCAGAACGGGGCATACTGGCACAATCGATGTCGGTGCAGGGTCTGATCACGCGCTCCGCAGCGGACCTGCACCTGTCCATGCCCAGCTTGATCGCGCCCGATCCGCGCGATCCGTTTCACGTGCCGATGCCGTGGCGGGGTGAGGACCAAACCGGCCCGATCAAGGTCGCCTTCACCAAGCAGACCTTTGGATACGATTTGCATCCCGAAGTCGGCAAGGCTCTGGATACGGCACGCGATGCATTGATCGAAGCAGGCTATGTAGTGGAAGAGGTCGCACCACCCGATATCTTTGAAGCTGGTCGTGGTGGGTACCGCGCCCTGATGGGTGAAGTTCTGACCTTGTTGAAAGCCGATATCGAGGCTGCGGGATCAAAAACAATCCGCGACATATTCGAGGTCTACTTTCAGGAATTCCCACCCATAGTTGGCACAGACCTTATCGAAATTCTGTCCAAACGCAGCCACTATGCGCGCGAGTGGTCTCTGTTCATGCAAAACTATCCTCTGGTCCTGTCACCATTCCTGCCACAGCCGTTCTTCAAACCGGACCGAGACACCGAGGGCGCCGAGGGCGTGCATGAAGTTCTGGGCTGTGCGGTCTATTCCTATGCGATGAACTTCATCGGCCTGCCCGCGGCATGTGTTCCGGCGCGGCTGGCCGAGCTGCCGCATGGGCCGCAGCCGATCAACATCCAGATCGCAGCCCGCAGATGGCGCGAGGATATGGCGGTAGACGCCGCCGCGGCAATAGAAGACCGGGTGGGGCAAATGTGCCTGCCATTGTGGAAGAAAATGGGGACGTCCTTCTAAATAAACGTTGTCCAAAAAAAATTGACCCCGGGGTTTTGTACCCGGGGTCCGCTTTCTAAAATATGCCTAGAAATCCGATAACGAGCGTAGCACCACCTACCCTCGCCCGCACATAAACTGCACGTTCATTTCGAAACCGCCGTTGATGGCCACTCACTTCCACCATGGCGTGTTCTCCAGGCAAGTTCACAGTACCTTAATGTTAATCGGATTCGTGTGAACTGGTTCACACAAGCGCGATTAATTCATACCTGGCCTTTCATTTAGGTGAACTGCTCCGAAATCAGACGCTCTTCCAGGCCGTGGCCCGGGTCGAACAGGATACGGTGCCGGATCGCCGGTTCAGATCGAATTTCGACCCAATCAATATCCGGAAATGAATTTGAATCCGCATCCGCCATGACCGGCCGCTTGTCCGCGTCCAACACATCGAACCGCACCTGGGCGATTTTGGGCAGCAGCGCGCCCCGCCAGCGTCGCGGACGAAAGGCTGCAATCGCTGTCAGGGCTAGAACATCCGATCCAATCGGCAGGATTGGCCCATGCGCGGAATAGTTATAAGCCGTCGATCCTGCTGGCGTTGACAGCAAAGCGCCATCGCAAACCAATTCATCCATGCGCACGCGACCGTCCACACTGATCCTCAGCCGCGCCGCCTGAGGGCCTGCCCTTAGCAAAGAGACCTCATTGATGGCTAGCGCCTCATGAATCTTGCCGGACTGATCCATCGCGCGCATTGCCAGCGGGTTGATGACCTCTTCTTCAGCGGCGGAAAGACGGTCCATCAGATCTTCTTCGTGGAACTCGTTCATCAGGAACCCGATTGTTCCACGATTCATGCCATATACGGGCGTATCGAGGTGCTGCATGTTGTGCAAAGTGTGCAGCATAAAGCCGTCCCCACCCAGCGCGACAATTACACCGGCATCACGCGGCGCCGCATTGCCATAGCGCCTGACCAGTTTGTCGCGTGCGGTTTGAGCCACCTTGGCGTCGCTGGCAAGAAAAGCGATTCTTTGAATCATCTATTGTGGTTTCCAGTGCTGCACATTTGGTTCCGAAACAATCATACCTTTCCCCTTTAGACCAGACTTGACGCCACCGCTGGCCAAATCGTCGCTTTAAGCCTTTTGCCGATGGCCCGTTTCCGATAGGAAATCCGCAAGAAATCCCAGCATTGTGGAGCCCCCATGAACGCCAATCTACGTGATACCGGTTTTTTCACCCAGTCTCTCTCAGCGCGCGACCCAGAGCTGTTCGGCTCGATCACGTCCGAGCTGGGCCGTCAGCG
>NZ_JBXWPF010000028.1:0-53215 GCF_059611265.1 Ruegeria sp. CDSA241
CTGTCCGAACTGATCGAAAGCGTCCCGGTCAAGTATAACCCAGCAATGCAGCGTTTGCTGTTCACGTTGCTTTTAACCGAAGCTCGGGCACCGACATCCAGTAAAGGGAAAGAGATTTTGCTTTTGGCGCGGCTCGACCGCCTCATGCATCTTGGCGCTGCGGACCCCACGCAATCATTGGTACAGCTGGCAGGCCCGACGAACAGTCTTGACCGATTTCAACGCTGGTTCGACGCCACCCTTCTGACCGGGGATGAAGATCGCAGTTGCACGGCGCTGATTGCTCAGCCGCATTTGTCACGGGACTATGCCGCTCAGATTTTCTGCAAGGCCCGGCGTGGGGATTGGGACTCGGCCGCTCTCACGCTTGAGGCAGCCCATGCCCTACAGGTTCTAGCACCACAAGAGCTGGAGGTTCTGGACAGGTTTCTAAGCCCTGAACTGTACGAAGACGCCGAGTATCTGCCGCAACCGGACGACCCCTCGCCCCTGATGTTCCGCTTGTTCGAAGCTATTGGCGAACGTTTGCCCTCGGCTGCTTTGCCCCGCGTCTTCGCAAATGCGGATCTGCGGGATGTTGCGGGCTGGAAGGCTCAGGTCGAAGCCGCGGAACGGTTGACACGCGTTGGGGCGCTAACGCCAAATCAACTGCTGGGGCTCTATACAGAACGGTCTCCGGCTGCGTCTGGAGCCGTATGGGACCGGGTATCGTCGATACAGCGGTTCGAAAATGCACTTGATTCTGGCAATTCGGCAAAGATCGCCAAAGCTCTGCCGGTGGTTTGGAACCAGATGCGCAATATCGGCCTGGAAGTGCCATTCGCTGAACTTTTCGCCGGGCGCCTCTCTCAGGTCAAACTACAGAAACCCGCGGCCGAGGATCTGCGGTGGCGCATTCTGTTGCTGTCAGATCTATATGAAACAGCGGCGTTGTCGGCTCCGGACAATTCTGAAGAAAGTCAGTTTCTGGCTGCGCTGGCTCAAGGTGATCCGGGGCGCGCGCCCTCCCCTTCGCCGCTGGCGGATGCCATCGCAGAGGGGTTTGCATGGGCGGCGCCGGTGCCAACCGATATCAGCAACATGCTGGACGAAGGCCGCCTCGGTGAGGCGCTTCTGGAGACGATGGTCCTGTTTGCCCATGGATCGCGGGGAAATCTGGTCGACCTGACAGCTGCCATGGCAACCCTGCGCCGGGTCGGTCTAGAAGATACCGCGCGCCGCGCCGCGCTGAACCTGCTGATCCTGCAGGGCAAGTGATCATGACGTCTCCGGGCTCTGACGAAATCTGGATTTCGACCTTTCTGGAAGCACAGGCCGCCGAGTTAGGCGCTGCCCAAAATACGCTTGTTGCCTATGGCCGCGATCTCAAGGATTTTGCGGCCTGGCTGCGGCGCCGGAAAATTGGGTTTGCCGAGGCCGACGCCAAGCAGGTTGAGGATTACCTGATCAGTTGCGACGCACAGGGATTGGCTCAATCCACCCGCGCCCGCCGTTTGTCTGCCATAAAACAGATTTATCGGTTCGCATTCGAGGAAGGCTGGCGTTCGACAAACCCCGCGATCAAGATCAAAGGTCCAGGACGGCCAAAGCGGCTGCCGAAAACTCTGGATGTATCCGAGGTGGACCGGTTATTGATTGCTGCGCGCGAAAGCGGGCGAAACAACATCGAAAAGCTGCGCAATACCTGCCTGATGGAAATCCTGTATGCCACCGGGATGCGTGTCACTGAACTGGTATCGTTGCCGGTGTCATCGGCGCGCGGCGATCCAAGGATGCTCTTGGTATTGGGAAAAGGCGGCAAAGAGCGGATGGTTCCACTGTCCCCTCCGGCTCGACAGGCGCTTTCGGCATGGTTGGCGGCTCGGGATGAGACTGAGGAAAAGCGTGTTACAAAGGGTGGGCAGAGTTCCCGATTTCTTTTTCCCTCACGTGGCAAGGCCGGGCATCTGACACGGCATATGTTCTATCATCTGATCAAGGAACTGGCGGTTCACGGTGGGGTCTCGCCCGAAAAGGTTACACCTCACACCTTGCGTCACGCTTTTGCGACACATCTTCTTGCCAACGGTGCCGATTTGCGATCGATCCAAACATTGCTTGGTCACGCGGATGTGGCGACCACAGAAATCTATACTCATGTCCTGGAAGAACGGCTGGCTGAACTGGTGTTGCAGCATCACCCATTAGCTAAAGATCCAGTTGAAAAGGGCTAACTCCTTGATCCAGTCAAGCCGCGCCCCCATAACAGACGCAGAAACACAAGCAGCTAAGGACCAATGGAACCCTCAACTTCTCTGATCGACGGCACATTCTGGCTTACGTCCGGTGCCATATTGCTATTGCTCTTCTTATCGGGGTTTTTCTCGGGTTCTGAAACGGCTCTGACGGCCTCGTCACGCGGCAAGCTGCGGGCGCAGGCGGACAAAGGGTCGCGCGGGGCGCAGAAGGCGCTGGACATCACCGACGACAACGAACGGCTGATCGGATCGGTTTTGCTGGGCAACAACCTGGTCAACATTCTTGCGGCCTCGTTGGCCACAGCGATGTTCACGCGCCTCTTTGGCGAAAGCGGTGTAGCATTGGCAACCCTGGTCATGACCTTGTTGGTTCTGATCTTTGCTGAAGTTTTGCCCAAGACCTATGCCATAACCAATTCGGAAAAAGCGGCATCCGCCGTTGCTCCGATCATCAGCGTGGTTGTCACCCTATTCTCACCGGTCGTTTCGGCCGTACGCCTATTGGTACGGGGAGTTTTACGCCTGTTCGGTGTACAGATCGACCCGGACAGCAACATTCTGGCCGTGCGCGACGAAATCGTTGGGGCCCTGCATCTGGGCCATTCCGAAGGCGTGGTCGAGAAGGAAGACCGTGACCGTATTCTGGGCGCCTTGGATCTGGGTGAACGTGCGGTTGAAGAGATCATGCTCCATCGTTCGAATATCGAGATGGTTGATGCGGATGACGCTCCCGAGGCGATCCTGAAACAATGCCTTGAAAGCCCCCATACACGCCTGCCTGTCTTTAGGGACGAACCAGAAAACATCGTTGGGGTTGTTCACGCCAAAGACCTGTTCCGCGCTATGTATGCCCATGCAGGAAGCAGCGAACGTGAAAACAACCGATTGAAAGAGTTCGATGTCTCAAAGGTAGCGAACGCCCCTTATTTTGTGCCTGAAACGACCACTCTGGACGATCAGATGCGGGAATTCCTGCGGATGCATAGCCATTTTGCGCTGGTGGTCGACGAATATGGTTCACTCAGGGGTCTAATCACGCTTGAAGATATCCTCGAAGAAATCGTCGGCGAGATTGCTGATGAGTTTGATATTGATGAGGACGTCCCGGTAACGCGAACCGAAGACGGCCAGTACCTTGTTGAAGGCGCCATGACGATCCGCGATGTAAACCGCGCGATGGAATGGTCTTTGCCCGACGAAGAGGCCAATACCGTGGCCGGTCTGGTCATCCACGAAGCGCAGATGATCCCGATCACGGGTCAGGTATTCTCGTTCCACGGTTTCAGATTCGAAGTCGTCGCGCGCGAAGGCAACAGGATCACAGAGCTGAAGATCCGTCCCCTCTGATCCTCTCGCCGCGACAGCCTATGTCGTGAACGGAACAGTATCCCTGGTTCTGCGATTGCAGGCTTTGACTATATCGCAAGGGGAGACTGTGACGTGAAGACAACAACTCAGGTAGCTGTAATCGGTGGCGGCGTTGTCGGGTGTTCGGTTCTTTATCACCTGACCAAGCTGGGCTGGTCGGATGTGATGCTGCTGGAGCGGTCCGAATTGACCAGTGGCTCGACCTGGCACGCGGCGGGTGGTTTCCACACGTTGAACGGCGACACCAATATGGCCGCACTGCAAGGCTATACGATCCGGCTGTATAAAGAGCTGGAAGAGATCACCGGCATGTCCTGTGGCCTGCACCACGTTGGCGGCATAACGTTGGCCGACGACCGCGACCGGTTTGACATGCTCCTGGCCGAACGTGCCAAGCACCGCTTTATGGGGTTAGAGACCGAAATCGTAGGCCCTGAAGAGATAAGGAAAATCGCACCAATCACCAATACCGACGGCATCATCGGCGCGCTCTATGATCCGCTGGACGGGCATCTTGATCCGTCCGGAACCACCCATGCCTATGCCAAAGCGGCGCGGATGGGCGGCGCAACAATCGAAACCCATTGCATGGTGCACGAAACAAATCAGCGCGCCGATGGCACCTGGGATGTGGTCACCAACAAGGGCACGATTCATGCTGAACATGTGGTCAACGCTGGTGGGCTCTGGGCGCGCGAGGTTGGCGCCATGGCCGGTGTCTATTTCCCGCTGCATCCGATGGAACATCAGTACCTGGTCACCGACTCGATCCCCCAGATCGAGGCAATTATCGACGCAGGTGGCGAACATCCCCATGTCATGGATCCCGCCGGCGAAAGCTATCTGCGGCAAGAGGGACGCGGTCTGTGCATCGGCTTTTATGAACAAACCTGCAGGCCCTGGGCTGTCGACGGCACCTCGTGGGATTTCGGTCACGAGCTTCTTCCCGATGATTTCGATAAGATCACCGATAGTATTGAATTCGCCTATCGCCGCTTTCCTGTTCTGGCCGAGGCTGGTGTGAAATCGGTGATCCACGGGCCGTTTACCTTTGCACCGGACGGCAATCCTCTGGTCGGGCCGGTTCCGGGGTTGCGCAACTATTGGTCGGCCTGCGGCGTGATGGCCGGGTTCAGCCAGGGCGGCGGCGTTGGTCTGACACTGGCACAATGGATGATTGAGGGCGAGCCAGAGCGCGACGTCTTTGCGATGGACGTGGCGCGGTTCGGGGATTGGATCAGCCCGGGCTATACCCGTCCAAAGGTCATCGAGAACTATCAGAAGCGGTTCAGCGTCTCTTATCCGAACGAGGAATTGCCGGCAGCCCGCCCAGCCCGCACAACGCCGATGTATGATATCTTTACCGATCTTGGTGCTGTGTGGGGTCAGCAATACGGGCTTGAGGTGCCCAATTACTTCGCCCAGGGGGATGAACCCGGCTATGAAACGCCCTCGTTCCGCCGATCCAACGCATTCGATGCCACCGGGCGCGAAGTTCGGGCCGTGCGATCAGGTGTTGGCATCAACGAAGTGCACAATTTTGGCAAATACCGCATTGCTGGACCTGCTGCCCGCGATTGGCTGGATCGGATCATGGCGGGTCGAATCCCGAAACCGGGCCGCGTGTCGCTAACCCCGATGCTATCACCAAAGGGCAAGCTGATCGGTGATTTTACCGTTTCCTGTCTTGATGAGACCGAGTTCCGTCTGACCGCCTCCTACGGCTCTCAGGCGTTTCACATGCGCTGGTTCCTGCAAAATGCGCAGAATGGCGTGACTGTCGAAAACATCAGCGATCGGCAGAACGGGTTCCAGATCGCAGGCCCAAAAGCCACGCAGGTTCTGGCGGCCTGCACCCGTGATGACCTGAGCGGATTTCGGTTCCTCGATCTGCGCCGCATGACCGTTGGGATGACCGACTGTATCGTCCAGCGCGTCAGCTATACCGGCGATTTGGGGTACGAGGTCTACTGCGATCCCATGGCACAAAGGCAGTTGTGGTGGACATTATGGCAGGCCGGGCAAGAACGCGGCATCGTCCCCTTTGGTATGCGCGCGATGATGAGCCTGCGACTGGACAAATTCTTTGGCTCCTGGATGCGAGAGTTCTCGCCCGATTACACGGCCGCGGAAACCGGTCTGGATCGGTTCATTTCATTCTCTAAGAACGCCGATTTCATTGGCCGCGCAGCTGCCGAGGCTGAAGGCGCCTCTGGCCCTGCCCGTCGACTGGTCGCGTTCGAGGTTGATGCCGAGGACGCTGATGTCAACGCGTATGAGCCGGTTTGGCTGGGCGGAAAGGTCGCCGGGTTTTGCACTTCGGGTGGCTATTCACACTATGCAGGCAAGTCCATTGCCATGGGGTTTCTGCCAACAGACCGCGCTGCGGACGGGCTGGAAGTGGAAATCGAAATACTTGGCCAGTTGTGCAAGGCACGCGTGATCTCAGAACCGTTATTCGACGCCGATGGCGCGCGTATGAGGGGATGACACTGCGTTCATTCGTCTGCATTGTTGGCGCATGACGCAAATACCCATCGTCCTTCTGGCCGCCGGACAATCCCGGCGTATGCGAGGCGCAGATAAGCTGCTGCAAGAAATTGATGGCTGCCCGCTGCTGCTCCGTTCCGCCCAGACAGCACGGGCCGCATCGTCGGTTATTGTTGCCCTGCCGTCCAAGCCTCATCCCAGGTACGACGTGTTGCAGGGGCTGGACCTGCATCTGGTCGAAATCGCAGATGCGGAAGAAGGTATGAATGCCAGCTTACGAGGGGCCCTGTCCGCTGTTGGGCAAGAGGCCGAAGCCGTCATGGTTCTGCTAGCTGACCTGCCTGAAATCACTCTGGATGACCTTCAGACGCTGATCAAGGCAACTAAGGCGTATCCGGATAAGCTGATCTGGCGCGGGTCGACCGCGTCAGGACAGCCTGGCCACCCTGTGATCTTCAGCCGTCTCCTGTTCGATCAGATCAGCCGCCTGACCGGAGACGAAGGCGCACAATCTGTGGTTCGGGACCATCCGGACAAGGTCCATCTATGTGTGCTCCCCGGCCAACATGCCGTGCTGGATCTGGACACGCCCGAAGCATGGGATATCTGGACCAAAAATCGCAACAGTTAAAACGAGTACGGCCCGGTCAATGAAGACCGGGCCGGTTACCCAATTAAGGACTACCACTTTTCACTGATCCTGAAAGCGCGTCCAGAACACACTAGGCATTCCGAATATTCCGCAACCGAACCTAAACAAGACCCCCTCGTTAACATGCCGCTCAGCGCTTCCAGAGACTGTGACAAGCCGTTGGCACCCCCTAGTGCCGCCGACTTCCCTTCGCTTGGGCAAGACCATCGTCACCTATCAGATGCTCTCAAACAACGTAAAATTGGCCTAAACTTGCATTTTCTGATGTATCAGTTTGGTTTTTACGCAACATTTCTCTCAATGTGTTTCTACTATAGGTTGTTCGTCCGAGAAAATCCAAATGCAAGTACACTCCATTTATCACAGACCATATATATAACATGTTCATAATATGATATGTTTCCGGCAAATTCAGCCTATGACATCAAATCTACTCACAACCAATGGCTGTGTCATAAATCCATCAAATTCTGAGCGCTCGCTTTGTTTATCAAACAGATTTAATTCAACCAAAATCATCATTTGACTGCCGAACAGGCAACAATCCACCGATTCTCACCTTATGATTCGGAAGAATTCCGCGAATCTTTGCCACCCGACGCCGGGATAGAGCCTCTCGTTTGTGGCAAAATTAAGATTTATTAACCAACCAATCAGGAAAGTCACAGACTGATGCAGCATCTCTTGATCCAAGGCGCGGCCAGTGTCGCGTGCTTCAATCAGGAGACCAAAATGAGCATCCGTAAATCCTCTCTTCTTATGCCACGCACATCAAACTGGATAGGCGTCTCAGCGCTGAGTGCGGCACTATTGGCGACGACTGCCCTGCCTTCGAAAGCTGACGAAGCGCTGGCTGATTTAGTTGAGAGCGTGTCACCTTCTGTCGTGACCATCATCGCGGAACAAAACGCCGCCAAGGGCCCGGAAAACGGACAGCAGTTTGATTTCGAAGGCCAACCTTTCGGTGAGTTCTTCAAACGCTTTGGCGTGCCTGAAGGGTTCGATGCCCCCCGTCGTGGTCCGTCTCAGGGTTTGGGGTCAGGTTTTATACTGGATGAAGCCGGGTACATCATTACGAACCATCACGTGGTCGACGATGCAGCGACCGTGACCGTGCGCCTCAATGATGACCGAACTTTTGAGGCTGAGGTGATCGGTACCGACCCGTTGACCGATATCGCAGTTCTCAAGATCGACGCGGGCGAGCCACTTCAGGCCGTAGAGCTTGGCAATAGCGATGTAATCCGTGTGGGCGAGGATGTCGTCGCCATCGGGAACCCGTTTGGCCTCAGCTCGACCGTGACGACCGGGATTGTATCGGCCAAGGACCGCAATATTTCGCAGGGACCTTATGCCGAGTTCATCCAGACGGATGCGGCCATCAACAAAGGCAATTCCGGTGGCCCGCTGTTCAACATGGATGGTGAGGTTATCGGCGTGAACTCGGCCATCTATTCCCCGAGCGGTGGGTCGGTCGGGTTAGGTTTTGCCGTCACGTCGAACATTGTGGACCATATTGCTGCGGATCTGCGCGATGATGGCCAAGTCAGCCGCGGTTGGCTGGGTGTGTCAATCCAGAATGTCAGCCCTCAGATCGCTGCGGCGATGGGAATTGATGCCTCAAACGGCGCATTGGTTTCGGACGTTGTTGCCAACAGCCCTGCCGAAGGCATCCTGGAACAGGGCGACGTCATCCTGACCTTTAACGGCGAACCCGTCGCGTCCAGCAGCGACCTGCCGATCCTTGTCGGAACTACCAAGGTTGGAACAGAAAGCACGCTTACAGTTTTACGCAACGGCAGTGAGCAAGACATAAAGTTGACGATCGGACAGCATCAGTCCGCATCGGCCGAAATGGACAAGTCAGTGGATGAAGGCATTTCGGGCACCGCCCTGGGCGTCACCGTTGCACCACTAACAGAAACCAACCGTGCGGAACTGGGCATGGCCGAGAATATTGACGGTGTGATCGTCACGGACCTGAAACCGGACAGCCCTGCAGCCAAAGCCGGTCTTCAGCGTGGCGACGTGATCGTGAAGCTGGGCAACCAGGACACGGCCACTCCTGACGCGCTGAAAGACGCGCTGGACAGTGAAAAAACTGATCCCGCGCTTGTCCTGATCAACCGTGGCGGCAACCAGATCTTTGTTGCGGTGGAAATCGCCTGATCGAACACCTGCGCGCGCCACGTGATGGGGAGATCTGGCGGGCGCCTCTCTGGCATGATTGAATTGTCCGCAATCTGCCGGAGCAGCCGGGTGCGCAACGACGCACCCGGCATCTAAACCGGTCAAATCTTGTACTTTGTTTGAAAAATTGTGTTTAAGTTCCGGTAGAAAGGATTTCAGATCATGAGCCGACGCCTGTTGATCGTTGAAGATGATGAAGACACCCGGGAATTCATAGCAAAAGGGTTCAGCGAGGAAGGATATGTCGTCGAACAGGCCGCGGATGGGCGCGAAGGGCTGTATCACGCCACAGATGGTGGCTTTGACGCCATCGTTCTGGATCGAATGCTGCCCGGTCTAGACGGCCTGTCACTGATCAAATCCATGCGCGCCGCGGGTCTGAAAACTCCGGTTCTGATGTTAACCGCAATGAGCGCGGTCGATGAGAGAGTCAAAGGCCTGAGGGCCGGTGCAGATGATTATCTGGTCAAACCGTTCTCTTTTCAGGAACTGCATGCGCGGATCGAAGCTCTGTTAAGACGCCCGCAGGAATCTGAGGAAAACCCAACCCTGACCTGCCGCGATCTGGATATGGATTTGCTGACCCGCAAAGTCACTCGCAACGGGCGAGAGATTACCCTGACACCGCGTGAATTTCAGATTTTGGAATTCTTCCTGAGACGCAAGAACCGCGTAGTGTCACGCACCATGTTGCTGGAAGGTGTCTGGGATTATCATTTCGACCCGAACACCAATGTGGTTGACGTCCATATCTCGAAACTGCGCCGCCAATTGGATGAAGGCGGAGAGATCCCGTTGATTGAAACAGTCCGGGGCGCAGGTTACATGATATCTGATGGATAACCTACGGCTTTCGTTCAATAATTCCAGAACGCGTTTGGTTCTGGCCAGCATGGTTCTGAGCACATTGCTGACAGCCACCGTGCTGGCCCTTGTCTATGTCACCGCAAATCGCAGTATCGAAAGCGAAACCCGCTCGGTGGTTTCCGCGGAATTGACCGGTCTGGCCGATGAATACGAAAGGCGCGGGCTCATCGGTTTGCTGACAGCCATCGAACGCCGTATTCCCACCGCCTCTGAACGGGATGCCCTCTACTTGTTGACCGACCGCAACGGGACGAAATTGGCTGGCAACCTGAGACAATGGCCCGATGACATCACTGCCGGAAGTGGTTGGGTCCAACTAGAGCTGCGACGCTCGGACAGCGAACAGCTGGTGCCAATCTCGGCTGCATCCATTCGTCTGCCGGGCGGAGAACGCCTGCTTGTCGGGCGGGATGCGCTGGCACGACAGCAGTTTGACCGTGTTCTTTTACGCTCGGTCGGCTTCGCGCTGGCAATCGCGCTGGCGCTGAGCGTCCTGACAGGCTGGCTGTTTACCAGGCTCGTCTTTTCGCGCCTGTCTGACATCGCCTCGACCGCAGAAAATATCGTTTCAGGCGACCTGTCGCGCAGGATGCCCTTGCGCGGGACCGGTGATGAATTCGATCAGGTTTCAGGTACGCTCAATACGATGCTGGACCGGATCGAGGAGTTGGTCAGCAATCTAAGGACAACCTCGAATTCGATCGCGCATGATCTACGCTCTCCTTTGTCGCGGTTGAAACAGCGGGTCGAATCCCTGTCAGATAGCCGCAAATCCGAACAGGATCGCGAAATCGACATCGCGCGCGCGACGACCGAGGTTGATCATGTCCTGCGGGTTCTGGGCCAACTGACTGAGATTTCGCGTGCCGAAGCAGGTGTCGGGCGAGAGCAGTTCGAAGATGTCGACCTTAATCAACTCGTGGCGGACGTGGTCGAGCTCTATGATCCGGTTGCCACGGATCAGGGCGTAACACTTGAAGTTACAGGGTCAACTGCCCCCCTTCCCGGCCACCGCCCCCTTTTGTCTCAGGCACTGTCCAACCTGTTGGAAAATGCTCTGCGATACGCGCCTGATGGTTCGACCATCACGATCAATATTGCGGATGACGGCCGGTACGCTAACCTCAGCGTGCGGGATCGCGGCCCGGGGGTTCCTCAGGACGATCTGGCCCGCCTGCAGATGCCCTTTGTGACGCTTGACCCCGCAAGAACCGAGCGCAATGCAGGTCTTGGGCTGGCTTTGGTTGCGGCGATTTCACATATGCACAAAGGCATGTTCGACGCCCGCAACTGTGACCCGGGGCTTGAGGCCACAATCCGTCTGTCACGCAAACCCTGACCCCCAAGGCAAAAGGATCGGGTGACAGTAATTCTGACACCGGTTAAAACGTCGATTATGTCTGACCCGATCTCAACTATCCGTAATCTCGGCCCGGCCTATGAACAGGCTTGCGCGCGTGCCGGTATCCACTCGGCCCAGCAACTGCGCGAGATAGGCCCCGACGCGGCCTATGCAAAACTCTTGCAGGCAGGATCGCGCCCTCATTTCATCGGCTATTATGTTTTGGTGATGGGGCTGCAAGGCCGCCCCTGGAACGATTGCAAAGGCGAAGAGAAAAAAGCCCTGCGGCAAAGGTTCGACGCAATCAAAGCCAGCAACAGCACTGCGCCGCAAACGAAGATGATCGCCGACTTGGATGCGATCGGCGTCCGGATATCTTCGGACGATTTGAAACCCGCATAGAAAAAGCCGCCCCCGACCCCGGGAGCGGCTTTATAGGCTTGATCTTAAAACAGATTAGCCGACCAGTTCGATGCCCGAGAAGAAATAGGCGATCTCAACCGCTGCGGTTTCCGGTGCGTCTGAACCGTGGACCGAGTTCTCGCCAACCGATTCAGCGAACTCGGCGCGGATGGTGCCGGGGGCCGCATCTGCGGGGTTGGTAGCGCCCATGACTTCGCGGTTCTTGGCAATGGCGCCTTCGCCTTCCAGAACCTGTACAATAACCGGCTCGGACGACATGAATTCGCACAGTTCGTCATAGAACGGGCGCTCGGCATGGACGTCATAGAACTTGCCAGCTTGTGCTTTGGTCATGTGAATGCGCTTTTGCGCTACGATGCGCAGACCGGCCTCTTCAAACTTGGCGTTGATCTTGCCAGTCAGGTTGCGGCGGGTTGCATCGGGTTTGATGATCGAGAATGTGCGTTCCAGTGCCATGTCGGCCTCTCCTTAAAATAGGGCGCGGGGCCCGCGCCGAAATCCATCGCGGGCCGCGTATCATGGTCTGTAGCTTATGAAAAGTGTTATGATGCCCTGCTCCGGCGCTTTGCCGGTCACAATGTGCTGGGCAACGGGTCCAGACTGTCGATCCGACGAACATAGAGCACGGCCAGAAGGCCGATAAAGCTGCACCCGCACATCATGCCAAGCACAAGAAAGGGTCCGTTTTCCGGGCTGACAAAGGCGCCGGTGATCGTGGTCAGAACCGCCCCCAGCGCAACGATCATTGCACCTGACAGGCCCGCCGCGCTGCCTGCCAGTTTGGGACGAACCGACATCACGCCCGACGATGCATTGGCGTTGGTCAGTCCATTGCCGAAACCGACACAGATGGCCGAGCCGAAAAAGACCCAAACCGTACCAAGCCCGACCCAAAACAGAAGCAGCCCGCAAAGCGGCCCTGCCGTGGCCACATTCCGCCCTATCAGGATCATCGTTGTTAACTGCGTCCGCGCCGCCAATCGGCCAGTGACAAAATTCCCGACCATGAACCCGCCGGTGATAATGCCGATCCCAAGACCCAGCATCGCGGGGCTCAGATCAAACCAAGCAGCTGCAACCAACGGTGCACCGGTGATAAAACTGAAAAAACCGCCGATCGAAAATGCCGCGCATAGGGCATAACCCCAAAACCTGCGGGCGCGGAACAGATGCGGATATTCCTTCAGCTGCGCCGCGAATGTTGGGGCGCGGTTTATATTGGTCTCTCCCATATCAAACCACAGCAAAGCCAGCAGACCGGTGCCAAGTAAGGAATACAGAACAAACCCCGAGCGCCAGCCAAACAGCATGTCCAACGCGCCGCCCAACATCGGTCCCAGCATTGGCGCCAATGCCATAGCCATTGCGACATAGCCCAGCTTGCTGGCCGCCTCGTTGGGGGGATAGCGGTCGCGGATTGAGGCGCTGGACAGCACAGACCCGGCGACGACCACAGCCTGAATGAGGCGAAAACCCAGAAACACCCAGATTGACCCAGCCAGCACGCAGCCGATGGATGCGACCACGAAGATCGACATGCAGATCAACAGGACCGGTCTGCGCCCATATCGATCCGACAGAGGACCCATGATCAGTTGCAGCACAGCAGAAACCGCCAGATATCCCGCAACCGCCAGATTCATAAGGCCGTAATCCACCTGAAAGTCCACGCTCATATGCGCCAGCGATGGCAGGAACATATTCAGCGTCAGCACCGACAACGCCGTGGCAAAGACCAGCGTGACCAACGACGGAGGTGTTCGGGCTGTATGCATGATGGAACCGTGTGAAAACTTCAGGCAAAACAGCGCTAACACATTGAATGCCGGTTGAACATGCAAGCTGCTGGCGGCGGCATAACGGCTCTGCTAAGAGCAGCATATGTTACGGATTCAAGACATCACCTATGCCGTTGAAGGCCGCCCTTTGTTCGAGGGCGCAAGCGCAACCATCCCCGATGGCCACAAGGTTGGGCTAGTGGGGCGCAATGGCACCGGCAAGACCACCCTGTTTCGCTTGATCAGGGGGGAACTGGCGCTGGAATCGGGCAGTATCGCTGTCCCGAAACGGGCGCGTATTGGTGGCGTGGCGCAAGAGGTGCCCTCGTCCGATGCCTCACTGATCAATACCGTTCTGGCCGCCGATACCGAGCGCAGCGCGTTGATGACTGAAGCCGATAGTGCCACGGACCCCGGACGCATCGCCGATATTCAGACCCGGCTGGCCGATATAGACGCCTGGTCGGCCGAAGCGCGCGCAGCCTCGATCCTCAAGGGGTTGGGGTTCGATGACGAGGATCAGCTGAAACCCTGTTCGGACTTTTCCGGCGGCTGGCGCATGCGCGTCGCGCTAGCAGCGGTACTGTTCTCGCAGCCTGATCTGTTGCTGCTGGACGAACCGACCAACTATCTGGATCTGGAAGGCGCTCTGTGGCTGGAAAGCTATCTGGCGAAATACCCGCACACGGTGATCATCATCAGCCATGACCGCGGCTTGCTGAACCGCGCTGTGGGGTCGATCCTGCATCTGGAAGACCGCAAGCTGACCTATTACGCGGTGCCTTACGATAAATTTGCGGAACGCCGCGCCGAACGTCTGGCACAGGCGGAATCGGAAAACACCAAGGCCAAGGCGCGCATCGCGCATCTGCAAAGCTTCGTGGATCGCTTTCGCTATAAGGCGTCCAAAGCAGTTCAGGCCCAGTCGCGCCTGAAGATGATCGAACGCATTCAATTGGTCTCGACCCCGCAAGAGGCTGCTCTGCGCGCTTTTTCCTTCCCCGAACCCGAAGAACTGTCGCCCCCGATCATTCAGATCGAAGGCGGTGTGACGGGATACGGCGAGACCGAGGTGCTGCGCAGACTGAACCTGCGCATTGATCAGGATGACCGTATCGCGCTGCTGGGCAAGAACGGTCAGGGCAAATCGACCCTGTCCAAGCTGCTGTCTGATCGTCTGCCGTTGATGGCTGGCAAGATGAGCCGCAGCACCAAGCTGCGCATCGGCTATTTTGCGCAGCATCAGGTGGATGAGCTGCATGTGGACGAGACGCCCTTGGATCATCTGCGCCGATTGCGCCCGAATGAAGCACCGGGCAAGTGGCGCTCGCGCTTGGCCGGGTTCGGATTGAATGCCGATCAGGCAGAAACCAAGGTCGGGCGGCTGTCCGGCGGTCAAAAGGCGCGCCTGTCGCTGCTGCTGGCCACCATCGACGCCCCGCATATGCTGATTCTGGACGAACCGACCAACCATCTGGACATCGAAAGCCGCGAGGCGCTGGTTGAGGCATTGACCGCCTATTCCGGGGCCGTAGTGCTGGTCAGTCATGACATGCACCTACTGTCGCTGGTGGCGGACCACCTCTGGCTGGTCTCGGACGGATCCGTCAAACAGTTTGACGGGGATCTGGAATCTTATCGGTCCCTACTGCTGGGCCGCGACAAACCTGTTAAGGAAAAGCCGCTGACGGCCAAGCCCAAACGCCCATCGCGCGAGGCGGTTCTGAACTTGCGCGCCGATCTGCGCAAATGCGAGGAACGGATCGAGAAATTGACGGATATGCACGAAAAGCTCTCGGCCAAACTGGCGGACCCCAGTTTGTATGAAGACGACAAGATCAACGACTTGGCAACCTGGAACCGGAAATTTGCCGAGGTGGTCGAGGCCATGCAAAAAGCCGAGGCGCTTTGGGTGGTTGCAGCAGAGCGGCTGGAACAGGCAGAGACCGCAGCATGATGGATACAGCCTTTCTCATCACCTCGTTTACAACATTGCTTGTGGTCATTGATCCGCCAGCACAAACGCCGATCTTTGTGGCCCTGACACAAGGCATGGATCGGCATGCGCGTTATACAATAGCGGTGCGCGCCTGTCTGACGGCGGCTGGGATTCTGGCCATGTTCGCCGCATTCGGCGAGGCGGTTCTGGGCTTTATTGGCATCTCGATGGAGGCGTTCCGCGTTGCGGGCGGCGTTCTGTTGTTCCTCACAGCGCTGGACATGCTGTTCGAACGGCGCACCAAGCGGCGCGAAAACAGCGCCGAAGAAGAAGAGCATCCTGATCCTTCGGTATTTCCGTTGGGTATTCCCCTGATTGCAGGACCCGGCGCGATTGCCACAATGATCCTGCTGGCCGGGCAGCATCCGGGCATAGAGGGTCTGGCCGTAGTGATCGGCATGATGCTGATCGTAGTGGCGATGGTGTTCGTCACCTACCTGTCTTCAGGCGCGGTGGCACGAATTCTGGGCAAGACCGGGCTGAATGTGCTGACCCGCCTGCTGGGCATGCTGCTGGCGGCCTTGTCAGTTCAGTTTATCTTGGATGGGCTAAAAGCCTTTGGATTTGCGTCATAAATCCCCATATTGGATTCGAGTGACTCAGTAAGGTAGCGGTATGGACGGCGACAGCATTGCAAATCTGGCCTATCTTGGATTGCTGGGCGCAGCGGTCGTGGCCTGGTTTATCTCTCAGAACCGGCAAAGCCTGAACAAAACGTTGCAACAGGCTCTGGCCTGGGTGTTTATTTTTATCGGCATCATTGCCGCCTATGGACTATGGGGCGATATCCGCAGCACTGTGGGCCCTGCCCCGCAGATGACCGTGACCGGCGAAAGCATCGAAGTGCCGCGCGCTTATGACGGGCATTACTATCTACCGGTTCTGGTCAACGGAGAACCCATCACCTTTTTGGTCGATACCGGCGCCAGCCAGATTGTGTTGAACGAGGCGGATGCCAGACGCATCGGTGTTGACCCCGATCAGCTGAACTATTTCGGGCGGGCCCTAACGGCCAATGGCGAGGTGCGCACCGCCCCGATACGGCTGGACAGCCTTGAACTGGGGCCGATCACGGATCGCAATGTCTCGGCCTGGGTGAATGAAGGTGCGCTGGATCAGTCCTTGCTGGGCATGGATTACCTGCACCGGTTCTCGAATATTCAATTCGCGGATGGGCGTCTGATCCTGTCGCGCTGATGCCCTCTCGATATTGAGAACATAATAAGAACATGCTAGAGTAATAGCATGTCCACACATCTTCTTGGCCGCAAACCCGCACGACAAATGGCAGGGCTGAATCTCCATCCGCAGATCACCCTGCAACTGGCCCGCGTGCACGAGGCCTGCGGCCCCGCCCGGCGCAGCTTTGCCATGTGGCTGGCCGGTCAGGCACAGGGGCCGGTGTTGTGGATTTCCCCCGCGTGGGAGGCCAGCCAGTTGCACCCAGGCGGGATGATGGCCTTTGCCGATCCTGCTCGGTTCCTGTTTGCCCGCCCCAACCATGCCGAGGATCTGCTGTGGTGCATGGAAGAAGCGTTGCGCAGCGGGGCAACCCCACTGGTGATCTGCGATCTGCCCGAGGCGCCCGGCCTGACGTCGGTCCGACGGATGCATCTGGCCGCGGAACAAGGCGGCACGATGGGGCCAGCCCCGCTGGGCCTGCTACTGACCCCTGGCGATGGCGGCGCACAGGGGGTTGAAACCCGCTGGCACATGGCTGCGGATCATCACGCCGGGGTTCCCTGCTGGACCCTGACCCGCCGTCGCGCCCGCGCCCTGCCCCCGGTCAGCTGGCAGGCCACCCAGACCAAGCCTCATGCCGGGCTGAACCTGACGCGGATCAAAGCCCAAGATGTGTATTGGGGGGAATAAGTTACGCGGCTCACGGCACTTGTGACTAGCCAAGTGCCACATCCAACCCTAGCGTTCCGGTATGAGCCATCCAATCCATGACAGCCGCTATTCTTGGCTTCGCCTTCTGATCACCCTCGCAATCGCTACGGTGGCGAATGTGGGCATGTGGGCGGTAATCGTCGTGATGCCCGCGATCGAGGCGCAATTCAGCGCCGGTCGGGCCGAAGCCTCATTTCCCTATGTCTTGTCGATGATCGGGTTTGCACTGGGGAACATGTGGCTGGGACAACTGGTTGATCGGTTAGGCGTGACCAAGGCACTGATCGGTGCCGCCCTTCTGAGCGCGGTCAGCTATCTGTTGGCAACATGGGCGCCGAATATGCTGCTCTTGTCACTGGCCCATCTGCTGTTGGGGTTGGGCACGGCTGTTGGTTTTGGCCCTCTGATCGCGGATATCTCACACTGGTTCATGAAACGCCGCGGGATTGCGGTGGCGTTGGTTGCCAGCGGAAACTACCTGTCCGGGGCGATCTGGCCAACGCTTCTGTCAGGCATCCTTGCACGTGAGGGATGGCAGCAGGTCTATCTGACGCTGGCGGTCATAACGCTGCTCGTTGTCATCCCCCTGTCTCTGCTGTTGCGCCGGCAAGTCCCGATCGAGGCCCATCAAACCGCCGCCGCCAATGCGCAGATCAACGCGCGCAGCGTGGGAATATCGCCGCGCAGCTTGCAATACGTTCTTGGTCTGGCCGGAATCGGCTGTTGCGTGGCCATGTCGATGCCGCAGGTCCATATCGTGTCCTACTGCGTCGGGCTCGGATATGGCCCGGCGGTCGGGGCCGAGATGCTCTCGCTGATGTTGCTGGGCGGCGTGGTCAGCCGAGTGATCTCGGGGTTGGTCGCCGACAAGCTAGGCGGGTTGATGACATTGCTGGTCGGCTCTTTCCTGCAATGTATCGCCCTATTTCTGTTCCTGCCCTATGACGGGATGGCCTCACTTTACATTATCAGCCTCATGTTCGGTCTGGCGCAGGGCGGCATTGTCCCCAGCTATGCGCTGGTCGTACGTGAATATATGCCCCCACAAGAGGCCGGAGCACGCGTTGGCTTTGTCATGATGATGACCATCATGGGCATGGCACTGGGCGGATGGATGTCCGGGTGGATTTACGACTTAACCGGAAATTATCAACTGGCCTTTATTAATGGCATCCTCTGGAACGGGCTGAACATCGTTATCCTGCTGATGTTGCTAAGGCGATCGCGGCCCCGCAGGCAGGAGGTCATGATATGACCCAACTGACAAGGCGCGCTGTACTGTCCGGGTTGACCGCCCTGCCATTTGCGCACCCGGCTCTGGCCGGGTTGCGTCCCTATGAACTGGTCCGCAATGGCACTTCAGTAGATTTTACGTTCGAGCTGTCCGGAATCACACAGTCCGGAACCATGCCGATACGATCTGCAGATATCCGAATTGACATGACCGACCTGGCCAACAGCCGGGTGGATGTTTCGCTGAACGTTGCCAAGGCGCGAACCAACCTGCCCTTTGCCCGCAAACCCATGCTCAGCGCTGGGGTTCTGGACGCCACAGGATTTCCCACAATTCATTTCACCTCGACCGATATTCAGCTTGGCAACGGTGGACGTATCTCGAACGGGGCCGAGATCACAGGAGATCTGACCTTGCGTGGTGTAACGCGACCAATCACATTGCGCGCCAATATTTTTCGCCCGCCCGGCAGCGCCCGAGACAACTTGAATAACCTCTCCATCCAACTCAGCGGTTCACTGAACCGTCACGAATTTGGCGCCTCGGGTTATTCCGACCTCGTAAAGGAAACTGTTGGCCTTGATATCCGGGCCAAGATCAAAAAGACTGGATAGATCAAAAACGACGCCACAAAGTCGATAAGCCGCGCGCACCGCGCTGGAAATATCGCAATCTGAGCCCATCATGCGCACGATCATTTCCTTTGCCGCCCTATTTCTTTCCGTCATTCTGCTTCAACTGTCCACCGGTGGCGTTGGCCCGCTGGATGCGATTTCCGGCCTGACCCTGAATTTCACCACTGGGCAGATTGGTCTGTTGGGCTCGGCTCATTTCGTTGGCTTCTTTGTGGGATGCTGGTGGGCCCCGCGCCTGATGGGAAGCGTCGGCCATTCGCGGGCATTTGCCGTTTGCACAGCTTTGGGCGCAATGGGGTTGCTGGGGCACACCCTGACGGACAACGCTTATATCTGGGCGGCCCTTCGGATCGCGTCAGGCGCCTGTGTCGCCGGGTGCTACACAGTGATCGAGGCCTGGCTGAACGCAAAGGTCACGAATGAGACGCGCGGGCGCGCCATGGGCACCTATCGCATCGTCGATATGGGCGCGTCCCTCTGCGCCCAGCTGATCATCGCAGTTCTGCCGCCAGCATCATATGTCTCGTATAACTTGCTGGCGATCCTGTGCTGCGCTGCCCTGTTGCCGCTAACACTGACGCGCGCCAGCCAGCCCGAAACGCCCGACGCCCCGCGGCTGCGCCCGAAACTGGCCTGGAACAGCTCTCCTCTGGCGGTGGCCGGGGTGGTGGTTGCCGCTTTAAGCTCGGCGTCCTTTCGGATGGTCGGCCCTGTTTACGGGCAAGAGGTCGGGCTTGGCGTCGATCAGATCGCGTTTTTCCTGGCGTCTTTCGTGCTGGGCGGCGCGTTGGCGCAATATCCGATGGGATGGCTGGCCGATAAATACGACAGGCGCTGGGTACTGATCTGGCTTTCGGTAGCCGCCGTCCTAAGCTGCGGTGTGACCATGGCCGCCAGCAACACCGGGACCGTCGGCGTCATGCTGGCCGCGTGTTTGTTCGGCTTTACGACCTTCCCGATTTTCTCGGTTTCATCCGCGCACGCCAATGACTTTGCCACAACCGAACAACGGGTCGAGCTCTCTGCCGCGCTGATGTTCTGGTATGCGCTGGGTGCGATTGCCTCGCCTTATGTGTCATCCACCTTGATCCAATCCTTTGGACCCGGCGCGCTTTTTGCCTTTGTAGCGCTTGGCCACGTGTTCCTAATCATCTTTGGTCTGGCGCGGATGCGGTCTCGACCGACACCCGAGGAACGCACCAGTTATGTCTATTCACCGCGGACCTCGTTTACCATCGGACGCTTGCTGAAACGTTCGCGCGAGGGGCGATAGAAATAGGGCCGGGAATATCCCGGCCCATTCGCTTTAGTGTTCGGTCCGTAGTTCCTTGTCGACCTCTTCCACCGGATCAACAGTCGGTTCGAGCGCGCCGTTGACGATACCGCCTACACCGTTCTCCATCGACAGGCCCAGCTCTTCGCCCAGCTTTTTCAGCGCGGGCATCTGCACGGCCATGCCCATGATCGAATCCAGCGCCTGGTTCACCACCGGCTTGTCGCCATTGGCGCCTCCGCCACCACCGGCGGCACCGATCCCGCCAACCTGATGGATCTTGATCGAGTCGATCTTTTCGGCAGGTTTGACCATTTCCGCAATGATCGTCGGCATCGCCTCAATCCGGGCCAGATCAACCTTCAGACGGATCTGATCAACGGACAGGGCATTGTCAGCCTCGACAATCGCGCGCTTACCTTCCGCTTCGGCCAGCATGTCGTTCTTCTTGGCCTCGGCGCGGATGTTCAGCGCATCCGCTTCGGCTTGCGCCTCTTCGCGGCGCGCCTCAGCACGGTCAGCGGCGGCCTCTTTCTCGGCCTGGGCGGCCAGACGGATGGCTGTGGCCTGACGTTCCGCCTCACGCGTCGCTTCGATCAGAACGATCTGCTTCTGACGCTCGGCCTCGGCCACCTGACGGGCGGTTGCCACCGCTTCGGTCGCTTTGGTCGCCTCGGCGCGGGCCAGATCGGCAGACGCACGGGCGCGGCTTTCCTCTTCGGATTTCTGCGCGATGATGATCTGACGCTCTTGCTCGGCAACCTCCAGCTCGCGCTCTTTCGAGATCTCGGCCTCACGGATTTTACGCTCGCGTTCAATGTCAGCCGCTCGAATTGCTTCCTCGCGCGCAATCCGGGCACGCTCGGTTTCACGTACAGAATCCTCGGTCCGCGCGGCGATCTCGGCCTCTTGCGCCACGCGCAGGGTTTCGATCTGTTGCGTCTGTTCGATGCGCGCCTGCTCTTCGTCCTTGTCGATCAACAGCTTCTGACGCTGAGCTTCCATCGCTGCACGGCGCACTTCCACCTCGGCATCCGCATCAATCTGCGCGCGCTCTTTTTTCGAGGTCGCAATCACCTCGGCCAGCTTGCGCATACCCACGGCGTTAAAGGCGTTGTTTTCATCAAGTGCTTCGAACGGGGTCTGGTCCAGCGCGGTCAGCGAGACCGATTCCAGCGACAGGCCGTTTTTCAAAAGGTCTTCGGAGACCGCATTCTGCACCTCTTGCACAAAGTCAGCGCGGTTTTCGTGCAGACCGTCCATGGTCATCTGCGCGGCCACGGCGCGCAGACCGTCGATCAATTTGCCTTCGATCATTTCCCGCAGCTGTTCGACGTCGAATGTACGGTCGCCCAGGGTTTGGGCCGCGCGTGCGATGCCCTCTTCGGTGGCCATGACCGAGACATAGAACTCGACCCCCACGTCAACACGCATCCGGTCTTTGGTGATCAAAGCGGCCTCGGCGCTGCGCTGCACCTCAAGACGCAGGGTCTTCATGTTGACGGGGCTGACCTCATGCAACAGCGGCACGACGATGACGCCACCATCCATGATGACTTTCTTACCACCAGCACCGGTTTTTACCAGGCTCACCTCGCGGGTTGCGCGGCGGTAGAGTCGGGCCAGTACAAGGCCGATGAACATAACGACCGCTAAAATGGTCACAACTGTGACGGCTAGGAATGTAAGTTCCATGCAAATTCCTCCGAGATTGGGGTTTGAAATTTAGTTAGTTTGACAAGCCGACCAGAACGAACCGGTCTTGCCGTCGGTCGCGCAGGACAAGCACTTCAGTGCCTTGTTCCAGCGTATCCTTGTCCTGCAGGGGCTCAGCGCGCAGGTAATGCGCATTGCCAAAGCGATCCATGACCCGCACTTCGGCCGGGCGGCCACGCGATGCTGTCCCTTGCGAGATGAAACCGCGACGGCGGGCCAACATCCGTTCGGACATAGCCTCGGTCTCGGTCTTCGGCAGCAGGCGGGCAAAGACCGCGCTAAAGCCACGCGCAAACCAGATGCCTAAGGCCCCAGCCGGGATCGCAGCCATCCATGAGGGCAGATCAAAGCCCATCACATCACGCAGGCCCAGCTGCAGGCCGATGCCAGACAGGCCGAAACCAGCCAGCAGAACCACCAGCCAGATCATGAACGGCACTTTGCCAAAGCCCAGCCAGCTTGCAGGACCGTCCGAGGTCACAACCGGCGTTTCCGCCGCAACCTCGGCCAGCTCGAACTCACCCAGATCGACATCCGCATCCAGATCAAGTTCGAAATCACCGATGTCCAATTCCGGAGCGTCAACCAGATCAAGGTCAACGTCGCCCTCGCCCGCCATCAGGCTTCCACCCAGCATCAGCGCCACCAGTTCAAGCCCCAAAAGGCCAAACAACAGAGCAATCGCGATGGTAAAGGGCACAAATGCACCCTCGAGTAGAAAGCTGAACATCAGTGGGCTGACTCCATTATTGTATACTATGGTATGCATTAAATATGGGGAGTCATGACAAAGTTTCAAGAGGTTGTGATTCTATATTTCAACCTATGGGTAATTGACACGATGCCTTTGGAGCAGTCGTGAAATCAGTTTTCAGGGGTTTTTTCCGTGCACGGGACCCGAAAGTTGCATCCGTGCAAAAGCCGGGCTTTTGCTGGGCTGTGACATAAGATAGACGGGCCTGCAGTTACATACGCGGAAACGGAACATGGCTCGGATTCTCATCACCTCGGCGATCCCCTACATCAACGGGATCAAGCACCTCGGCAATCTGATCGGCTCGCAACTGCCCGCCGACCTGTATGCGCGGTATCAGCGCGGCCGGGGGAATGAGGTCATGTTTCTCTGCGCCACCGACGAACACGGCACCCCCGCCGAGCTGGCCGCCGCCAAGGCAGGCAAGCCGGTCGCTGATTACTGTGCCGAGATGCATGGTGTGCAGGCCGATATCGCACAGCGCTTTGGCCTGAGCTTTGATCACTTTGGCCGCTCATCCAGCCCCCAGAACAAGATGCTGACCCAGCATTTCGCAGGCAAATTGGATGACGCCGGGTTGATCCGCGAGGTGAGCGAGAAACAGGTCTATTCCCACGCCGATGGGCGCTTTCTTCCTGACCGCTATATTGAAGGCACCTGCCCCAACTGCGGGTACGACCGTGCGCGCGGTGATCAGTGCGAAAACTGTACCAAACAGCTGGACCCGACCGACCTGATCGAGCCGCGCTCGGCCATTTCCGGTTCGACCGACCTTGAGGTGCGCGAAACCAAGCACCTGTATTTGCGCCAGTCATCAATGAAGGATCAACTAAACGCCTGGATCGACTCCAAGACCGATTGGCCGATCCTGACCACCTCCATCGCCAAGAAATGGTTACATGACGGCGACGGCCTGCAAGACCGTGGCATTACCCGCGATCTGGACTGGGGCGTGCCGGTCAAGAAAGGCGATCAGGACTGGCCCGGCATGGAGGGCAAGGTCTTTTACGTCTGGTTCGACGCGCCGATCGAATACATCGCCTGCGCCAAGGAGTGGGCTGATGCGACCGGCAAGCCGGATGCCGAGTGGGAGCGCTGGTGGCGCACTGACAAAGGTGCCGATGACGTGCGCTATATTCAATTCATGGGTAAGGACAACGTGCCTTTCCATACCCTGTCCTTCCCGGCGACCATTCTAGGTTCGGGTGAGCCGTGGAAGATGGTCGACCATCTGAAATCCTTCAACTACCTGAACTATGACGGCGGCCAGTTCTCGACCAGCCAAGGTCGCGGCGTGTTCATGGACCAGGCGCTGGACATCCTGCCTGCCGATTACTGGCGCTGGTGGCTGCTGAGCCATGCGCCCGAAAGCAGCGATAGCGAATTCATCTGGGAGAACTTCCAGCAATCGGTGAACAAGGATCTGGCCGATGTGTTGGGCAACTTCGTCAGCCGGATCACCAAGTTCTGCCGCTCAAAATTCGGCGAGGCGGTGCCCCAAGGCGGCACCTATGGCGACCGCGAGCAGGCCCTGATCGAAGAGCTGACCCGCCGCGTCCGCGCCTATGAAGGGTTCATGGAGGCAATGGAAGTTCGCAAATCCGCCCAGGAATTGCGCGCCATCTGGGTTGCCGGGAACGAGTATCTTCAATCCGCGGCACCCTGGTCGACCTTCAAGGAAGATCCCGAACAGGCCGCGGTACAGGTGCGTCTGGGTCTGAACTTGATCCGGCTCTATGCCGTGCTCAGTGCGCCGTTCATTCCCGAAACCACCGCCCGTATGCTGAGCGCGATGAACACGATGGATACCGCCTGGCCTGACGATGTTGCGGCGGCCCTGTCCGCCCTGCCCGCAGGCCACGACTTTGCCGTTCCCGATGTTCTGTTCGCCAAGATCACCGACGAACAGCGCGAAGACTGGCAGGACCGTTTTGCAGGTGTCCGCACCTAAGACACCCGACCGGGAAAAGAATACAGGGGGCTTAACGGCCCCCTTTTTTCATTTTGCGTTTGATCCAGATTGCCGGAAACGACCTTGCCAGATCAGGGAACTAGCCCTGGCCGATTTGCGTAAACCTGCCGCCCTACAGAAAAATATCCTTGGGTAAGCGATTGCCCTACGGGCTAACACGCTTGAGAAACCTAGCAAAACCAGCCATCCTCACGAAGAGTTTAGGCGACTCGGACCGCTGGCGGCGACCCGAGTTGTGTCCAGTTTTTGTTTCAATGGGGCTTCTGCCATGATCCTTGCATCAACACTTTTCAGCTTTCGACCGAATGACCCCATAGCCAAATCCGTTTGGTATGCCGCAGCTTTGGCCCTGTGTGGGTTGGTGGTGCCAGCTGCCGCGCAGGATAAAAGTGACGCCCCACCGCCCAAAGTGTCCATCGCAGCGGCCTACACGCAAGAAATCACGGACGAGGCGACTTTCATCGGTCGAGCTGAGGCGCTGAACAAGGCCGATATTGTCGCCCGGGTCAGCGGTTTTCTGGACAGTCAGAATGTTGAAGACGGCTCGATGGTGAATGAAGGCGATCTTATGTTCACGATCGAGCCGGACCTGTATCAGGCGACACTAGATGCACGGAATGCCGATCTGGACCGTGCCGAAGCAAATCTTGAGCTCGCCAAAGTTGACCTGGCCCGGAAGGAAGAACTTTACAAACGCGATGCCACTCCGGAAAGCGAACGGGATATCGCCCGTGCCAACGAACTTGTAGCCATTGCCGAAGTCAAAGCCGCGAAAGCCGCGATCCAACAGGCCGAACTTGATCTGAGCTATACTAAGGTCCACGCACCGTTCACCGGCCGTATCGGGCGGGTCGCTATCAGCGTCGGGGACGTTGTTGGCCCGAACAACCCACCATTGGTGAATATCGTCAGCGAGGCACCAGTGTATGTGAATTTCTCGTTGAACGAAAAACAGTTTACCTCGGTTCTTGAACAATATGGCGAGAATGCATCGTCGCTGGCCGAAAGCCCCAAAAGCCCGAATGTACATGTAACGCTGCCCAATGGATCGGACTTGGGCGAAACAGGTTCGATTGTTTTCGTTGACAACCATATCGACCCGCTAACTGGAACGATTGCAATGCGGGCCGAATTCACAAATGCCGACCGGCTGATCCTCGATGGTCAGTTCCTGAGCGTTCATATCGAAGCCCTGGAGCCGACCTTGCAGGTTCTGATCCCGCAGGCGGCCTTGTCACGTGATCAGCGCGGTGATTTCGTTCTGGTCGTTAACGATAAGCAAATGGTCGAACAGCGCTATATCACCACCGGCGACAATGTCGGAACTGCTGTGATCGTTCTAGACGGCCTGCGCGAAGGGGAAAGCGTGATCGTCGAGGGCCTCCAGCGCGTGCGCCCGGGTGTGGCAGTGGATGCTGTCACCGCATCCGAGCAGCCGGGAGAGTAACAGATGTTCTCATCCCTGTTCATCAGCCGGCCCAAGCTGGCCCTAGTTATTTCGCTTGTCCTGACGATCATGGGCGGGATCGGCTATATGGTTCTGCCGGTCGCCCAGTTTCCTGATATTACGCCACCGGTCGTCAGCGTTTCCGCCACCTATACCGGTGCCAATGCCGAAACGGTCGAGAACACCGTCGCCGCGCCGATCGAGGCGCAGGTCAACGGCGTGGATGACATGATCTACATGACGTCCACCTCTTCGGATAACGGTTCGTATTCGTTGAATATTACCTTCGAAGTTGGCACCGATCCCGACATTGCATCCGTCAACGTGCAGAACCGCGTTGCGCAGGCCATGTCTTCGCTTCCGTCAGAGGTGACTTCGTCGGGTGTCGTTACGCAGAAGGCATCGACCAATATGCTGATGCTGGTCACGCTGACCTCACCCAAAAGCACCTATGACAGTGTATTCTTGTCGAACTACGCTTCGATCAACCTGAAAGATGCGTTGGCGCGGGTACAGGGTGTTGGTAAAGCCGACGTTCTGACTAACCTTGAATATGCAATGCGGATATGGATGGATCCCGACAAGATGACCGCCCTGTCGATTTCACCGGGTGATGTCATAAACGCTATCCGAGAACAGAATATCGAAGTGTCTGCCGGTTCGATAGGCTCGCCGCCGGTCCCTGAGGGACAGACATTTCAATATACGATCAAGACCAAGGGCCGGCTGACCTCGGCCGCTGAATTTGGCAATATTGTCATCCGTACTGGTGATGCAGGGGCAATCGTACGCATAAGGGACATTGCCAGAACCGAACTTGGAGCGCAGTTCTATTCGGCTTCGGGTTATTTCCAGTCAGAACCCGCAACGGTTATCGGTATTTATCAAGCCCCCGGTGCCAATGCGTTGGCTGTTTCAGATCGTGTTCAGGCCGAATTAGACCGGCTGTCGCGTTCGTTCCCAACAGATGTTGAATATCAGGTTCCGTTCAACACGACCGACTTCGTGGAACAATCTCTGAACGACGTGGTTTCCACCCTGATGCTGACGTTCGTTTTAGTGATTTCGGTCGTATTTGTCTTTTTGGGCAGTTGGCGTGCCACGATCATTCCGGCGGTTGCTATTCCTGTTTCGCTGATCGGGACGTTCGCGTTCCTGCTGGCGTTTGGGATGTCCCTGAACACAATTTCTTTGTTCGCGCTTGTACTGGCAATCGGGATCGTGGTCGATGATGCCATCGTGGTGGTTGAAAACGTTGAACGCATTATCGCCGACGAAGGGTTGTCCCCGCCTGAGGCGACACGGAAAGCAATGGGCCAAATCACCGGACCCGTCATCGCAACCACTCTGGTTCTGCTGGCCGTTTTTGTGCCCGTGACCTTTATGCCTGGCATCTCGGGGCGACTGTATTCTCAGTTTGCAGTCACCATCTCGACTGCGGTCGTGATTTCTTCAATCAACGCTTTGACCTTGTCTCCGGCGCTTTGCGGACTGGTTCTGCGCGCGCGCTCGGGTCCGCCCAAGGGTATTCTGGCCCTGTTTGAGCGTTTCATCGGAACGCTGCGTGACGGTTATGTTGTCATTGTCCGAAAACTGTTAATTCTGCCAGTCGCCGGACTGGGCGTCATCGTTGTTCTGGCCATGGGTACAGGGACGATCATGTCGAACACATCAAGCGGTTTTATTCCGCTTGAAGACAACGGCTATCTCTTTGTGGACATCCAGTTGCCAGATGCGGCAACACTGGAACGAACCGAGACTATCGCAGGTCGGGTCGACGACCAAATCCGCGATATCTCGGGGGTCGCCAGTACGGTTCTGATCAACGGGTTTTCGCTGCTGAACGGCACAACCACAAATGGAGCGACCGTTTTTGTGAACCTCGACAACTGGGACGAGCGGCAAGATCCCGACCTGTCTGCCGATGCCATTCTGGGCAAGGTTTTGGCGATTGCAAATGGCGAATCCGCAGCTTCGATCGTGGCCTTCAACCCGCCACCGATTCAGGGCCTCGGCATGTCAGCCGGTGTGGAAATGGAGGTTCAGCAAGTCGGGGGCGGTACGCCTCAGGATCTGGCCTCGGCCGTTGGGTCCTTCGTCTATGCTGCAAACCAGCGACCCGAGATTGGTCAGGCCTATACAACATTCCGGGCCAATGTTCCTCAGCTATTTGTCGATCTGGACCGTGAGAAAGCGAAAACCCTGGAAGTGTCTGTTGCTGAGATTTTCCAGACGATGCAAGCCCAGCTAGGCTCGTACTATGTGAACGATTTCAACCTGTTCGGCCGCGTCTACCGCGTGATGATTCAGGCCGAGGGGAGCTATCGGAACAAGGTCGAAGATATTTCGAACCTGTATGTGCGCTCGACCAAGGGCGATATGGTTCCATTGGGTACGTTGATCGACGTGGAAAACGTGTTGGGGCCAGTCCTGTTAAAACGGCATAACCTGTTCCGTTCGGCAACTGTTACAGCTGTACCTGCGCCAGGGCTGTCCAGTGGCGACGCTATCACTGTGATGACAGAAGAATCCGCCAACGCCCTACCCTCGGGATACGCGTTTGAATGGACAGGTACCGCGCAACAGCAGCTTGCATCCGGCAGCCTTGTGATCATTATCCTCGGGCTTGCTGTCCTGTTCGCCTATTTGTTCCTGGTGGGGCAATACGAAAGCTGGTCGATGCCGGTGTCCATTCTTCTATCGGTTATTGTTGCCCTATTCGGGGCGGTTGCGGCGGTGGCCATCGTGGGCAGCGACATAAACCTGTACACGCAGATCGGGATGATCATGCTGGTGGGGCTTGCGTCGAAGAACGGTATCCTCATCGTTGAATTCGCAATGGAACAGCGTGCCAATGGCCTTTCGATCAAAGATGCTGCAGCCGAAGCCGCCCATCAACGTTTCCGCGCGGTGATGATGACCGCCCTCTCCTTCCTGTTGGGTGTTGTACCGTTGCTTGCCGCGAACGGCGCGGGAGCGGCTAGCCAGAAGGCCATCGGTGTCGCCGTCTTTGGCGGAATGCTGGCGGCGACTCTGGTTGGCGTTATCCTTGTGCCGGTACTTTACGCCCTGATGCAGGGGCTGAGGGAATGGCTCAAAGGGACAAAGAACGACCCCGACCCTTCGGAAGAAGCCGCATAAATCAAAAAAAAGCCCCGCCGATAACGCGGGGCTTTTCTTTAATGGGCCAGGCGCTTTTCGATCCAGCGCTGGATGGCAGCGATCTGATCGGCATCAAGCCTTAGGCCCAGCTTGTTTCTGCGCCAGATGGCATCTTCAGCGCAGCGCACATATTCCTTGGTGACCAGCCATTCCATTTCGCGTTCGGTCAGCGTCGCCCCGAACTCTTCCCCCAGATCCTCAGCGGTCTTTGCATCGGCCAGAATAGCGCGCGCCTCGGTTCCATAGGCGCGCACCAGCCGTTCCGCCCATGTGCGATTCAAAAAAGCATAGTCGAATTCCAGACCGGCAATAAGGTCTTGCACTGCGCTAACGGGGAAATCGCCACCCGGCAAAGAAACTCCAGCGGTCCATGGACCGGGCAAATCCGGGAAGTACTCAGCGATTTTCTCAAGCGCACTTTCGGCCAATCTGCGATAGGTCGTAATCTTGCCGCCGAAAACATTCAAAACCGGAGCACCGCCAAGCCCATTGACCTTCAGAGTATAGTCTCTGGTCGCGGCCGTTGCGCTGCTGGCCCCATCGTCATACAGAGGGCGCACACCGGAATAGGTCCAGACGATGTCTTCGCGGGTCACAGGCTGCTCAAAATATTTTGACGCAAACGCACACAGATATTCCTGTTCAGACTCGGTACAGACTGGAGGAACCGATGGGTCTGGGTGATCCTGATCAGTTGTTCCAATAAGGGTGAAATCTCTCTCATAGGGAATGGCAAAGATGATGCGCCCGTCTTCGCCCTGAAAGAAATAGCATTTGTCATGGTTGAATAACCTGTGGGTTACGATATGGCTGCCGCGGACCAACCGAACCCCCTCGCGCGAGTTCACGTGGATTTTTTCCTGGATGATATCGCCAACCCAGGGCCCACCGGCATTGATCAACATCTTCGCCAGGACGATACGGGTTTCGTCATTTTGGTTATCGCGGATCGTCACATGCCAAACATCATCCACCCGCTCGGCTGAAAGAACTTCGGTCCGAACCAGAATATCGGCGCCACGGGCCTCGGCATCACGGGCATTCAGAACAACCAGACGGGAATCTTCGATCCAGCAGTCGGAATACTCATACGCGGTCTCAAACCTATTTTGCAGCGGGACACCTTCAGGCGCGGAACGCAAATTCAGCGCAGAGGTCCCGGGTAGAATTTTCCGCCCTCCAAGGTGATCGTACATGAACAGGCCAAGACGGATCAGCCAGGCTGGACGACGACCACGCATCCAAGGCATCACTGTACTCAGCAGCCGTGAGGTCGGAGTGTCCGAGTCAAATCGCATCCCATCGTGGTAGGGAAGCACAAAGCGCATCGGCCAACTGATATGAGGCATTGCCCGCAGCAGCGTTTCCCGCTCAATCAGCGCCTCGCGGACCAACCTGAACTCAAAATATTCCAGATACCGTAGGCCGCCGTGGAACAATTTGGTCGAGGCCGAGGACGTGGCCGATGCCAAGTCGTTCATCTCGGCCAATGTCACCGACAATCCCCGCCCGGCCGCATCACGCGCGATCCCGCAACCGTTAATACCGCCACCTATGATGAATAGGTCAGTAACCTGGCCAGTCTGCTGTGCCATTTGCAGGTCAGTCCTTTTGCTGAAAACGTGCGGCAATTAACCCGTTCGATACTCGGTTCGTCAATGTGGATTTTCGTTTTTTTTCGCGTAACGAACAAGAATAGCGATTTTTTGCTGTTGTCCAAACGATGTTTGATTTCTTCCGGTTGCAATATTGCGAAAAAAGGAACAAAAACGAAAGAACCCAATAACCGGAGCTTCCCTTGTCTCTTTCGTTCCGCCAGTCAGACATCATAGAAATCGCCAAGCAGAATGGTCGCGTCATGGTCGAGGATCTGGCGTTGCAGTTTGGTGTCACGGTCCAAACGATCCGGCGCGATCTTTCCGAGCTTGCGGAACTGGGCAAGCTGGACCGGGTTCATGGCGGCGCGGTCCTGCGATCCGGCGTTTCGAATATCGGTTACGAGGACCGGCGCGCCCTGAATGCTGAAATCAAGACCCGTATCGCACAGGTTTGCGCTGCCAACATACCGGATGGTGCATCGCTTTTTTTGAACATCGGTACATCGACCGAGGCTGTCGCGCATCAGTTGCTAAACCACAAAGATCTTATGGTGGTGACAAATAACATGAATGTCGCGCGTATCCTGGTGGAAAACACGAACTGCCAGATCGTCGTCGCCGGTGGTGTTCTGCGCCGGTCGGACGGTGGTCTGATCGGCAACCTGACCAATTCAACGATTGAACAATTCAAGTTCGATTATGCGGTAATCGGGTGTTCCGCACTGGACGCCGATGGTGATCTTCTGGATTTCGATTTCCAGGAGGTCCGTGTCAGCCAGACTATCATTGCACAGGCCAGACACAGCTTTCTGGTTGCCGATCATTCGAAATTTCAGCGCTCGGCCCCTGCCCGTATTGCCTCGATGTCCGAAGTTGACGTTTTCTTTACAGATCAACTTCTTCCAAGTGGGCTTGCACGTAAATGTAAGGAATGGGGAACGCGGGTCGTATACAGCGGCCGAACCACCGGAGATTCGCATTAAACGCGTAATTCCAAACGTGGTTCTTGTCATAGGCGACCGGCCCTGACAGTATCGCAACATATTGCAATCAGTGCACGGCAAGGGGGAGATCCGGGCCATGATCGCGCTTTTATTTGCGTTACTCACAGCTACTATGGGGCTGAATTATTATAGAAAAACCAAAGCGGCCAATGTTGTGTTCTTCATCACTATGGCCCTAAGTGTTTATTGGCTGAAGTTTCATGCCACCAGCCAACTGACCATTCAGCTGTAGGAGGCCACAATGACACCCGAGCTTTCCCGCACCCTGAACGCGTTGGGAACCCTGGCGGTCAGCCTCGTTCTTGTACTGGCCTTCGGATACCAGCTGGCGCTGAACGAACTGCCCTGCCCGCTTTGCTTATTGCAACGGGTCGGGTTCGTAGCGGTGGGCGTTGGTTTGGGCCTGAACCTGCTATACGGAGCCCGGCCGCAGCATTATGCGTTGATGTTGCTTGCGGCACTGTTTGGGATCAGCGTTTCCGTTCGCCAGATCTTGCTGCATATCGTACCGGGTACCGGCCACTATGGTTCGCCTGTTTTTGGGTATCACTACTACACATGGGCCGCGATCTGCTTTTTTCTGATCCTTCTGGGCACGGCAATCATGCTGCTTTTCGACCATCAATATCAGGACACAACCGACGATCAACCACGGTTCGGGGGCAATACGCTGGCCAAAACCGCGTTCTTTGTGATGCTAGGGCTGGCCGCGCTGAATGCGGGGTCGACCTTGTTGGAATGTGGCCCAGGTATCTGCGCTGACCCGCCGACAAGCTACAAATTGATTGACGAACTGGACACCAACAACTGAGGATGGATAAACCTTCCCTCATGGAGGCATCGGAATGGGACTACTGGGGCAGCCGCTAGGCTATTATGACTATCTGACATTTATCGCACTTATACTGCTGCTGGCCGCTGTAATGGCGCTGTTTCTGTTCATAATGGGACTGCCCGGCCGCATCGCAATCAAACGCAACCATCCGCATGCTGAGGCAGTCAAGATCATGGGCTGGATGGGGTTTCTGGCTGTCGTTCCCTGGATTCACGCCTTTATGTGGGCTTTCCACGATGCAGCCACTGTCGATATCCGCCGTATGCCTGATGATGAACGCGATGCGATACGGAAGGATATCAAACGGTTAGGCGGTGATCTGACCGAAGAATATCGCGATCCACTGGACCCGGACGAAACACAAAAAAGCTAAGGCTAAAGGAAGTCCCACAATATGTTTGTCGCTCTTGGCATTACGCTTTTCTACATCATTTTTGTCTGGCTGATCTTCTTCAAACTACAATGGCTTAAGTTTAGTATCGCCTGGGGCATCGTTTCCTTCTGGGTGGGTGCTCATCTGTTATTGATCTTTATGGTTGCGCTGCGGTTCTTCCAGCCATTTTCGATCGACAGCCACGTGGTCCGCTCAACCATACAGATCGTACCGCGCCTGACTGAACCAACCATCCTTTCCGAGGTTCTGGTCGAGCCGAATACAGAGGTGAAGAAAGGGGATCCGCTGTATCGGTTCGACGACACCGTCTTTGCGCTTGAATTCGAAGAGGCATCCGCACAGTTGGTTGCAGCCCAGCAGAACGCCAAAATTCTGGAACAGGATGTGATCGTCGCGGGTGAAGCCGTCGAGCGAGCAAACGCGCAACTGGCATATGCACTGACCCAGCAGGCACGGTATGAAAACCTTGTCCCTGCGGGTGGTGCCCGAGAGGATGAGCTGGATCGCTGGAACGAACAGGTCACTGAAGATCAGGCCAAGATAAAAGAGGCCGAAGCCAATCTGGAAAAGGCAAAGCTGGCGCTGGATTCGCAGATCGACGGGGTCAATACCGGAATCGTTCAAGCTCAGGCTCAGTTGGAAAAGGCCCGGTACTTTCTGGACAATACTACGATCTACGCGCCCGAAGATGGTATGATCGTTTCACAACAGGCACGCCCGGGTCTGGTTGTCGGTGACATCCGATTGGGCGCAATCGCCAGCTTTGTGACCAAGGAAAATCCCTATATTCTCGCCACTTACCGGCAGCAGAACCTGAAATTTGTGAAACCCGGGCAACAGGTTGAGGTCGCGCTGGACTTATATCCCGGAGAAATCCTGACCGGCAAAGTCGAGGCAATCTGGTGGGCAACCCGCCAGGGTCAATATCTGCCATCAGGCCGCCTGCCCGGATTTGAACTGCCAAAAATTCCTGGACATATTGCCGTGCAGATTTCGGTCGAAATTCCAGATGGCCACGTCTTTCCCGCCGGTGGACATGCCGCGGTGGCAATCTATACCGGCCAGGGCAAAAGCTTTGAGTTCCTGCGGCGCATCAATATCCGCCTCTATTCCTTCGCAAACTTCATCCGACCACTGGACATTTAAGGACACGCTGTATGACACGGGCCAGGCTAAACCGCAGTTTGATGGGCACAGCCCTGTGTGCCGCGCTGCTGGTGGGATGCGCACCTGTCGGTCCTGATTTTGTGCGACCGAACTCTCCGGTCGTGAAGGAATGGATCGAGGTAAACAACCCTTCAGTCGGTGCCAGCGGCCTCACCTCGCGTAGTGCCCCTGTGGCAAAATGGTGGGAGACCTTCAACGACGCCACTTTGAACCGGTTGATCGCCGAAGCCTATGCCCAGAACCTGGCGCTACAGGTGGCCGGTGCGCGCGTATTGCAGGCCCGCGCACAGCTTGGGATTGCCTTTGGTGAGCTTTACCCCCAATCGCAGGCCATCGGAGGTTCGATCGAGCGGCGCCAGATCAGCGACAATATCGGACCGATTTCCGATATCAATCGGATCATCCCTCTGGATACCGAATTCTCGACCTCGCAGGTTGGCTTCGACGCCCAATGGGAACTGGATGTGTGGGGGCAGCAACGCCGGGGTGTGCAGGCCGCACGATCCAATCTGGCACTTCAGGTCGCTAATTACGATGACGCTTTGGTCACGCTGACCGGCGATGTAGCAGCGTTATATGTAAGCTTCCGCGCGCTGCAAGAAACCCTGTTCGTGGCACGAGAGAATATCAAGCTGCAACAGGAATCGGTTGATCTGACGCAACTGCGTTTCAACAACGGCGTCACCACTGAACTGGATGTGCAAGAGGCCACCGCCCTGCTGAACAATACCATGGCGCTGGTGCCGGAGATTGAAAGCGATCTTCAGCAGACCAAGAATGCTTTGGCTGTTTTACTGGGAACAACACCCTCGCGCATGGCCGGGTTGCTGGGTAATTCCGGTCGTATCCCTTCGGCCCGATCCAACGTCGCCGTTGGAGTACCAGCGGAATTGCTGCGCCGACGCCCGGATGTACGCGCCGCAGAACTGGCCGCTGCCACACAGTCTGCGCAAGTTGGGATCGCGATTGCTGACCTGTATCCCCAGTTCATCCTGTCCGGTTCGATCGGCCTGCAGGCCTCGGGCAGTCAGGACCTGTTTTCATCCGCCAGCAATACTGGGCTAGCCAGTGCCGGAGTGGTCTGGAATGTGCTGAATTATGGGCGGATCAAGAATAATGTCCGCGCCCAGGACGCAGCTTATCAGGCCTTGATTGCGAACTATCAAAACACCGTTCTGACCGCCTATTCCGAGGTCGAAAGCGCCATGGTCGCCTATACGCAGTCACGCAAACAAGTGACATTCTACCAAAACAGCGTCACCGCATCGCGCAAAGCTGCCGAGATCGCGGTGAACCAATACCGGGATGGCATCGCCAGCTATTCCCGCGTTCTGAACACGCAAACCGCATTGCTGCGATCACAGGCCAATCTGATCGAAGCCCGCCAGCAGGTCTCGAGCAATCTGGTTGCAGTCTACAAAGGTTTAGGCGGTGGTTGGCAAATCCGGCAAAATCAGGAGTTCCTGCCGGAAACCGTGCTGGCCGAAATGGCCTATCGCACCGATTGGGGAGACCTGCTGCAACAGGCTCCGATCCAAGCCAGCCTGAACTGAGCGCTATTTCGTCAGACCGCGCAAGCCGCCCGAAATCAGAATGTTGACCTCGTAGAGAATACGCGGCGCGGCCAGTCCTCCGGGGCTGGCCAAATAGTTCGGGCTCCATTCTGGTTCGAATTTCTGCTTGAACGAGCGCAGCCCCTCGAAGTGATAAAACTGTTCGCCATGTTCATAGACAAAGCCGCCAATGCGGTTCCACAGTGATGCCAGTTGCCGGTTTTCGATCCCGGAAAACGGTGCCGCCCCCAGCGAGAACCAGTGGAACCCCTGCTCGGCGCCCCATGACATCATCTCGGCAAACAGCGCATCCATAACAAAACTTGGGCTATCTGGTTCATACCGCATCAGATCCAGCGACAGTTCTGATTTTTGCCCGCCCTGAAACAGGTTAGCAAACGCGACGATCTCACCTGTTTCGCCATTCCGCAGCACCGCGTGGTCGAAATAGGACAGATAGGTTTCATCAAATCCGCCAAGCGCAAAACCTTTCTCGGCCCCAGCCTTTTGCGCCAGCCAGTCATCCGAAATCTTGCGCAACTCGGGCAGGATCAGGGTTAGTTCCTGTTTTGGAATAATCTCGAAAACATACCCTTCGCGTTCGGCCCGGTTCTTGGCCTGACGGAACCGCTTGCGGGATTTTCCGTCCAGCGAAAAATCTTTCAGCGGCACCCGCGCTACTTCGCCAATTTTCAGGATCGACAGGCCAAGGTCTAGAAAGGTCGGCAGGTATTTGGTGGAAACGCTGTAGAAGGCACAAAGTTTACCCTCACGGTCCGCCATCTCGCGCAGCTGCCATATCAGCTGTTTACCGGCGGTTTCATCCCCTACTGGCTCACCTTTGGTGACCAGTGCGTTGCCGGTATCGGCATAAGCCAGAAAAGCGGTTTCATCCGGCGCGATCAGGAACTGCTTGTCCCCGGTCAGGGAAATCTGGGATTCTGTGTCTTCGCTTTCCATCACCAGACGTTCGACTACTTCGGGGATTTCTGTGCGGGCTGGAACAGGAATCTCGCGCCCGAACAGAGAGCTAACGGCAACCACCCCAAGGATGACCGCAACCACAAGGCTGGATCGTAGGAACCGCGAGGCGTCGCCGTTCCAGGCAAACTCCCACCACAGGGCATTTTGATATTCGACATGGGAATAAGCAAACAGACCCACCCAAAAGATCACCGCAAGCAATGCAAGAACGCTGACCAGCCAAGGTATGTTCAACCTGAAGATCGAAGCGCCGCTAACCCGATAGAAAGCATCCCGGAACATGGCCAGCAGAACGATGCTACCCACCATGCTGAGCGCTTCGTGCGTATCCAGCCCTTTGGTCAGCGAAGCGACAAAACCGGCCAGCATCAACAGCATGGCCACAACCCAAGCCCGGTAAAGCTTGCGAAACAGCCCCCGTGACACAAGGATCAGCAAGACCCCTACCGCACTTCCGGCCAAGTGGGACGCTTCGACAAAGGACAGGGGTAGGAAATCCCGCAGCACACCCAGGTTACCGCTGCTTGCAGGCAACGCGCCGGAGACCAGAAGTATCACACCGGCCACTGCGGCCACGCCTGCGGCCACCATGGGCACGATCGGACGGATCACTCGATAAACCCAAGTGGCTGCACCAGTAATATGTCGCCGGTGGCTCAGCGCTGATGCCACAGCGATTGAAAGCGTGGCGATGAGGAAGGGAAGAAACGTATAGACCAGGCGGTACAGCAGCAGCGCGGCAATGACATCCGACCGGCCTGACGCGCCAAGTCCCGCGATCATAGTCGCCTCGAAGGCGCCAATTCCACCCGGCGCATGGCTGAGGATACCGACCGCAATCGCGCCAATAAAGATGGTGAAGAAATAGGGGTAGCCGATCCCAAGGTCTGTCGGCAGCAGCACATACAGAACCATCGACGCACCAAACACATCGCCCAAGGCCGCCAGCGTCAGCAACCCGGCCAGTTTGCCGCCGGGAAGGTTAAATCCAACCCCGCCATAGGCCAGCCTGCGCCCGCCTTTCGACAGCCAGATGAACAGCGTTGCCAGAGCGATCAAAAGGCCCAATCCTATGACCGTCTCGACCGTATCGCTGATTGGCAAAACCTTCGATATCCCGTCGGGATGAAAGGTCAGCAAAGCCCCTAACAGCAAGGTCATGCCGGACCAGAAAGCGATCCACGAGGTCGCAATAACCCCAGCGACACGCCCCAGATCCAGCCCCAAAGATGCGTAGATCCGATACCGGATCGCCGTGCCCGTGATGTAGGAAAACCCAAGGCAATTTGACACCGCATAACCACAGGCCCCGGCCATGCCCGCAACCGGCAAAGGGACCTCACCGTCGGCAACGCTCTGGACTGCAAAGACGTCGTATAAAGACAGGGAAACAAAGCTAAAAGCGGTCCAGCACAAGGCGATGAACAACAGCGTCCAAGAGGTGTTCGCCACATCCGTCTGAACGGATGACCATTTCACATGCGCAGACAGTTCATGCAGCACGGTCAGGGCGACCAGCATGACGATTACGGGAATGGCGGTTCTGACCAGGGGTCGTTCCAGAAAACCGGATACTCTTTCGGCAAGTCTGATGGCCCAGAGTTCTTTGCCTGTATCCTGATCAGTCATGTGATTTCCCTGTTTCAGGTTTGCAGCTGCCTTTGCGCGGGTGGCGAACGCATCGCAACTTTTACACATATTCCTTGCTGCTCAAAGCACTACAGCAATCAGACGCGGCCTTTCCGAGTAGAAAGAAGCAAGTTGGTTTCGGATCGCGTAATCCCTTCGATCCTGCGGATGCGAAACAGGATTTCATCCAGTTCGGCCAGGGTCTCGGTCCCAATCTCGGCAATCAAGTCCCAACCGCCATTTGTCGAATGGACAGCCCGCACCTGTGGCATGGCGGCAATTTGGGCCATGGTGCGCTCGGTGCCGCGCCCTTCGATTTCCAGCATCATCAACCCTCTGACCGGGCTTTGCGCCACATCCTGCCGTGTCAGAACCGTAAAACCTACAATCTCACCGGATTGCTTCAAACGTTGCAGACGGCTGCGCACTGTTGTGCGTGTGACTCCCAGTGTTTCAGCCAGTTCCGAGAGTGAAGCACGGGCATCCCGATGCAGAGCGCTGAGAAGCTTGCCATCCAAATCGTCCATTCAATACTTCCGTTATGTCACTTGCGGTTCCATTTTGAGCATTTTGATCCCTATCCGCAAGCCACATTGCCGGAGTAGTATTCCATATGGATACAAACAACGTAATTCTGGTTGGCGCCCCGATGGATTCGGGCAAGCGTCGACAGGGCTGCCGGATGGGCCCCGATGCCTATCGGGTTGCGGGGCTTCAATCAGCTCTTTCCGATCTCGGTCTTCACCTACGGGATCTCGGCGATGTCACACCTGACATTCCGGATATGTCCGAACATTCGCATCTCTTCGCCCTGCCCGAGTGTGTCGGCTGGACCAAAGCTCTCAGCCGTGTCGCGCAGGATGTCGCCCCACAAGGCCTGCCAATTTTCATGGGCGGCGATCATGCGCTTTCGATGGGCACGGTTTTGGGCATGGCACAGCACGCCGAGCGGATCGAACGCCCACTGTTCGTTCTCTGGCTGGACGCGCATAGCGATTTCCACACACCCGAGAGCACCGATAGCGGCAACCTGCACGGGACACCCGTAGCCTATTTCACCGGACAGCCCGGATTTGACGACTTCCCACCGGTTTCATCGCCAGTTCCGACCGACCGGGTCGGCATGATCGGTCTGCGCTCGGTCGACCCAGCCGAACGGGCTCGGCTGGAACAGGATCGCGCAATGCTGGCCGATATGCGAAGCATCGACGAAAACGGCATCAAAGCACCGCTGATGGCCTTTCTGGAGCGGGTCCGGGCAGCGGATGGCATCCTTCATGTTTCGCTGGATGTGGATTTCCTTGATCCGTCCATTGCTCCTGCAGTTGGCACAACAGTTCCAGGTGGCGCGACCGAACGCGAGGCTCATCTAGTGATGGAACTGCTGCACGAAAGCGGTCTTGTCTGCTCGCTGGATCTGGTAGAATTGAACCCGTTTCTGGACGAACGCGGCCGCACTGCAAAATTGATGGTGGATCTGGCCGCCTCATTGCTGGGCCGCCGCATCTTTGACCGCCCCACCCGGAGCTTCTGATGCAATCTCTACAAGCCCCACCAGCCGTTGTGATGATCCGGCCCCATGCGTTTGCTTCGAACCCCGAGACACGCGACGACAATGCGTTCCAGACCTTGGCCAACCGCTCGGCAGCGGCCACGTCTGTCCAAGCACGCGATGAACATGATCAGGCGGTGGCGCTGCTGCGCGATGCGGGTATTAAGGTTCATGTCTTCGACGATTTCGGAGACCTCGACACACCAGACAGCGTATTTCCGAACAACTGGTTCTCGACCCATCCCGGCGGACATGTGGCAATCTATCCGATGTTTGTGCCGTCGCGCAGGCGCGAACGTCGCGCCGACGTCATAGAAATGTTGAAACAGGAGTATCGTGTTCAGGACGTGATCGATTATTCCGGGCTTGAACAGGACAGACTGGCGCTGGAAGGCACCGGAGCGATGGTTCTGGACCACATTGGCCGCGTGGCCTACACGGTCAAATCCAACCGCGCCGACCCCGTTCTGTTGGAGCGTTTCTGCACCCATTTCAACTATGAGCCCATCGCATTCGAGGCGCATGATGCCGCAGGACGTGATGTCTATCACACGAATGTTCTGATGGGCATCGGCTCCAAATACGCGCTGATCTGTCTTGATATGATCGCGGACCCCGAACGCCGCGCGACAGTGAAAGCCAGGCTGGAAGAATCCGGTCGCACGGTCATCGACCTGACACATGATCAGATCGCTGAATTTGCTGGCAACGCCATCGAACTGAGCGGCCTGAATGGTCCCGTGCTGGCGCTGTCCAGCCGGGCACTTGCCGCCCTGACCCCGGAACAAATCGCTACAATCGAAGCCAGCGCGACACCTCTGCCGCTTTCGATTCCCACCATTGAAACTGCCGGTGGATCCGTGCGCTGCATGATTGCGGGCATCCACCTGTCCCGCCGATAGGAGCCCCTAATGCAACCATCTGAAAAGGCCCTGGTGCCGTTTGTGTCTGTCGACAATATGATGAGACTGGTCCACCACATCGGCGTCGAACGTATGATCACCGATATTGCGGCGCAAATCGAAGCTGATTTCAAACGGTGGGAAAGCTTTGACAAAACACCCCGCATCCCTGCCCACTCGCCACATGGGGTGATTGAACTGATGCCAACCTCAGACGGTGAGGCCTATGGGTTTAAATACGTCAACGGCCACCCCAAGAACACCTCCGAGGGCCTACAGACCGTTACCGCATTTGGATTGCTGGCAGACGTCTACACAGGCTATCCGACCCTGCTGACCGAAATGACCATGCTGACTGCATTGCGCACCGCAGCAACCTCTGCCCTGGTCGGCAGTTATCTTGCGCCCAAATCGGCCTCGACCATGGCAATGATCGGGAATGGCGCGCAATCCGAATTTCAGTGCCTCGCCTTCAAGGCCATGTGCGGGATTGATACTGTTCGCTTGTACGATACCGACGCGGCTGCTACCGAAAAATGTGCGGCCAACTTGGCGGGCTCTGGCCTCTCGGTCGTGAAATGCAAATCCCCTGAGGACGCCATCGAAGGCGCGCATATCATCACGACCTGCACGGCGGACAAGAAAAATGCCACGATCCTGACCGATAACTTGGTCGGCCCAGGCGTCCACATCAACGCGATCGGCGGCGACTGTCCCGGCAAAACCGAACTGCACAGGGATATCCTGCTACGCTCTGAAATATTCGTCGAATACCCGGAGCAAACACGTATTGAGGGCGAGATTCAGGCCCTGGAAGACGATCATCCCGTCACCGAGTTGTGGCAGGTCATGACGGGACAGGCCGAGGGTCGCAAAGATGATCGTCAGATCACGTTGTTTGACAGCGTAGGTTTCGCGATCGAGGATTTTTCAGCCCTGCGCTACATCCAGTCCGTAGTCCGGGGCACAGATTACTACGAACCCCTGGACATGCTGGCAGACCCTGACGACCCGCGCGATCTGTACGGAATGCTGATGCGCGCGAAATAGAGATACCCTGCCCCCACGCGCCAGCCGGGGGCAGGTATCACCAAAGATTGACTTCGTCAGATGCCAATTACCCGGCCAGCGAAGGCAGGTACAGAACGATGCCCGGAAAGGCGACCAGCAGCGCAATCGTCACGGCGTCGGCGATGAAAAACGGCGTCACGCCCTTGAACACGTCCTGAACGCTCAGATCAGGGCGGACGCCGGCAACGACAAAGCAATTCAAACCGATCGGTGGCGTGATCAGGCAGAACTCGGCCATTTTCACCACCAAAATACCAAACCAGATGGCGCACATCGGACCGGACATCCCAAACGTACTTTCCGCAGCGGTGACGGCCTCGCCCCCGTTCAGCGCCATAACTGCCGGATAGACAACCGGCAGAGTCAGCAATAGCATCCCGATGGCATCCATGAACATGCCGAGCACCGCATAGGCCAGCAGGATGCAGATCAGGATCAGCATGGGTGACATTGTCAGCGACGTGATCCAGTCGGAAAACGCGCTTGGCAAATCGGCGAAACCCAGGAACCTGACATAGATCAGCACGCCCCAGATGATCGAAAAGATCATCGCGGTCAGTTTGGCGGTCTCAAGCAGTGCGGATTTCAACTCTGCCCATCTCATGCCGTGGAACAGCGCGAAGCAGAACACGATAAAGGCACCGATTGCCCCGCCTTCGGTTGGCGTGCCCCAGGCTTTTTCACCAAACGGGTTATAGACGAAGCAGATGATGATCAGGATCACCGCAACAATCGGTAGGGCACCAGGCAGCGCGGCAAAACGCTGTTTCCAAGTAAAGCCAGTGACCGGCGGGCCGACATTTTTGAACACAACGGCGATGCCGACGATCAGCAGACCATAGATAACCGCCGAAAACGCTCCCGGTATGAACCCGGCGAGCAGCAGTTTGCCCACATCCTGTTCCACGATGATCGCATAAATCACAAGGATCGCCGAGGGCGGGATCAGTGAGGCCAAAGTGCCACCTGCAGCAACTACGCCCGCCGCAAATTGTTTGTTGTACCCGACCTTCAGCATTTCCGGGATCGCGATCCGGGCAAATACCGCAGATGTCGCGACCGATGCCCCCGAGACTGCAGCAAACCCAGCGGTGGCGAACACGGTTGCGACCGCAAGCCCACCCGGAACCCAGGCCACCCAGCGCTTGGCCGCCTCGAACAGCGCGCGCGTGAGGCCTGCGTAATAGGCAAGGTAACCGATCAGGATAAAGGTCGGGATCAGGCTGAGCGTATGGGCTGCAACCTTGGAATGCGGCACTTGCCCTGCGGTTTTTACCGCAACGGTCAGCGCCTTGCCAAATCGGTCAGGATCATATCCGAATTTGGCCCAGAATATCCAAACCAGACCGATCAGCCCCGCCAAAGCCGCGGCAAAAGCCACACGCATTCCGGTGATAACCAGAACCAGCAGACCACCGGTGACCCAGAGGCCAATCTCAATCGAGTCCATATGCTAGTCCTGCCCTTCGAATTGTTCGGCTTCAGCGGCAGCCTGCGCAGCAGCGTCCTGTATCATCGGCACCGCAACTGGGTTTTGTAGGCCCAGCACAAAGGCCCGTCCATAACCCCAGATTTGCAGCACAAGCCGCAAGCAAAGTACCGAAAACGCAATAGGTGCCAGTAACTTGGCAGGCCAGAGCGGGATGCCAATGTCGATCGAGCTGTCCCGGCTCCACAGAGGTGCGCCAAAGTCGAATGATCTGTCGAAATGGGACCAGCTGCCCCAGACCAATGCCAACATGAGCACCAGGATGAGAACGACCGAAATCAACTCGAACAGCCACAAAGCCCGTCCGTGTAGCCGCGAAATGACAATATCCATCCGGATATGGCCCCCATCGCGTTGTACGTAAGAGATACCTAGAAACGCAATCAAAGGCATGGCTTGCTCGATCCAATCGACATAGCCCGGCAATGGCGCGTTATAGGCGTTGCGCCCACTCACCGAGACAACTGCCAGCACCATTAACCCGAACACGGCAATTCCGCTGATCAGTGCAAGCGTACGCTCGGCCCTTAACAGCAGCTGGTCCAGCCTGCTCAGACGGCTATCATCCGCAAGCACCGTCGCCTGTCCTGCCATTCCGCTGGCCCTCTCTGTATTGGAATCAGTGTCCGGGTACCGCGCAGGGTACCCGGAACGCGTGATCAGTTCCCGCCACGCTGTTGTTTCAGCGTCAGTTGAACAAGATCATATAGATCCTGCGCAGGCAGACCCTGCGCGGACATGTCAGCGATCCACTGCTCGCGGATCGGATCAGCAGCCTTGGTGCGGAATTCCTCCAGCACGGCTTCGTCGATCTGAACTTTCTGCACGCCTTTTTCGGTCAACACACCATCCCACTGCTCCAGCAGACCGCCGTAATTGGTGAGATAATGGGCAATGGCCTCGTCGACAGAACTGTTAAGCGCTTCACGATGTTCCGCAGGCAGCGCTTCGTAGGCGTCGATATTGACCACAACCGGACAGTTTACAGTGCCGGGGTTCAGGTTGGCCGTCCACCAGTCGGCTTCGTTGATAGTGCCGAAAGACAAATGTGCGTGCTGAGCAAAGGCCACTGTATCAACAACACCGGATTCCATCGCATTAAACGCCTCGGTCGCGGGCACCGATGTTGGAACACCGCCAACGGCCTCAAACGCCTGGCCCAGCCCGCCAGTCGCACGTACACGCATGCCGTCAAAATCTGCAAGCGTTGAGCGCGGATCACCGGTTCCAACGATATTATACTGGGGCATTGGCGACGTCATGATGATCCGGGCATTCCACTGAGCCATCTCATCCTTAACGGCGGGATGATCATATACAGCGTGGCTGACGGCCACCTCTTCTTCCAAATTGTTCACACCCAGGAACGGCAGTTCAAGTACAGTGATCGCCCGATTTTTGTCGCGGTGATAGCCTGCGCAGAACTGCGCCATCTCGAATGCACCGATCTCAATCCCGTCCAGATTCTCTTTCGGCTTTGACAGCCCGCCATAGCTGACATTGATCGTGAATTCGCCACCGGTTTTTTCGCTGACCAGTTCAGCCAGTTTCTCGACATGTTCGGTAAAGGCCCGGCGTTTGCCCCAGACCGAAGCATTCCATTCTGTTGCTGCAGCTTCGGTAACGAATGCAACAGTCAGGGCGGCGACGGCGGCACCGCTCAACATTTTAGTCATAGTGATTTCTCCCATTGATGCGCCCCCTTTTTTGGGTCGCTTGCGCGTAAAGCTAGCGCCAACATCGATATGTGCCAACCCCTGCCAGACCACCCACCAAAATCTGCAATCCGCCCGCCAGCGCTAACAATCATAAGGTGTATATGAAATGTGTAAATTTCACGGGCGAGCACTTTGAAAACAGTTGAAAAGTGATTAACATCTATATTGCTGTTTTAAATATGCTTTTTTGACATCTTACGATTTCCTTTACAATTCCTTCAAAGGGATTGAAATTTATTAACAAATAAACCCTGCTATTTCTGTAATTTATTTCTTTGTTTTCTGATCTCCGTATTATCCTGCATCGGGAGGAAACAGGTCGACATTGCCTGTTCAGCGGGCAAGATTGTCCCAGTGAATTTAAGTCCAGAGGGAGGAACCTCAGAATGACAACCGCTGCTCAGGCAGATGCCAAAGTTTATCCGCCATCCGCAGAAATTTCAGCGCGTGCGCATGTCGATGCCAAGAAATACGGCGAAATGTACACGGCTTCTATAAACGACCCCGTTGCATTCTGGGGCAAACAGGGCAAACGCGTTGACTGGATCAAACCCTATACCCAAGTGAAAGACGTCAGCTATGATTTGGGCTCGGTCGGGATCAACTGGTATGCGGATGGCACTCTGAACGTTTCAGCCAACTGCCTGGATCGTCATCTGAATACACGCGGCGATCAGACTGCGATCATCTGGGAACCTGATGACCCGAATGAACCCGCCCAACACATCACCTATGCCGAACTGCACCGCCGCACCTGCCGGATGGCGAATATCCTGGTTTCCATGGGCGTGCGCAAAGGCGACCGCGTAGTCATTTATCTTCCGATGATCCCCGAGGCTGCATATGCCATGCTGGCGTGCGCACGTATCGGCGCAATCCACTCGATTGTTTTTGCAGGGTTTTCCCCTGATGCCCTGGCTGCACGCGTCAACGGATGCGACGCCAAGGTTCTGATTACAGCTGATGAGGCCCCTCGCGGCGGCCGTAAGACACCGTTGAAGTCAAACGCAGACGCGGCCCTGCTGCACTGCAAGGACACGGTGAAATGCTTGGTTGTCAAGCGTACCAACGGCCAGACCACATGGATCGACGGGCGCGACTACGACTATAACGAAATGGCGCTCGAGGCGGATGACTATTGCGCGCCTGCGGAAATGGACGCCGAAGACCCTCTGTTCATTCTGTATACCTCCGGGTCGACCGGTCAGCCGAAAGGTGTGGTGCATACCACCGGCGGATATCTGGTCTATGCGGCAATGACGCATGAGATCACCTTCGATTACCATGAAGGCGACGTCTATTGGTGTACCGCCGATGTCGGTTGGGTGACCGGCCACAGCTATATCGTCTATGGCCCACTGGCCAATGGCGCGACCACGCTGATGTTCGAAGGTGTTCCGACCTATCCGGATGCATCCCGCTTTTGGCAGGTCTGTGAAAAGCACAAGGTCAATCAATTCTACACGGCCCCTACCGCTTTGCGCGCCCTGATGGGGCAAGGCAATGAATGGGTCGAGAAATGCGATCTGAGCGATCTGCGCACGCTGGGCACTGTGGGTGAGCCGATCAACCCGGAAGCGTGGAACTGGTACAATGACGTTGTCGGCGGTGGGCGCTGCCCGATCGTGGACACCTGGTGGCAAACCGAAACCGGTGGTCACCTGATGACCCCCCTGCCCGGCGCCCACGCGATGAAGCCCGGCTCGGCCATGAAGCCGTTCTTTGGCATCCAGCCTGTGGTTCTGGACCCGCAATCCGGGGTCGAGATCGACGGCAACGGCGTCGAAGGCGTGCTGTGCATCAAGGACAGCTGGCCCGGCCAGATGCGTACGGTCTGGGGCGATCATGAACGGTTCGAGAAGACTTATTTCTCGGACTACAAAGGCTACTACTTCACCGGTGACGGCTGCCGCCGGGACGAGGATGGCGATTACTGGATCACCGGACGTGTGGACGATGTGATCAACGTCTCGGGGCACCGCATGGGTACGGCCGAGGTCGAAAGCGCTCTGGTGGCACATGCTGCCGTGGCCGAGGCCGCGGTTGTGGGCTATCCCCATGATATCAAGGGGCAAGGCATCTATTGCTATGTCACCTTGATGAATGATCGCGAACCCTCGGACGAGCTTGTGAAAGAGCTGCGCACCTGGGTTCGGACTGAGATCGGACCGATTGCCAGCCCGGATGTGATCCAATGGGCTCCTGGCCTGCCAAAAACCCGCTCGGGCAAGATCATGCGCCGTATCCTGCGTAAGATCGCCGAGAATGATTTTGGATCGCTCGGTGACACATCGACCTTGGCTGATCCGTCCGTGGTCGACAACTTGATCGAAAACCGCGCAAGCAAGTGAGGATGTGATGGACGCTGCCACGATCACTACACCCACCGTACTGATCCTTCTCGGCCCCCCGGGCGCCGGGAAGGGTACACAGGCCCGTATGCTCGAAGACAAGTTCGGGCTTGTCCAACTCAGCACGGGTGACCTGTTACGGGCGGCAGTTGCCGCGGGAACCGAAGCCGGAAAAGCCGCCAAAGCTGTCATGGAGGCGGGTGATCTGGTCAGTGACGATATCGTAATTGCAATCCTGCGGGATCGTCTGGCCGAGCCGGATTGCGCCAAAGGCGTCATTCTGGATGGCTTCCCCCGCACCACGGTTCAGGCACAGGCGCTGGACGCGCTGCTGTCAGAGACCGGTCAGCAGATCAACGCAGCCATCAGTCTTGAGGTTGAAGACGCTGAAATGGTGATCCGTATTTCCGGCCGTTACACATGTGCCGGATGTGGCGAAGGGTTCCATGATCGGTTCAAAACGCCCGCAGTCGAAGGCAAATGCGACAAATGCGGCAAGACCGAGTTCAAGCGCCGCGCAGATGACAATGCTGAAACCGTCGCCTCACGGCTGGCTGCCTATCATGCGCAGACCGCGCCGCTGATCACTTATTACCAAGACCATGGCGTTCTGAAAGGTCTGAACGCCATGGGCAATATCGAAGACATCGCCGGCAATCTGGAACGGATCGTCAGCGACACAATGAACTAGGGGAATATGACCCACCCTCAATAAGGGCCGAATTCCTAAAGGAAAACTTCAAAGGACCCGCTCTGGCGGACCAGAGAAGTCTTGCCTGATGCCACCTGGCATCAAGCATATCGAAAAGTGGCCCCGCGCGCTGGAGGGTTAGGACAACGGGCCGCTCAAAGAGGAAGCGAAGGAGGAACCCGCGATGGCGGATCAATCAACACACTCCGCGCAGACTGCCGAAGCCGATAAGGGCTATTGGCAGGCCAACCTGCGTCTTATCTACATCAGCCTGGTGATCTGGGCGCTGGTGTCGTTTGGATTCGGCATTTTGCTGCGTCCACTTCTGTCCGGCATTTCCGTCGGCGGAACCGATCTCGGCTTTTGGTTCGCGCAACAGGGATCCATCTTGGTCTTTCTGCTGCTGATCTTCAACTACGCCTGGCGGATGAACAAGCTAGACGCTGAATACGGCGTTGAGGAGGAGTAAGACCCTATGGACCAGTTTACCATCAACCTGCTGTTTGTGGGCGCGTCCTTTGCGCTTTACATCGGCATCGCGATCTGGGCCCGTGCTGGGTCCACATCAGAATTCTACGCCGCCGGTCGCGGCGTTCACCCGGTCACCAACGGTATGGCGACAGCGGCAGACTGGATGTCTGCGGCCTCGTTCATTTCGATGGCGGGCCTCATCGCCTTTACCGGTTATGACAACTCGTCCTTCCTGATGGGTTGGACCGGTGGTTATGTGCTGCTGGCGCTGCTTCTTGCCCCTTACCTGCGTAAGTTCGGCAAGTTCACCGTGTCAGAGTTCATTGGCGACCGCTTTTACAGCCAGACCGCGCGTATCGTGGCGGTGATCTGTCTGATCGTAGCGTCTGTGACCTACGTGATCGGCCAGATGACCGGCGTTGGCGTAGCTTTTGGCCGCTTCCTTGAAGTGTCAAACACCACCGGGTTGTTAATTGGTGCAGCCGTTGTTTTTGCCTACGCGGTGTTTGGGGGGATGAAGGGCGTGACCTACACACAGGTCGCTCAGTACTGCGTGCTGATCACCGCCTACACAATCCCAGCCATCTTTATTTCCCTGCAACTGACTGGCAATCCGGTTCCGGCTCTGGGTCTGTTTGGTGATACCGCCAGCGGTGAACCGCTGCTGACCAAGCTGGATGCGATCGTGACCGAGTTGGGCTTTAACGAATACACCGCCCACCACTCGGACACGCTGAACATGGTGCTGTTCACGCTGTCGCTGATGATCGGTACGGCCGGTCTGCCGCACGTAATCATGCGTTTCTTCACCGTGCCGAAAGTGGCTGATGCCCGCTGGTCTGCCGGTTGGGCGCTGGTGTTCATCGCACTGCTTTACCTGACCGCCCCTGCGGTTGGCGCAATGGCCCGTCTAAACATCAGTGACATGATGTGGCCAAATGGCGGCATCGAAGGTGGCGCCGTATCCGTCGAAGATATCGACAACGACGCCCGTTATGACTGGATGGCTACATGGAAGAAAACCGGCCTGCTGGACTGGGAAGACAAGAACGGCGACGGCAAGATCCAGTACTATAACGACAAGAATGCCGACATGCAGGCGCTTGCGGAAGAGAAGGGCTGGGTCGGAAACGAGCTGACCAAGTTCAACCGTGACATCCTGGTTCTGGCCAACCCCGAAATTGCCAACCTGCCGGGTTGGGTGATCGGTCTGGTCGCTGCCGGTGGTCTTGCGGCTGCTCTGTCGACCGCTGCGGGCCTGTTGCTGGCGATCTCGTCCGCTGTGTCACACGACCTGATCAAAGGCGCGATCAACCCGCAGATTTCGGAAAAATCCGAGCTTCTGTCGGCGCGGATCGCAATGGGCGTGGCCATTGTTGTGGCGACATATCTGGGCCTGAACCCTCCAGGTTTTGCAGCGCAGACCGTTGCCCTGGCGTTTGGTCTGGCAGCTGCCTCGATCTTCCCGGCGCTGATGATGGGGATCTTCTCGACCCGCATCAACAACACCGGTGCGGTTGCTGGTATGCTGGCTGGTCTGACTGTGACCCTGGTCTACATCTTCCTGCACAAGGGCTGGTTGTTCATTCCGGATACCAACTCGTTCACGGATGCTGATCCTCTGTTGGGTACGATCAAGTCGACTTCGTTCGGTGCGATCGGTGCATTGGTCAACTTCACTGTCGCCTATGTGGTGGCTGGCATGACCAAAGAAACCCCGCAAGAGATCAAGGATCTGGTCGAAAGCGTCCGCATTCCCCGTGGCGCGGGTGCCGCTCAGGATCACTGAGTAGAGATGCGGCCCCTGAGCACCTTGCCAAAGGCCGTGTCTTTCGACTGACTACTCCCGCCCGGCATTCCACCGGGCGGGATTTTTCGAATAGAAACCGAGGAGTATCCGATGCCCCTGCCCCAAGCCGAGATCACGCGGTTTCTGAAATCCGTTCACCCTTATGACGCCCTGCCCGCCGATGATCTGGCAACGCTGTCTGATCAGATCGAAGTTTGGGAGGTCGAAGAAGGATCCCCGGTGTATCAACTGGGCGCGCCCCTGCCCGGCGTATTCGTGATTTACGAAGGACAGGTTGAAATCACTGGCAGGAACGGCGCGATTGTCTCTCATCTGGGGCTGCGCAATTCTTTCGGGGAACGCGGTTTACTGAAAGACGGTAAAGCCGCGACCAAAGCGCAGGCGCACGCAAACTCGGTTTTTCTGGTGATCCCGCCCAACCTGATCCGAGACCTCATTGACGAACATGAAATCGTCGCCAAATTCTTTGATCGGACCCGCACGGAACGCTCCAGCCCCCAAAGCCTTGCAACCAGCGCTATCGACGTTCTGATGGCACATAACCCCGCAACCTGCCCCCCTATTACCACCGTTCGCGAAGCGGCGCAGATGATGAGGGACAGACATATTTCCTCTCTCTGCATCACCGAGGGGGACATTCTTTTGGGGATCGCCACCTTACGAGATATCTCGGGCAAATACGTTGCCGATGGGATGTCTGTGGATACCCCTGTATCGGCAATAATGACGGCAAACCCGGTGACGCTGTCGCCGTCGGATATCGGATCGGATGTTCTTCACATCATGATGGAGCGCGGCATCGGCCATATTCCGGTATCCGAAGCTGGGCGTCTGGTCGGAATTGTCACCCAGACAGACCTGACCCACTATCAGGCGGTCAATTCCGCCGAGTTGGTGCGCCGGATAGCAAATGCGCAAACCGCGCAGCAGATGGCAGAAGTGACCGAAGAGATTCCCCAGCTTCTGGTCCAGCTTGTCGCTGCCGGAAATCGCCACGAGATCGTTACGCGCCTGATTACCGATATCGCCGACACAGCCACCAGACGTTTGCTGGCAATGGCGGAAAAACAGCTTGGACCACCACCTGTGCCTTACCTATGGCTGGCCTGCGGATCGCAGGGACGACAGGAACAAACCGGGGTGTCGGATCAGGACAACTGCTTGATGCTGGATGACAAAGTAACCGATGACGACATGTCATATTTCCAGACACTGGCAAAAATCGTGTCGGACGGGCTGGATAAATGTGGGTACTTTTATTGCCCGGGCGACATGATGGCGACAAATCCACGCTGGTGCCAACCGGTAAGTGTCTGGCGTGATTATTTTCGCGGGTGGATCGCCAAACCAAACCCCGAGGCGCAGATGCTGGCCTCGGTCATGTTCGACCTGCGCCCCATTGGCGGCGCATTTCACCTGTTCGATGACCTGCAGGCCGAAACGCTGGCCGCGGCCCAAGCGAATTCAATCTTTGTGGCACATATGATCTCGAACTCGTTAAAGCACACGCCGCCGCTAGGCCTGTTACGCGGGTTTGCTACGGTACGCTCGGGTGAACATCGCAACACGCTGGATCTAAAGCATAATGGCGTTGTGCCTGTGGTTGACCTGGCCCGGATATACAGCCTTCAGGGGCAACTGTCCCAGGCCAATACACGTGCCCGCCTGAAAGCAGCTGGGGCGGCAGGCGTCCTCAGCCCCTCAGGTACCCGCGACCTGCTGGACGCTTACGATCTGATCGCCGAAACGCGGCTGGACCATCAGGCCCGTCTGGTGAAAGGCAACAAGAAGCCGGACAATTTCCTGCCCCCTTCCGATCTTTCGGACTTTGAGCGAAGTCATCTGCGAGATGCCTTTGTCGTGGTAAAAACAATGCAATCGGCGGTCGGCCACGGTAAAGGAATGCTGGGCTAAACCCTCAGGAACCTTGGAGAGTATTCATGTTCTTAGAACTGATCGGCACGATATTTGCAGGCGTCGCCCTAGCCGGCATCGTGATGGTGATCAACAAACTGACAGGTGGACGCCTGCCTCGTTGGTCCGCACCAGTCGCGGCGGGCATTGGCATGATCGGGATGACGATCAACAGCGAGTATTCATGGTTTGACCGCACGCGCGATACGCTTCCAGATGGTCTGATCATCATTCAAGAGGTCGAAAGCCGCGCTTTGTACCGTCCCTGGACCTATGCGATGCCCTTTGTTGATCGTTTTGCCGCAATCGACACCCTATCTGTGCGCACCAATGACCAAGTGCCTGAGCAGCGCCTCGTTGAACTGTATTTCTTTGGTCGTTGGGCACCGGTTTCAAAATTGCCGGTCGCTGTGGATTGCGACAAGAACCAACGCGCCAATCTGGCGGATGGGGCAGAGTTTGGTGACAACGGCCAGTTGCTGAACGCAGATTGGGTAACAGGCTCTACCAACGATCCGATCATCGAGGCCACTTGCGGAGTGTAACATGCTGACCCGATTAAGCCTGCGCCTGCGGATTTTCCTCTTCTTCTGCCTGCTGGCGGTCGGCGGGGTTGCCGTCAGCTCGGTTGCGCTTTGGGTCAGCTACAG
>NZ_JBXWPF010000029.1:0-19288 GCF_059611265.1 Ruegeria sp. CDSA241
CAGGTGCCCGAAGGTCTTCCTCTCAGCAATCGCCATCGCAGCTCTCGTCATCTATTGGCTATGAGTCCTGACCCTAGTTGGAAAGAAGAAGATAGAATAAGAATATTGCCCGGTATTGTAAGTTTGCTCGAAACGGACCGCCCGTTTTTATTTGCCCTGTAGGAAGAGCACACGCAACGATGCCAGAAGCCGACGTTCAGTCTGTGACCATCAAGGTCAGCTTCGTCCGCGATGTGTGAATTCAGTCCCTGATCCTTGCTGCACTCTGCACGAATGGCGGCTTTTCCCGCTGCCCGACAGCACCATACTTTACGCTACCGCAGCATTTCCCACACCGCGAGCGCACGCAGCATGAAAATCGGACTCACGAAATGGGCTCTTACCACCAGTTGAAGCGCTCCGCAGAGAGTGGCGACAGGAGAGCCCATAGTTGCAGACGCAGCAACGTGATCCAATGTCTGCTGCTGCTATGCTATAGCCACAATCTGAGGGATTTTACGACCATGGGACAATTCGCCTACTGATTGGATCAACGCGTTAGCGTCAATGCGGAAATGACGGTACAAATCCGCAATTGACCCGGTTTGGCCGAAATGCTCCACACCGTGCGGAATCGTTTTGTGGCCATGAACGGCACCCAACCAGGACAACGTTGCCGGGTGTCCGTCGATCACTGTGATCAATGCGCAGTCGCGCGGCACATCTGCCAGCAGCGTTTCGATATGTGCCTCAGCGCCCCGAATGCCATTTGTGCGCGCCCGTTGCGCTGCAGTCCAGCCGGCGTTCAACCGGTCGGCAGAGGTCACTGCCAGAACGCCGACATCCCGCCGCCCCTGGGCGATATGGCCCGCTGCCCTGATGGCCTCCTGGGCAACCGCGCCCTGATACGCAATGACAACTTCGCAGTTCGGTCCCGGTTTGCGTAGCCAATAGGCACCGTCGATGGCCCCCTGACGGAAATCGTCATCCACGCGTTTACCGGGCTGCTCAATCGGGTTGGTCGTCAGACGTAAATAGACCGAACCGCCGGTCTCGTCGCGCAACCAGGTGCGTTCATCGGGATCTCCCTCGCCATCTTTTTGCATATAGGCAAAGGCCCATTCCATGATGACCGCCAATTCATCCGCAAAGGCGGGCTCAAATGCGGCCAACCCGTCTTGCGACATGCCAATCAGCGGCGACGCGATTGATTGATGCGCCCCGCCTTCCGGCGCCAAAGTGACGCCAGAGGGCGTGCCCACGATCATGAAACGGGCATCCTGATAACAGGCGTAATTCAACGCATCCAAGCCACGGGACACAAAAGGATCATAGACCGTTCCAATGGGAATAAGCCTTTTGCCAAAAACCGAGTGCGAAAGCCCTGCCGCCGCCAGAAGCAAAAACAGGTTCATTTCAGCAATGCCAAGTTCGATATGCTGACCATCTGGTGTAAACTCCCACTTCGCGGTGGAGGGGATATTTTCAGCCTTGAAAGTGTCGGATTGATGGGTGCGCGCAAACAGTTTCCTGCGATTGACCCAAGGGCCAAGATTGGTTGTGCCGGTCACATCCGGAGAGGTCGTCACGATCCGCTCGGCCAGCGCGCTGTTGCCTTTGGACAGGTCATCCAGAATCTTGCCGAATGCCATTTGAGTCGAGATTTCACGACCCGGATCCAACTCAACTGAGGGGACGTCGATAACGTCATCTGAGTATCGGCGCGGCCCGCTGGCGAAGAAGGGCGTCTTTGCCAGCATTTTCTCAAACGCTGCCGGGTCTGCGATGGTGGCAAAGCGCTCCCATTCATCACCCTCAGTAACACCCATGAATTTCTTCCATTCGGCCATCTGAGTCTTGTTCATCAACCCACCATGGTTGTCCTTGTGGCCAGCAATCGGCGTCCCCCAGCCCTTGATCGTATAGGCAAGGAAACAGACCGGGCGGTCGTGATCTATTGCGGCGAAGGTATCTGCCATGGTGGTGACGCAGTTCCCACCCAGATTTTCCATCAGAGCGGCCAGTTCGTCATCGCTGCGCGCATCAAGCAACGCGCTTACGTCGCCTTGATCGCCGAGGGTTTCCATCAGTCGCTCGCGCCACACCGCGCCCCCCATGAAGGTCAGTGCCGAGTAGAGCTGGTTGGGGCACTGATCAATCCATTGACGCAGCTTCTCTCCGCCCGGCTCTTTAAACGCAGCGCGTTGCAAAGCGCCGTATTTAACCCGCAGAACATCCCATCCGAAGGCGTCGAAGATTTGCTCAATCCGTTGGAACAGTCCTTCACGCACGACGCCGTCCAATGACTGGCGGTTATAATCAATGATCCACCAGCAATTACGCAGATCGTTCTTCCATCCCTCTTGCAGTGCCTCATAGATATTGCCTTCGTCCAGCTCAGCATCGCCAACCAATGCGATCATGCGTCCAAGCTTTTGCGTATCGCCCCAGGATTTGGCCTGTACATAATCCTGCACAAGTGACGCAAACGAGGTGATAGCAACGCCAAGGCCCACCGAACCGGTCGAAAAATCCACGTCATCGATATCTTTCGTGCGGGAAGGATAGCTTTGCGCGCCACCAAATCCGCGAAAGTTCTCCAACTTCTCACGGGTCTGGTTGCCCATCAGATACTGAATCGCGTGAAAGACCGGCGATGCATGCGGTTTGACTGCTACGCGATCTTCCGGGCGCAGGGTCTGAAAATATAACGCGGTCATGATCGATACCATCGACGCCGAAGACGCCTGATGCCCGCCAACCTTGATCCCGTCAGCTTTGGGCCGAATGTGGTTCGCATGGTGGATCATCCAGTGGGACAGCCACAGCAAACGTTGTTCAATTGTTTTGAGATCAATGGACATGGTCAATTTCCTTAAGCTGCGCTGCGGACAGGGGGTCTTGGCAAGGCTTGTTCGAGATCGTGGATCACGTCGTCGATCCCCTCCAGGCCAATGGACAATCGCACCAGCCCATCGCTGATGCCATGTGCGGCGCGTTCTTCAGGCGTATAGGTAGAGTGGGTCATGCTGGCCGGGTGCTGCACCAGTGTTTCAGCATCTCCCAATGATACGGCGCGGGTGATCATTTGCAGTCTGTTCATCATCGCGCGCCCTGCTTCCAGACCGCCATCCAGTTCAAATGCAATCATGCCGCCGAATTTGGACATCTGCCGCTGCGCGACATCATGCTGTTCGAAACTGCTCAGTCCCGGATACCAGATCTTTCGCACACCGGCGGATTGCTCCAGATATTCGGCGATGGTCGCAGCGCTGCTGCAATGCCGATCCATGCGCAATTCCAGTGTCTTGAGGCCGCGCAGTATGAGCATCGCGTTAAACGGGGCCATGACCGCGCCGGTCATATCCTTCATCCCATAGAGGCGGATTTCAGTCACCAGCTCGGTCGATCCGGCCAGCAACCCTGCAACAACATCTCCGTGACCGCCTAGATATTTCGTCGCCGAGTGCAGAACGATATCTGCGCCATGTTTGATTGGCTGGGTCAGATAGGGCGTGGCATAGGTATTATCCACCACCACGTAGGCGCCGTTGGCATGGGCAATGGCTGATACAGACTGGATATCTACAAGGCGCATATTCGGATTGGCGGGTGTTTCAAAATAGACCACCTTGGTTTTTCCGCTGATCGCCTCTATCAGGTTTTCCGGCTCCGTCAGATCCACATGGGTCACTGTCACACCGAATTTTGCCAGCCCGTGCCGCATGAAGGAAAATGTGCAGCCATAGAGCGTCTTGTCGAGAATGACCTCATCCCCCGGGGCAAGAAGAGTCCACATCGTTGCAGTGATCGCCCCCATCCCCGAGGCCAGGGCCAATCCTGCCTCTGCCCCCTCAAGCACCGCGATGCGTTGCTCCAGCAAATCGCAAGTCGGGTTCGAGATGCGCGAATAAACATGCCCTGCCTGCTCGCCCGCGAACATCGCACCGCCTGCTTCCGCGGTTTCGAAAGCGAATGTCGAGGTCAGATGCAGCGGAGGCGTCAACGCTCCTTCGTTTTCCATCGGGTTATAGCCATGGTGAATGGCAAGAGTGGAGAAGCTGTCGGGGCGGTTGCGCATTGGGTGACTCCTTGGTTTTCAAGAAGCAGAGTATGACGACACGAGTGGCAAAATATTCCAAAAATGTCTTATACTACCTCGTTTGTAGCAGTATATGCTAATCTATGAAAAAAATAGACCGTAAAGACCAACAGATCATTCGAGCGTTGCAGCGCAATGGTCGAATGACGAATCAAGACCTGGCAGCAGAGGTGAACTTGTCACCTTCGCCCTGTCTGAGGCGGCTGAAGCTGCTCGAGCAAAATGGAATCATCACCGGCTATAGCGCCAACATAGACGCCGAGGCCTACGGGTTGCCGGTAACGGTATTCGTTCACGTCAAACTGGAAAGCCATACTGAAGCGACAGTAAAGAAATTCGAAGCAGCCATTGCGCGGATTGACCAGGTACTGGAGTGTTTCGTTATGACCGGCTCATCGGATTACCTGCTTCGTGTGGTCGTGGCTGATCTTTCAGATTACGAAAAATTCGTTCGCAGAAAGTTGCATCCTCTTGGAGGTATTGCCTCCATGGACAGCAGCTTTGTCTACGGAGTTGTCAAGAAGACAAATGTATTTCCAGTGACAGAGTAACGTTGCTTGATGAACTGAGATGAAATGATTGCGGACATTAGCGCAGATGCAGCGAAAGCTCGCTTTATGCGTCATTCCAACAAATGCTGCACATCGAACGAATGAGTGGATTAGGTCATTCTATGGGGAGTACTTGAATTTATCCCTAACTAGGGATACATGCGCAACATGAGACATAAAAATCAAGCCCGAGAAAACCAAACCCTGGTGCTGGCCCTGCTACGCAGTCAGCAATTATTCATGCGCGCTATGGTGTCTGCGTTTCGTTCGGCGGGCCTTACAGCGCCACAATGGGACGCGCTGGAAACACTTAGCAACAAGGGTCCGCTGTCAATCAACGATCTGATGCGGCTGACACTGTCTACATCCGGCAACCTGGATGTGGTTGTCAAAAACCTGGTTCAAGCCGGATGGGTGGAAAAGAGTGTCGATGAAACCGACAGACGGGCGCGTGTTCTGTTATTGACCGCAGCCGGGCGCCAAAAAGTGGCCGAATTCCTGCCACTCCACAATCAAGCTCTGGAACAGATTTTTGGTGATCTCAGCGTGCAGGACAAACGCCAGACGATCAAGACACTCAACCAACTCCGAAAAAAACTGCCTCAACCTTAGAAAGTCGTAACATGCCTAACAAAACACTCCTGACCGTGCATGGCGTGATTTACATGTTGTTCGCGCTCGCGCTGTTCTTTGCCCCGGCCATCCTCTGGCCAAACTACGGCCTGCAATTAAACGACCAATACGCTGTGTTCCTGTCACAGCATAACTCGATATTTCTGGGCGGCATCGGGATCATCAGCTTCCTGTTTCGGGACGTAGAACATGGCAGTGAAGCTGCAATCGCCCTTCTCACAGGATTGATGTGGACCAATCTACTTGGCGTCATCATCACGCTTTACGCCTGCCTGACAGGAGTTTTCACCGGGTTTGGCTGGTCTGACCCCATCTTCTTCGCCTTGCTTGCGGTCCTATGCTTCTACCAACTCGGGAAAAACCGCTGAACTTTCCCAAACTCACAAAGGAAACTAAACATGAGTACACTGAAAGTCTGGGATCTGCATATGACCTATGAAGGTCCGATCACAGAAGAATTTCTCGCCGGCACCGAGCAACTTGCAAAGAGTATCGCGGAGGAGCCAGGAATAATCTGGAAGATTTGGACTGTCGAAGATGGAACCAATCACTATGGGTCCACATACCTGTTTCGGAACCGCGAATATCTGGAAAGCTATAAAATAATGCACCTGAAGCGCCTGGAAGCGATAGGGATCACAGTGACCGCCGACCATGTTTTCGACATTATGGAGGAGGTCAGTCGCGTCAACCGAGCCCCACTTGAAGGCTAGCGAGCAATGACCGGACATTGGCACGCTCAACGTTGATGTCCGGTTCGGTCCGCTATCCGGAATTGCAAAGTTTGGTCTTGATTGTCCGCTTTGGGCTGGGTCTGTCATTTGTCGCGTTTGGTATCACCGCTGCTTCACTAAGATACTCGTGATTTTGCTTGAGCTGGCGTCAACACGACCACCATGCTTTATGACAGATCAGACACATTGATAAGGTAGACGAAAACCATGGCAGAACGATTTGAGCGTCACCGTCAAGCTTGGACACAAGAGGAAATTCAAAATTGCACCTACTGGTGTCAAAGGGGATGGGCTTGAAGGCCATTGCCAAAGCTCTCACGCGCTCTGAGGAATCGACCAAGAGCAGAGCGAAGCTTGACAAAATAAAGATCAAGAAAGCACGCTGATTTTGGTGCCTTTAGTGTACTCCTGTCGTTCTTTACTGCCACGACCAATGTCCGATTTGGGCTGATTGAGCTAAAAAACCCAGATTTTAGTGAAGATGGGCGAAAAACTTGCCCGCAGAAGGCCTTTCCGAATATTCGTCGGGGGTCGGCCCAATACTCTCGTCGGCAATGTCCGAAGCTTTCAGTGGCCCTACCAGGCACTGGGTTGCAATTAAGGCGCCACAACGGGTTCTGGCAGAATGGAATTCAGTTGCTCGGTTTGTTAGGGTTCTGCACCCAAACACCCAATTTAAAAAGCTGCCTTACGGATTAGCGTAGTAAAAAGAAGGAAAGCTATGCCTTGCAACGATCCTAACTTCTGCTGATACAGTGGCGAATTGACCGACAACTTGGCATTCAAAAATTCCGCCCGGTGCTTCGATTGTCACGGACCTGCCGGGAGATATTGACCCGTTGCCCTCGCACGCCACCACAACAGACAATGCGCCTGTCCCCCCAGCCGAATTTGCCAGTTCTCCCTTTTCAGAGGCCCAGACAGTTTTAATATGGTTCTTCCCTGATTTCGAACTGAACATGACCAAGTATTTACCGTAGCTGCCGCCAATACCAAAATTGGACATCGGAAATTGTTTACTAGCCGCCCCGCTTAACTCAATTGCAGCGTTGGTCAATTTTTGGCGCTCACTAAGCGAAATACCTAGATAGTCTGCATCGACAACCAAATACGGCAACCCGGCATCGACTAGAGAAACTGGAATGTTTCCACTTAGAGGAAGATTCAATATTTGATTATTAATCAATAGCTTGGGCTTGACAGTAAACCACTTGGCATGTGTCATAACGCTATCTGTTCGGGTTACTTGTACTTCCATGACACCATTTGCTGTTTCCAAAGCAACAACTTGTTGATCTTTGGCTAATGCTTGACGCTTCGCGCTCGCAATTATGGTGGCTGCAGCCATGAGTGCGGTTCCGGCATATGGTGCGTATGCAAACTGAGAGGCTAGAAAAAGTGCCCCATCGGTACCTTGCTCAAAGGGTGGATAGAGTAGGCAAGAGTTGATGAGGTGGTTTCCATTTGGTGGGAGGTTCAAAAACCCCCGAAACTGTTCGTGATCCGAACGAAGCTCCAGCAAGGCGCTAGCCGCGTTCCTAGAAACTAGTTTAGGAAGACCAGAAACCGCCACTCGAAGAATATCTCCAGCGAGATCAACATCTATCGCAACCGTTTGTCCCTGGTGTTTTTTAGGCATTGTTCGGTGTCCTGGATATCGTGTGCTACCTTGTAGCTTCTGGCTGCAAACATCCATGCTTGCTTTCAGCTGATGGTGTATTGGACTGAGTCTGTGTGAAAACTCTGGATGATGTATGCTTTTCGGCAAAGGCTGGAGGCATGTATGTCGAGATTTATCGCAGGCGCCGAGCGAAGTCAGTCGATGCTTTTCCCGACCAGCTTGAAGATTGGACCAACGGGTGCGTAGCCACACCACGACGTCAATAATGCTGCAAAACCTCACTTTGTTGCGCATCTCGGACTACAAAGTTTAATTGTGAAAGTCCGCTAATAGCGCACAGCGGACGTCGAGATTTTTCAATAGCTAGGTGGATGCTACTTAGACGCTAGAGGCCTCACCAATACCAGTAGTTGCTTTCCAGGAAGAGGCATTGTTTCCATCTCAAACCTGAGCGTCGCGAAGGCTCACAACTTGAATTTTCCTGGAAAAAGCCCGCCTAAAAATCTTCGAATAAGTTCAGCAGAGCGTCGTCGCGAAAAAACCTGCATATCGGTAAGGTAATTTACCCACATACCTTCCAGTAAGGCCAACGTTCCGCTAGTGGCATCATTCACCAAGTTCGGATCATGTCCGTTTTGTTGGGCTATCTCCGTGAACGCACGCCGCAAAGTCTCGACAAGTTTGGGATCCTGAGTGCTGCTGTATCGGGCAATACCAGGGTGTGAGCTCGCGATGCCTCGGAATGCATGCCAGATTTTCGTACTTCGTGGATTGAGCAAAGCTTCGGATAGATCCGCCTCGATCACAGCCATCACCCGCTCCTCGGGCGATGCATCCGAGCCCAGTTCGGTCATTCTGTCCATCTCGGCATAATACTCAGTACTGAAATGCTGGGCCGCTGCTGTCAGCAAATTGTCCTTCCCCCCGAAATGCAAATGGATCATTCCGCGCGACAGACCTGAGCGCTCGCAAATGCGACTGACCGAGGTATCGGTGACTCCAATATCAGCAATAGTATCCAGTGTCGCCTTTATCAGAAGCTGCCTGTTGGCCTCTGGATCGCGCTTCGAGCTACGCTTTCTTCCTTTAGGCTCTGTTACTCTATTCAATGATTCCATCAGCTTAGGGTCTTTTCATATGGGTGGCTCACAGGAAGATTGACACGAAAGGCCTTTCTGGCGCAACATTAAATGGACGATCGTCCATTAGAGACTCGTAAGTACCGAGATGGGAGATAGGGTGATTTTTCGTAGCGAAGCGTCCCGGGGTTATACCCTCAGCGCACCAGCCACGGCATACGTGGGGTTTCTGGTGGCGGCGCCTTTGGTGATCCTGATCGCCTATTCATTCTGGACCCAAACCTACGTAACGCTCGACAAGACACCGACGCTGAAAAACTATAGCGACGCGTTTGCCGATCCGCTGGTTCGACATTTAATGCTAAGGTCGATCTGGATTGCCGGAGCAGTTACGATAGTCACTGTCGCACTGGCCTATCCCATCGCGTACTTCATCGCGATGAAGGCCCGGAAAAAGACTATCTGGCTTCTGCTCATCACCATTCCGTTCTGGTCCAGCTATCTGCTGCGCGTATTTGCTTGGAAGCTCATCCTTGGGTTCAACGGGGTGATGAATTCTGCACTGCTGATGCTTGGTCTGATCGACGAACCGCTCGACTTCTTGCTCTATAATGAATTCGCTGTCGTACTGACGCTTGCCCATGCCTGGGCACCTTTTGCGATCCTGCCGATCTATGTCTCGTTGCAGAAGATCGATCCAAGCCTGTTGGAGGCCGCCACCGACCTCGGCAACAGTCCTTTGCAACGCTTCATGCGGGTGACGCTGCCGCTGACGATACCAGGTATTATCGCCGCTTGCCTGATCATCTTCATTCCGACTGTCGGTGACTACGTAACACCGGCACTGGTCGGCGGGTCGGACGGGAAGATGATCGCCAATCTTATTCAGGTGCAGTTCGGGGCCGCTAACAACTGGCCTCTTGGCGCCACACTTTCGCTGATCGCGATGCTGTCGGTCGGCTTCGTCGCCATCGTGTTTGTCATTACCGCCACCCAGCTTGGGAGGAGGATCAGATGAAGCGCCCCTCGACCCTGACAGCCTATGCTTTCCTGTATTTGGTTTTTCTGTACCTGCCGGTTCTGTTCCTACCTTTGTTCTCGTTCAACAGCGGTACTATCGTTGCCTTTCCGATCAAGGGGTGGACGCTGGACTGGTACCGGAAGCTGGGCGAGCAGGACACGTTGATCCAGGCCCTTTGGAATTCGCTTGGTGTTGGCACGGTCGTCGCACTTCTATCCACCGCCATGGGTCTGTTCGCTGCGCGCGCCTTTGTTCGATACCGTTTTCGGGGCCAGCGTGCAGCCGAAGGTTTGGTGATGCTGCCTTTGGTTATCCCTGGCATTATCGTGGCCTCTTCAATGCTGGTCCTGTTTCTGTTTCTCGGTCTAAAGCCGTCTTTGCTGACCGTTGTTCTGGGCCATACGTTTCTTGCGCTACCATTTTCCGTTTCGATCTTGAAGTCCGCGTTCGATGACTTCGACGCGTCGCTGGAAGAGGCATCCTACGATCTGGGCGTCGGCGTGTTCGAAACCTTCCGTCGCGTGACGCTGCCGGTCGTTTCCCCCGGTATCGTAGCCAGCATGCTGGTCACTTTTACGGTCAGCTTCGATGAGTTCGTCCTGGCCTTTTTCCTGTCCGGCAACCAGCCAACCCTGCCGGTCTATATCTGGAGCCAGATCCGTTTCCCCGCCAAGCTTCCAAACGTTTTGGCCTTGGGTTCTATCCTGCTGCTTACCTCGGTTCTGCTATTGGTGCTGGCCGAGTACTTCCGCCGCCGCTCATCCGCATCAGAGGTCCGATGACAGACAGAAACATCATAGAACTCAGGGGCGTCGAAAAGCGCTATGGCACATTCCTGGCTGCGAGCGGGATCGATCTCGATCTCAAAGAGGGCGAGTTTTTCTCGCTCCTCGGCCCCTCGGGATGCGGCAAGACCACGGTATTGCGGATGATCGCGGGCTTCCAGGAACCGACCAAGGGTACCGTGCTGATCGACGGTCAGGATATGGAAGGTGTGCCTGCCAACAACCGTCCAACGAACATGGTCTTTCAGAGCTACGCGATCTTCCCGCATCTGAACGTCGGGAACAACGTGGCCTATGGATTACGGGGCAAGGCGCCCAAGGCCGAGATCGAACAGCGCGTAGCCGAGGCCCTGGAAATGGTCGAGCTGGGCGGTCTTCAGGATCGCGGCGCAAGTGAGTTGTCGGGTGGGCAGCGGCAAAGGGTGGCACTCGCCCGCGCGCTGATCATGCGACCCAAGGTGTTATTACTGGACGAGCCCTTGTCAGCTCTCGACAAGAAACTACGCGAGCAGATGCAGTTTGAAATGCGCAATCTGCAGCAGTCGCTTGGCATCACCTTTGTGATGGTCACCCATGACCAATATGAGGCAATGACGATGTCCGACCGTATTGGTGTGATGTTCGACGGACGGCTCAAGCAGGTGGATACACCAACCACGCTTTATGCCCGTCCCTGTGATCAGCAAGTGGCCAGTTTCATCGGTGAGATGAACATACTGCCTGCCCAGTTGTCGGGCGAAACCGGCAATATGTTGTCGATCGATGCAGCCGCCTTCGGGCGGATTGAGATTGAGAGAAATCCCAACGTTGCGACCAGCTCTAAAGACATGAACATCGGTATTCGCCCGGAACAATTGGAAATCGCTGCTGAAAAGCCAGAAGACTATCCATCAACGGTTCAAGGCACTGTCAGCAATGTCGCCTTCTATGGCGAGAACATTCACTATCACATTCAGGTTGCGGGAGCCGAAAAGCCAATCTCGGTCTCGGTTCCCAACTACTTTCACACGGTCGATTTCAAACGCGGCGACGCAGTTTGGCTGGGGCTTCAGGGTGCAAGCGTGATCGATCTTGGTACAGACCATAGTAAAATAGTGGGAGGATAAAATGAGAGTTCAGGGAATTGCGGCCTTCGCATGTGCGACGGCAATAAGCACGGGAAGTGCCATAGCAGGTGGCGCTGATCTAACGGTTTTTGACTGGTCGGGATATGAAGACCCCGGGTTCTTTGCCAGCTACATGGAAAAATACGGGGATGAGGCGCCAAGCTATTCCTATTTTGGAAGTCAGGAGGAAGCCTTCACGAAACTGAGTTCGGGTTTCACGGCTGATCTGGCGCATCCTTGTTCTGACGCGGTCCGGAAATGGGTCGCAGCCGACCTGATCCAGCCCCTGGATGAAAGCAAACTGACCAACTGGGCCGATGTTTTACCTGAGATTAAGGAAGTCGACGCCATCGTCCTGGACGGCCAGCTTTACATGTTGCCGTTCGAGTGGGGGAACACGGGTCTTATCTATCGTACCGACAAAATCTCGGGGGATGATATCTCGCTGCAATTGCTGGCTGACCCGGCCTATGCAGGTAAGATCGCGATCCCGGATGCGGCGTCGTCTGCATATGCCCTGGCTGCGCTGGCCACTGGAAACGCTGATGATTACACAAATCTGAGCGATGAGCAATTCAAAGAAGCATCGGATTTCCTGCGCTCAATCCACCCAAACATGCGCTTTTACTGGTCCGATGCGAGTCAGTTTGATCAGGCCATGACCAGCGGTGAGATCGAAATGGGTTGGGCTTGGAACCAGTCCGAACTGAACCTGATCTGGAACGAAGTGCCTGCCGCCATGATGCGTGACGTCGACAAAGGTATCGCGACCTGGGCCTGTGGCTACGTGCATCTGAAGTCTTCCACGACACCGGTCGATCAGGTCTATGATCTGTTGAACGCGCTCACTGATCCTGCAAGCGGCCAATACATCATCGACAACTGGGGCTACCCGCATTCCAACGCAAAAGCGTTCGAAGTCGCCGATCAAGCCAATATCGAAGCCTATGGTTTTGCCGATCCGAAAAGCTTCTTCGAAAGCAGTTTGTTCTTTGACGCGGTGAATCCCGAGTTGGAGACAAAAATGCTGGCAGAATTTGAACGGATCAAAGCCGGATTCTAACACAACCATATTTCCGGGGCCTTCGGGCTCCGGAACCCAAATATAGGAAAAACGCGTGATTATGTCGGACGCGAACCCATACGCTCTGCTCTTCGAACCGATTCAGATCGGGCCCGTCACAGCCAGAAACCGCTTTTATCAGGTGCCGCATTGCACCGGGCTGGGACACCTCAGGCCACGGGCGGATGCTGCCGTCCGCGGAATGAAGGCTGAAGGTGGTTGGGCAGTGGTTTCCAATCAGGAGACCGAGATACACCCGACCTCGGACTTGTCCCCCTATGCCGAGGGGCGATTGTGGGATGGGCGCGATGTGCCTGCGTTGCGGCTGATGACAGACGCAGTACATGCACATGGTGCGCTGGCAGCCATCCAGCTGGTGCACAATGGCAACCATGCGCAGAACCTGCTGACCCGCGCCCCGGTTTTTGCTCCGTCCGAGATGTCCGTTGATATGACGCATCCCAAGCAGGCGCAGGCCATGGATAAGGCCGATATCCGGGAATTCCGCCGCTGGCATCGCGAGGCCGCCCTGCGCGCGAAAGATGCCGGATTTGACATCATTTACGTCTATGCCGGACATAACATGACTTTGGCGCAACATTTCATGCTGCCTCATATGAACCAGCGTAGTGATGAATATGGCGGGTCGCTTGAAAATCGCGTGCGCCTGACGCGCGAATTGCTGGAAGATACCCACGAAGCTGTAGGTGACAGCTGCGCTGTGGCGCTCCGCTTTGCCATTGATGAGATGGTGGGCGCCGACGGTATGCAGGCCGCAGAAGAAGGCCGTGCCGTGGTCGAGCTTTTGGCCGATCTTCCTGACCTATGGGATGTGAATGTGGCCGACTGGTCCAATGACAGTGCCACAACCAGATTCCAGCCGGAAGATGGTTATCAGAACGCGTTTCTGTCCCACGTCAAACAGATCACTCGGAAACCCGTGGTAGGTGTCGGTCGCCTGACCTCCCCCGATATGATGCTGTCGATGGTCAAGAAAGGTATTGTCGACCTTATCGGAGCGGCGCGACCTTCTATTGCGGACCCGTTCATACCGAAGAAGATTGAAGAAGGCAGGATCGACGAAATTCGCGAATGCATCGGCTGCAACATCTGCGTGTCTTCGGACAATCTGGGTATTCCGATCCGCTGCACCCAAAACCCGACTATGGGCGAGGAATGGCGTCGCGGCTGGCACCCCGAGATCATTGCACCGAAAAAAAGCGAGGCGGAGGCACTGGTAATCGGTGGCGGACCCGCAGGTCTTGAGTGTGCCATGCAAATCGCAAGGCGAGGATATCAGGTGACCTTGGCCGAAGCCTCAGCTGAATTTGGTGGACGTGTTGCAAAGGAAAGCAAGCTTCCCGGCCTAGCGGCCTGGTCGCGCGTCGTCGATTATCGCCTGAATGATCTGAAACAGCGCGGCAACGTTCAGTTGTTCACCGACAGCAGACTTGACGGCGATCAGGTGGCAGAGCTTGGCGTCGAACACGTCTTTGTCGCCACCGGCAGCCGTTGGCGTACGGATGGCATGGGGCGAAACACCCAGCGCCGTATGCCTCATATCGAGCAAAGCGCCAGAGTACTGACACCTGATGATATCATGAACGGCATATTGCCTCCGAATGGCCCGGTGATGATCTATGATGATGACCATATCTATTTGGCAGGTGTGATTGCAGAAAAACTGGCAGCTGCCGGATATCCGGTGGTCTTTGTCACGCCGGAGAGTTTGGTCTCTGCTTACGCCGTACATACTTTGGAGCAGCCCCGTATTCAGGCTCGTCTGATCGAACTTGGCATCGACATTCGCTGTAATCAGGTGCTGACCGCGGTTGAAGGTGACATGGCCCGCATCGGATGTGCCTTTACCGGTCGCGAAGCGAGTATTCCCTGTGCCTCGGCAGTTCTGGTTACCGAGCGCCATCGTGAGACAGCGCTTTATGACAGCTTGCGCGGGATCGGTTTGAAAACCCTCGAACTTATTGGCGATGCCGCGTCTCCTGGGTTGATCGTGGACGCAGTCTTCGCAGGCCACCGCGCGGCACGTGATTTTGAACGCCCAAAGGCAGAAGCAGACAAGGATTGGTTTCGCCGCGAGATAGTCGATTTGGAGGAAACGTGATGAACAGCCGACCGTTTGAGTTAGATGCTTTGATGGCCTCGCACCAGTACGGCCACGCGCTGCCGCGTGAATTCTATACCTCGCAAGACATCTATAACAATGACATTGCCCAGGTCTGGAACCGTAACTGGCTTTGGGCAGGGCATGTCAGCCAAATCCCAAACCCCGGAGACTATTTTCTGTTCGACTATGGCCCGGAGAGCATCATTATTGTTCGCGACCGCGAAGGCGAAGTTCGCGCTCATTTGAACGTCTGTCGCCATCGTGGATCTCGCGTCTGCACTGAACAGTCTGGCAACTCCCGTGTTCTTGTTTGCCCGTATCACGCCTGGACATATGAGCTATCGGGAAAACTTCGTGCAGGCCATAACATGGGGGAACACTTTGACCCATCCAAATTCGGGCTCTTTCCCGTTCAAGTGAGTGTCTTTAAAGGCCTGATCTTTGTGTGTGCCGATGCAAACACGCCATCGCTAGATCCTGTCCTCAGCCAGCTTTCGCCACTCGTCGAACCCTATGGCTTTGACGATCTGAAAGTGGCGCATACGGCGTCATTTCCCGTTCCCGCGAATTGGAAACTGGCGGTTGAGAACTATCTTGAATGCTATCACTGCGGACCAGCACACAAAGAATACTCTCGCTCTCATAGCCTGAAATCGCCACAAGACATGGCTGGCTTGGTCGAGCCGCTAAATGCAAGGGCTGTAAAAGTCGGGCTGACACCTGATGAACTGGCGCTTGTTGGCGAGGCTGCGCCCACCCCATTCACCAGCGGGTATTATCGGCGCTACCCGCTTTACCAAGGTTACAAAACCGGCAGCAAATCGGGCGAGGCGCTTGCGCCATTGCTTGGAACGCTGAAAGGCTTCGACGGTGGCGCAACTGACTTTGATATTGGCCCATTGAATTGGTTCCTGATCTATTCGGATCATATGGTGGGCTACCGCTTTATTCCACGTGGTCTACAGGAAACCGACATTCAGGTGGTCTGGCTGGTTAGCGCTGATGCCGAAGAAGGCCAAGATTACAACAAGGAAGACCTGACCTGGCTTTGGCATGTCACATCTTTGGATGACGAACGCATCATTCGGCACAACCAGTCCGGCGTTAATTCTCAATACTTCCAACCGGGGCCCTTGGGCGAAATGGAAACCTCGATCCAGGATTTTTACGATTTCTATTTTGCCATGATCCGCTCGGAACCAGAACAAAGGATGGCCTGTAATGGCTGAGGTAAAATCACGCCGTCGCGGTGGCGGCGGGCGCGCCGCGCGCATAAAGGTGCAACAGGCGACCACCGGCAATGAGGCCGTGCATGGCGGCTTAAGCGGCGGACGCTATAAGCCGCTTACCCCAACAGATATGGAGAACATCCATCAAGCGGCTCTGACCGTTCTGGAAAAAACCGGCATTACCGATCATTTCCCGGAACTGCTTGATCTGGTGCTGCCCAAAGGCGCGGTGATGAATGATCTAAATCGGCTGTGCTTCCCCCGCGCACTGATGGAAGACATCCTGGCTGGTGCTGCCAAGGAGTTTTACGTCTATGCCCGAGGAGAGCGTGAAGGCAAAGACGACATGCATTGCTCGGCGGAGAGCGTCTATTTCGCCAACTCCGGCACCGCCGTGACCACCTTCGATTCCGAAACTAAATCTTATCGCCCGTCGATCCTGCGCGATGTCTATGATTTCACCCGTCTGGTGGACCGTTTGGACAACATCCATATGCTGGGCGACACAGTTTTGGCCACCGATGTGACTGATGATTTCGCTCACGACATGAACACCATTTATGCCATGCTCGCAGGCAGTCAAAAACCTGCCTGTCTGACTTTTCGCGACCGCAGCCATATTCCGCATGCCATCCGCATGTTTGATTTTGCTCAAGGTGGCGAAGGGGCTTTCATGAAAAAGCCAAGCGTCATATTTGGTGGCTGCCCCATGGTTTCCCCCTTGCGGGTCGGCAAGGAAAACATGGAAATCCTGATTGATACCGCCAAGTTGGGCCTGACGGTTGATTTGGCGGTGCCTCCTCAAGCCGGGGCCACAGCCCCCGCTACACTTGCGGGAACGCTGGTGCAAACCGTGGCCGAAACGCTGGCCTGCGTTGCCATCGTAAACCTCATCACACCAGGTTGTCCGGTCTGCTTTGCCGCCTGGCCCTTCATCACTGACCTGCGCAGCGGGTCGTTCACCGGCGGCAGTGGCGAACAGGCTCTGATCGGGGCCGCAGCCATTCAGATGGGTAACTTTTATGGCCTTCCAACCTCTGTCGGCGCAGGCATGACCGATGCTAAGATACCCGACGCGCAATATGGGTTGGAAAAGGCACTAACCTTCACGCTTGCCGCTCATGCCGGTGCCAATCGTTTGTGCGAGTTCGGGGGTATGATCGGTAGCCTGATGGGATGCAGTTTTGAAAGCATGGTCATCGATGACGAAGCGGGCGGTATGATCCTGCGGTCGTTGCGCGGGATTGAAGTCACGGATGAAACCATGGCGGTGGATGTGATCCACCAGTGTGCCATCGACCCTGGTCATTTTCTCGGCAACCCGCACACACTGAGCTATATGAACAGCGAATTTGTCTACCCACGGCTCATGGATCGTGAGCGCACGGACACATGGGAAAACGAAGGCAAAACTGATCTTCTGGACCGCGCCCGTGACAAGGCCAATTCCATTCTCGATAGCCATTTCCCCAACTACTTCGGCGCCTCAGACGCTCAGGTTCGCGAAGAATTCCCAATTGTGATGAGCACAGAAAGCATGGCCCGCCGTGGATAACTCTAACGTCAAGCACTGGGACAACGACCACTTCCTGCACCCGTGGGAAGGGATGGCAACATTGGGCGAAAACGACCGCACTTTTATCGAAGGTGCCAGCGGCATCCATGTGGTGAACGAAAAAGGCGAACGCTTGATCGACGGACCGGGAGGCATGTGGTGCACTCAGATCGGTTATGGGCGCGCGGAGATGGCCGAGGCCATGGCTGAGCAAGCTCGGAACCTTGCCTATTTCTCGCCCTTTAACAATTCCAACTCGACTACTGCGTGGTTCGCGCGCGAAATCGCTAAACGTGCGCCGGGCGATTTGAACAATGTCTTTTTTACCACCGGCGGTTCCACCGCAGTTGATACGGCCATCCGGTTTGTTCATTTCCGCAACAACCTCTTGGGACGCCCCGAGAAAAAGAAAATCATTTCAAGGCAAAAAGCTTATCATGGAAGCACTTTTTTGGCGGCCAGCGTCAGTGGAAAAGAGCGTGACAGGCTTTGGCTCGACAAGGCGGATGACCTCGCACATTTCTTGCCAGACGTGAATCCGCTTTATCGTGCGCCTGGTCAAAGCGAAGAGAGCTTTCTGAAAGAGAAAGTTTCGGACCTGGAAAACGCCATTGTGGCGCTTGGCCCAGAAAATGTTGCCGCTTTTATCGCCGAACCGGTTCTTGCCTCTGGTGGCGTGATAGTGCCGCCGAAAGGGTATCACGAAAGTTGCCTAAACATCTGCAAGAAGTATGATGTTCTATACATCTCCGACGAAGTAGTGACGGCTTTCGGGCGTTTGGGCCATTGGTTCGCGTCTGAGGCAGTTTTTGGCATTCAGCCAGACATAATCACCTGTGCCAAAGGAATGACATCTGGGTATGCACCGATGGGCGCCGCGATTATCTCGGATAGATTGATCGCCGATGTTGCAGGGAAAGATGCTACCTTCTCAAATGGCTACACCTATTCTGGCCACCCGGTCAGCGCGGCCGCTGGTCTGAAAAGTATGGAAATTATTGAACGGGAAAAGCTTCTCGAACACGTTCGAAAGGTCGCTCCAGTTTTTCAGGATCAGCTACAGCAGTTGGGTCAGATTGACATCGTTACCGATGTGCGCGGCATGGGGTTGATGGGATGCGTTCAATGCTCAGTCGATGGTGATCCCCAGAGCGATCTGGGGTGCGACTACGAGATTGGTAACCAGATCGATATCGAATGCCAGAAACGTGGGTTATTGGTTCGACCTGTGATCAACATGTGTGTTCTTTCACCGCCCCTAATCATTAGCGAAAGTGAAATTGAGCAAATGTTTGCTGTCTTGCGAAAAGGGCTTGAAGCGACAAGTGCGTGGCTCAGCGGGATTAGAGGCCAATGAATTGCTTGCGCTATTGTTGCGAAAGCCCGGAGGCCGCCATTTCAGCGTATTGTCGTATGCTCCACGATCTCCGCCAAAACCGTTCGGCCTTGGCGGTTTTGAAGAAGGTTTTGACAGCGACGGTATCCTACGGGTTGGCATTATCTATTACGGGTCCGTCACAGTGTTTTTCTCGTACTGTTTGCTTCCACGGTGCTTTCAGTTGTGATGGCGCAACGCAAAAGCCCGCTCTGGCACGGTGTGTAATATATTGATATTGTGTAGTGATTTAGGTTGCGGGAGTAGGGTTTGAACCTTTGGCCTTCAGGTTATGAGCCTGACGAGGTGAAGACGTTAAGCAATTGATCC
>NZ_JBXWPF010000030.1:0-18040 GCF_059611265.1 Ruegeria sp. CDSA241
CGAAACCATCATCTCAATGGATCACAGGCCAATGATGCACTAACAATCAAATTGAACCAGTCAGATGAGGCTGCTCAACGGGATCACTCAAATTCTTTGCGGAGTTGCACTACCGTTTTTTGGGTTTGCCCAAGTTAGCAACTGATCATTTTGGTGAATCGAACTGTGACAATTATAAGTTTCGGCTTTGCACCCCGTACTGCGCCTTCAGTTGCTGAACCGATCCGCAATACACGTCCAAATCAACCTCTGGGGCAATACCGGACACTCGCTCGTTCGTAGAGTGCTGCCAAAACTCCCATTGCGGAGCATCCGGTGCGGGTCTGGCTGCGTATTCTGCCAGCCAGACCGGGTAGTTCCCGAAACCCGAAGTCAGCTCAGTCTCCCAGGTGTTCAGATTGGCATATACCATCGGCACCGTTCCGAAAGCCCTCTGAACGCTGGTAAGCCATTCCAGCGCGAGGCTTCGATAGGCGGCCCCCTGTGCCGTCGGGACGCCTTCAAGATCGAGTGTAAATGGCAGGTGCAGAAGGCCCGATTTTCCAACCGGGCCTTTCGAAAGAACAGCCTGCACTGCATCGATAAAATTTGTGACCTGTGGCTTGGCCGGGTGGCTGATGTGAAGCAGGTGATAGGCGCCGCACAGGATACCCACCTCATTCGCGCCCAGTACATTTGGCTGAAAATACGCATCCTTGATGCTGACGCTTTCGGTCGCCTTTATCAGCGCAAAAGAAACACCCGAGGCTGCGACTTGCGGCCAGTTGATATCCCGCTGATGATCACTGACATCTATCCCTTTTGCCTGCGCCTTATCTGGCGCCGCTTTGGGAATCTGACCCGATGGTTTGCGAAACGACCTTACAATTTTGCCCAGCCTACATGCCATCAGATCGGCCTTTTCTATCTGTCATAACACCGCATCCAACCGACATTTGATCAGCCAATAGACCGAGATGTTGATTGCGCGGGTCTCGGTCTCGCTGGTCAGGGCCGACCCTTTAACGACGTTGCCCGAATTGGATTGGGGTGTGGGGGCGATAACCGGTTCCGGGCCTAACACTCCGTTTGAAACCGTGCTGTCGCTTTGTTCCAGCACATGTTGGTGTTGCTGGAGCGCAGACAGTTGCAGCGACCCTACCCCGTCATATTTCTGGTTCTTTTTGTCGGTTCGGTACCTCTGGTCCTGATCCTTATCGACTTTCCCGCCGGGGTCGACCCCGCGCAGAAAATAGCCCTGGTAATCAGGCAGTCGAAACTCTCCGTCCTTGCCTTTACCAAACAGATATCCGATGGCGGCAAACAATTCCGGATAAGCGGAAATCAACAGAGGTGAGCCGTCGCAAACCTTCCAGCCATACTGTTGCAGATCAGTGGTCCCGCCCGCCAGCTTTTTGGATTGTCCCAGAAGCTCCCCGGAAAAAGCGATCACCGCGCCAACCGGCATTCCCAATACCCGGCCCGGAGACGGACCCCAGCCTTGTTGTGGTTCAAGCGGTCCGCCGGGGGCGTTTGGTCGGGGCGGGGTCGGAAAGCCTGGCGGTCTCATTCTGAATCCGTCTGACCTGGCAGATCACTATCCGCACTCAGCATGCACATATGCGTGGGCACCTGAACCGTCCAGGATTGCGCATTGCCTTCATCGTCTTGTGTATGTTCCGATTTAATCCGGGCCACAATTTCGGCGTCTTCGGGCAGGCAAGGGGCAAGATGATCTGCATCCGGCCAGATCCGGCCGGTGCGCAGGAAATACAGGAAACTGCGCGCGTGCTTTCTGTCGACCGGCGCCAGAATGCGCACACGGTCAGCGCGCAGAAAATCCCGGAACCGCAGGTCGGGTACGGTCTCGCGCAGGGCAAGATCCGCGGGGTCGCCTGTCAGATCGCTGACTTCGTCCTCGATATCCATGAATGTGGCGATGTCGGACCACCCGACCGTTTGTTGCAAATAGTGCCTGATACGCGGCTTGGCATAATCCGGGGCCACGGCATCCTTCTCGGACCCGCTGAGGGTCAAGATTTGCTCCTGGGCCGCGGACAGGATTTCCGTCGTCATCGCCTTGTTCAGGAACGCAGGGTTCTGAGCCTCAATCGCAGCCACCTGTTGTTCCAGTTTGCGACGGTAACCCTCTAGCTGCCGCGCATACGCTTCCTTGATCAGCCTATAGGTTTCGAATTGCCAGTCGGAATAAGTCTGCGCCGACCGTTGGCACGTCACTTCAAGAGTTGCCGCAAAGAAACCGGTCAATTCGGTTTGCAAATGCATTGGTGCAGGATCGGGAACCGGCATATCCGGCGGAGAGTTGGGCTCGGACGATTGTGTGGCTGCGGTTTGCTTGAGGCTGCACAGAATGGTGAACCCAAGCGGATGGCCTTCATCTGCCGGAGAGGTTCCGGTTCCGAACCCTTTATCCAGCTGGGCGCTCAGCACCTGCGCGCCCGAGGCTTGGCTGACAGGCAGGCGCAGTGGCTGCGGTGACTTGTCCGCATGGCCGTTTGAACCGGGCGGGGCGGATTTGTCCCCCGCTTGCTGCGGTTGCAGGGCGACCGAGCCCACGATGACATGGGTTTCTGCGGGAGTTCCGACACTCATCACCGTTGCTGTTGCTTTGATGGGCTCAAAGCCTCTGGGGATCAGGACGGCGCCATCGGCCACTGGCGTATGGCTTTGCACCGTTTGGCTGACCACAAGCTTGAATGGCGGGGCCATACGAGTCTCTTCCACGCCAAATTCCTGAAACGCCTCGAGATAAAATATCTTGCCATCGTCTGTCTTGCCAGTCTCATCGGTCAAATCCTGAAATCCGCTTATCCCAAACTCGCCTGGAGATTTCGGTGGGCGCAGATCAAGCTGCCAGGACCGGCGAATATGCCGGACAAGATTCTCACCCGGGCTGGGGACCATGATCTCAAAAATCAAAACCTCGCCCAGACTTTTCGTGCGCAAGCGAAAGCTTCTGTTCACCCAACGATAGATGCCGCGGATATCCGTGCCGTTCCGCCGATTGTCAAAGCGCGTCACATCCGAGTATTCGGTTTCTTCAACTTCGGATAACTCGCGCGTATGGCGCATTTCGCGTGACAGGTTTCGCACCGTTTTCTCGACGATGTCGCGGGCAAATTTCAGGTCGTTTTTCGCGAAGCCTCCGGCTGGCTGCTCTTGCACCCACCAATTCCCAGTAACACTCATCTTATTGCCATCTGTCGGCATTCCGTACTGGGTGTCGTAAGAGTTGACATGCGTGGTCGAGACATGGTCGGCCAACGTCTTTTGCACCTGATTGATCAGGTCCGAAACCGAGGTATCCTCGTCCCGCCGGGCAATTTTGGTGGTCACATCGGAATGTGCCTCATGGCTTTCGCGGCGCTGCAATCTCCGGTTTCGCGTCTCGCGCATTTCACCGCGCAGGACATTTTCGATACGCTGCACGTCGCCCAATTCATACCCAAGCGGCTGATACCGGATCGAACGGGCAAGCCCGTATGAATAGGCGCGCACCCAGCCGGGCTTTGTCAATTTCAGAGGGATCTGATGATCTGTATCCTTTGCTGCAACCGGCGCAGGTTTTTTCGGCTCGAATATGGAGCCAGGCAAAACCAGCGTCGCATGCATCCAAGCTTTGATCTGTTGTCCGGTGACCGGATCGGTCATCAAGCTGGCCTGCCCTCCTTCGGTTGCAGCCAGCGCACGGGTCAGAACGTGATGGGTAGTCAACACCTGAATCAGAACTGCAAGTTCGTCTTTTTGCCAGCCAGCCAAAAGGTTCAGCGCAACGATGCTTTCCCAGATGCGGGCCAGTTCCTTTTGCGCATCCGGTGCATTTGCCAGAACCTTGAATGCGGCCCATCCGCCCAGACGGGCCTTGATCAGATCTGTGATCTGGGCCAGCGAAAAATCAGGCAGCTCTCGCAGAGCCGGCCACAATTCAGGATAAGAACTGAATGGCGGGCCAAGCGATTCAATCGAGGAGATGAACCCTTTGGGTTTGCCCGGTTCGGCCGCAGGCTGAGCCTTGCCGGATTGCCCCGCATCCGATGCCGGATGGGGCGAACTATTCCCACCTGGTGTATTGTCGGTGTTCGAGCTTGGATCCACGTAAGTAACCGCCAAAGCCTCCTGCCCTGACCTGTCCCCGGATTTTGAAACAAGGCTTTGCAGGAACACGCTGTTCGCCAGGATCTTTTGCGGAACCTCCATGAAACCCGCATCCAGCGCGCCCGGCGCTATCGACGGCCAATGTTTCATATAGATGAAGGGGAACAGCTCATCCCAGCGCAGGTTAGCGCCCTGAGTGGCCGGGCTCAGCCCATCAGAATCCGGGTCATCGCTAAATGGATTATCACCATCACCGCCGTGAGTGTGGCTTGGCTGATCTGGGTCATGCCCGTCATGTCCACCTGAACCGTTTTGCCCGGTGCCAGAGTTCCCACCATCATCGGCCCCGCCCCCTGCCCCGGAATCGGGCGATGGAATATGGCTTGGCTTGCCAAATTCAGACATAAAACCCTGAAAACGCCAGACACGACCGGTCTCGGGTTCTTGCAGAGCCAAGGCCCCAAGGACTTGCTGAGACAACGGCGTACTCAACCCGCTTTGCCAGGTCAGGGTACCGGTCAACCGCTCACCGGTTTCGAACAGCACATTCAGCGGCGTTCTTTCCTTGTACCTCAGAACAGGGCCGCGCACGGCCTTGCCCGGTGTCTTGGTGAAAAAGAACTGGACGGTCACGAATTCAGGGGGATCGGCACCATGGGGATGGGTTTCGAAATTGGCAACCAACTGGTTGCGCAAATCCTCGAACGGGGCATCCATCCAAATGAGTTTGGGGTCCTGGCTGGTCATGCCCGTTAAGCGTCTTCCACCGCCAACACGACCTCAAGCTCGCTGATCGCCTGCAGTGAACCCTTGGTCAGCTTGCTAGATTTCAAGCCACTGATTTCCAGACGCTCGATGTCGAGTTGCCAGACGTCGACACCGGTATGGATATTGTCAAAAGGCGCATGCGGATAGAATACCTCGATCTCGGTGTATTCATACAGGTTGTCTTGAATCACGGCCAACATCGCCGCGCGAGCCTCGGCCAACACCTCAACCATATAGTCGCGAATGCGGTCCAGATCCGCGTCGGACACTTCGGCGAAATAAACCGCGGATCGCGTGCCATCTTCGTCGAAACGGGTCACGACTTCGGTCGCCGGGGCGAGCAATATTTCATGCTCGCCCTCGATTGACACGGGCCCCTTGTCTGCCGCTTCTGGGGGAAGAAACTCGATCAGCGCACCGCAACAATCAATCAGAATTTGCTGGCCGGCTTCGGCAATGAAATTATCATCCTCCCAAAGCTCAATCGCGATTTCAGGATCAACCTTTGCGTATGGCAAAGCATAGCGCCCACCACCCTGTAATTTCTGACCTTCAGGGAAAATCTGCCCGCCGTTTCCGCGTTGGAAATAGGTCAGGATGGGTCGGCGAAACATCAGAAACCGACCAGAGCGGGTATGTACGAGTGCATAAACCTGAAAGGCCATATGTCTTCTCCTCCGATATGTTAATTCGGGCTGTCGGTGACTTAGTCCAAACCCAATACGCGACGGACGCGGCTCAGCTCGCGGTCATGAACCGTCAGAGCATCCAGAAACAGAGAGACCGCAACCCGGTTATCCGCAGAATAATGCCCGCCCAGAACATGCTCCAGCGCAGCCGGGCAGTGGTCATAGGCATCCGCGATATTGTCGACGCTCAGCGCGCGCATCCCAGTACGCAGAACCTTGTCGCAATAGGCGGCAAAGCTGGCGTTCAGGTCGTTGATCACGATCCGCTCGGTTTTAGGTGAGGTCGACGGCTTGTACGGCTCGTAAAGTGGCACCCAGCTTTCGGCGCGCCCCAGATGGGTCGAGGTGGGCGGATAGCCATTGGCGGTCATGAACATCGTACAGCCAAAACACGAGGCCAGCTTGGTGGTACAGTCACCAACCGTAATTTCATAAGGCGTGCAATGCGGGCCCAGATGATAGGCCTTGTAGATCGCCTGGATCATACCGTGGGTATAGCCCTTAACGCCTTCGTCCCCGCTTTCATCGACGAAATTCATACCCTGATCAAAGCGCATAATATTGGTGATCTGGTCCGACCGGTTTGTCGCCCCGTGATCGGGTTCCCCTTCCTTCGGAGCATCCTGCGCCAGATCGCCGCCAATGATGCCCCAACCAACGCAGTCATGGTCATGGGTATCGCGACGAACGCGCGGGTTCCACAGGGCAGAATCCTCGGGCGGCAACCACCGAGGGTACCATCCCTCGAAAATATTGTCGTCATGATCGCCCGCATCCAGATCAGGGATATGGAACCGCGCGCTTGGCATTGGACCGACCGGATCGGTGTCGCCTTCGACATTTCCGTTATCGACAAACCCGGTATAGGCCCCCAGCCCGATATACTGATAAGCGGGGTCGCGATCCCTTTGCTTGATCTCATCATATAGCACCTGCCCCTTGTCACTGAGGTGGTGTTCGGGGTGGCGGATATCGCCCTCGGTCGGAGGCTCATGCCCGGCCAAGCCATAAACCCCAACGATCACAGCGCCGGTTTTATGATCGACGGCCGTCCCTGCCCTAACAGAATGACCCTGCATGTCGATTTCCAAAGCGGCCAGCTGTCCGATTTTCTGGGCGGCTTGCTGAAGCTGATCCCATTCGCGGGACCATTTGTCGGACCTGGGCATCTCGTCAGAAGGTTCCATTGAAAACTGCACATCGACATTGGCCCGGATCTGTTCGATCGAATGACCTACGATGGCGGCGGCAACGATATAGTCCGCTTCAAGCTTGGGATCAGCACCGCCGTTGGTCAGGATTCCGGATGTACGTCTGTAAGCCATCAATTCACTCCTCCAAAGTTTCGCCCGCTTGGGGCGTCATGAATATTGAATGTCGTAACCAACAAAATTGATCGGATCGGAATTCGGACCCGGCGTGCCGCCATACATGGCGACGCGCATTGCCTGGACCTGGTGCAGATCAAAACTGGCCACACCCGGACCTATTTCCCGGCGGTCGATCCGAAAACCCTGCCGCGTTGTCATATCGGCCGCAAAGTTCAGCCGGTCCGGAGCCCGGAGCACGCATTCTCCCTGCAAAGGCAGGCGGGTTTCGGTCAGGGGAAAGCCGCAGCGCACGACCTGCACCTTGTGCAACCGATGCCCTTTTGGAACCGTGATGGTCAGGTCAATCCCGTCGCCTTTGCGCCGGGGTTCGATCGTTGCCTCGCCACAGACAACTTTGCGATCCACCAGAACATCGGGCGAGATATTGCCCTCGCAGGTGACGAACCTGACCGACAGGGTCAGATCAATCTGAAAGCTTCGGTACCAGCGATACGGGCATTGCAGAACAACCTGCCAGGTTAATGGCCTGATGTGCTGGTCGTGATCCAAACAGTCCCAGAACAGGCCAACCCTGCGCACATTGGGGTTTAATGATCGGTTCTCAAATACGAGTTGGGTTGTCATCGCGCCACCCTGACGAATCTGTGTTATGAACTCGACGGCGGCGGCGACAGCCTCATGATAAAACCAAGCTGTTGAAACCCCGGCTCCAGGCCGGATTTCAGACGCAACCTCAAGAACTTTCCATCCGGCTCGCCACTGATTTTGACGTGGCCGACCACTGTGAAATCTGTTTTTCCCTTATCGCCCTTGGACGTTGACGCTTTGGTATCACTGCTGGACTTGGGTTTGGCCGGTTTGGGAACTTCAACCCAGCCATCACTGACCGCAAGAGCCTGAATTTTGGATGAAACCCCGTCCTTAGAATATGTGTAGTCAGTGAAGGTGACGGTTACGTCCTCAAATTTCCCGGCATCGTCCACCTTGTACTGGACCGAAATCTGAAGCCCGTTATAGGGGGGCTTGTTGCGCCCGGTCTTATGGAAATCGCCAGATTGCCAAACCTGTTTGATGGGCTTCAAACTGTCTTTCTTGTCCGCGTCATCCTTGGGTTTCGAATCCGGCTTTTTGGGATTCGCGGGCTTTACCGGCGTCGGGGTATCAGCGGCAGCCTTCTGATCGCTGTCTTCGTCGCCCTCAGACCGTTTGCGTTTTAGGGCGATTGTTGTGTCGGCAGTTTTGGTCATGACACACCTCCTCTTTCCATAGCTCCGTCAAGCGGTGTGCATCCTGCGGCTAGTAATCCGCCGCAGGGCGCGTTTACGCATTGATGTTTGCCAGCTGGAAATCAAAGGGGGTAGAGTTTTTGCCAGGCCCGCCGCCCGACATCACGATATCAGCGCTTTGGATGCCGAACAGATTGATCTCGGTGTTGATCTGACTGATGATCGCCGAGTCCATGACCTGGCCCTCTTCGATCTGCGACACCACGCCGATATAGATGGTCGGGTGGAACTGAAAGACGCCCTTCTGCCCCGGTGCAAGGTTGGTCTTGGCGGCCAGAAGTTTGCCTTCGCGATAGATATTCGCGTTGATCGATCCCATGGTCAGGTTGTTGCGCAGCTCGACCTCATTCGGCGACGTTGCCGGGGTCTTGGCCAGGCGCAAGATATCCCCGCTGGTGTCTTTGACCATTTCGTAGGCCTGACCGTCATAGGCCGTCATCTGCGGCGTATAGTTCCCATAGCTGTCCGAGGCCGAAACCTGAAACTTCAGCGGGTATTTGAAGGGGTGATAATCCAGACGCCCCAGGTTTTTGATGACTTTCCACGCGATAGCGAGTTCGCCGAAATCTTCGGCCACGTTTTGCTGGAAAATAACGATCGATGAATTATTGGCATCATCCGAGTGATTGACCAATCTGAGTTGAATATTTTCGGTAACCAATTTCAGATTCCTTCCATTAGCGGTTCTTGTCGAGAACGACGAAATCGTGAATCAATGCTAGCTGAGAACTCTGTAATTCGATCTTTGCAGGAATCATCATTTCCTTTGATCTTTGCACTGTTAGACCCCTGCCCGCGGTAACCGGTGCACACTTTGGCCAGCCTCGCGCGCGCAGGAGCATGCTCATCCAGGACGTGTTTTGGGTGATGCTTAGTTCATCGAATTGCGATAGCGCCGATACTCTGACGGCGAGACGTCGAATTCCCGTTTGAACGCGGTCGAAAAGTTATTCGCATCCTCGTAGCCAACTTTGAAGGCGATGTCCTGAATGCTGTGCTGCCCCTCAAGAACCAGGGCCGCTGCATAGTTCAACCTGTAGCGCCGAAACCAAGCCATGGGGCCAACGCCGAACTCTTCCTTGAACCGCTTGGACAAGGTGTTCCGGTTTGACCCGACCACTTGCGCCAAGGCGTCAATGCCGCCTGTAAATTCGGGCTCGGTAGAAAGGAAATTACAAGCAGCATTGACCAACGTATCTTTTGAAAAGTACTCGGCAGAGACATTCTGTTTCATCAATGCTCGCGCCGCACTGAATCTGTGCTGGATTTCGCTGGTGACAAATGGATAGGCAATATAGTCGCTGTATCCTTGCGAATATACTTCGGCACGCGCCGTCGACAAACCCAGGTTGATCAGTGCAAAACTGTGCTGGCGCTTATGCGACCCGGCAGGTTTTGGGGCATTGGCCGGCACAAAACGCTTCAGGCACTGACGTACAACGATTGCTTTTTCATGGTGAGAAATGCCTGTGCTTTCTGCATCGTTCGACACGCGGTATCCCATAGACCTTTCAACTATGCTGCGAAATTCGGACAAAAGGCGCGGTGTAAACTCCAAGCAGATCACTCGGTCACGATCATAAGGACTATGCATAAAATTCCCCATCCAAAAAACTTCTGAAAATTTTGTAGGGCGCCACGCAGAGTGCGACCTCTGCTGATCTGAAAAATCAACTTGAGTCGCTGAGCCGCCACCACAACTTTCGATTGAGTACAAAAGGTCTGGGAACTTCTGTTAACTTATTCACATATTGCATTATTAGACCAATCCAATACGGCATTAACCATAAATGAGTGGCAAATTGCAAAGGGTTCTCCTTGCCAGCCAGACCAAGCTATGCCTTCTTCTGCCAACGCAATGGGAGACATGGCAGATGAGCGAAGCGGTCAAGCTGACACTGGATGAGATACGAAACCTAAGCCTGACCATTCTGTCCGGATCCGGATACGGGCCGGACCATGCAGCGGCCATCGCGGATATGCTGGTCACCTGTCAAATTGATGATTGCCAGTCGCACGGCCTGTTCCGACTGTTCATGTGCAATGACACCATGAAGGCAGGCAAGATTGACGGAAATGTCGCGCCAGCCATTACCCAATCGGATAACGCCATCGTTCGGGTCGATGCTCGCGGAGGTATGTCCCTGCTGGCATTTCATGAGGCACTTCCAATTCTGATCGAGAAAACCCGAACCCATGGTATTGCAGCCATGGCCATCAATCGCTGTTTTCATTTCTCTGCGCTCTGGCCCGAAGTGGAGCGGCTATCTGCTGCCGGCCTTGCGGCGATGGCGATGGTACCAAGCCATTCCTGGGTTGCCCCAGCCGGCGGCACCCGCGGTTCGTTGGGCACCAACCCGCTGGCATTCAGCTGGCCGCGACAGGGCAAGGATCCCTTCACCTTTGACTTCGCGACAAGCGCCTTTGCCCGTGGCGAAATCGAACTCTATCGCCGCGCAGGCAAGCCCCTACCCGATGGCGTAGCAATCGATAAGGACGGCAACCCAACCAACGACCCGCAGGCTGCGATGGAGGGTGCGATGTTGACCTTCGGCAGCTACAAGGGTTCGGCCCTGTCCATCATGATCGAACTCTTGGCCGGTCCGCTGATCGACGACCTGACCAGCCTGGAAAGCATGGAGTTTGCCGGCAACTCAGGCGGCGCCCCCTATCATGGTGAAATCCTTCTGGCCTTCGATCCGGGGCATTTCAGTGGTGGCCGAATAGACCCGAACGATGCAAGGGCAGAACGCCTGTTCGCTGACATCACCGATCAGGGCGCGCGCCTGCCATCCCAACGCCGGTTTGCCGCCCGGGCCCGTAACACGGAACGCGGATATGTAAAGATTGCCAAAACCCTCTATGACGATCTGCAAGAGTTGGCCCAACGGATTTAGCCCCCTTCCCCTCAGCAAAGCAGCTGGCTAAGAAGTCTCTCCGAACGACTGTCAGGAGGCCCCATTGGACCGCATCGCCCGCACCATCGCCACCGAGATCAACGCCCGACCCGATCAGGTAGGGGCCGCAGTAAAATTGCTGGACGAAGGCGCGACTGTGCCCTTTGTTGCGCGCTACCGCAAAGAAGCGACAGGCGGTTTGGACGATACCCAACTGCGCACCCTGTCAGAACGCCTGACCTATCTGCGCGAATTGGACGCCCGGCGCACAACCATCCTGAATTCGATCAAGGATCAAGGCAAGCTGACAGATGATCTTGCAAAATCCATTGCGCTGGCTGGCACCAAAGCACAGTTGGAAGACATCTACCTTCCCTACAAACCCAAGCGGCGCACCAAGGCAATGATCGCACGCGAGAACGGGTTGGAACCTCTGGCTGACGCAATTCTTGCAGACCGGTCTGTCGATCCCGATACCCTTGCCCAATCCTACCTGTCCGAGGCTGTTCCGACCAGCAAGGATGCCCTGAACGGTGCCCGCGACATTGTCACCGAACGACTAACCGAAAACGCCACCCTGTTAGGCGAACTGCGCAGCTTCATGCAGCGCGAGGCGCTGCTGACCTCAAAGGTGATTGATGGCAAACAACAGGATGGCGCGAAATTCAGCGACTATTTCGACCATTCCGAGCTGTGGGCCAAAACGCCGTCTCATCGGGCTTTGGCGATGCTTCGCGCGTCAAAAGAGGGCATCGTGACATTGGACATCGCGCCGGACCCCGAGACCGGCGCTGCTCGGGCGGAAGCGATCGTCGCATCACATCTGCTAACCCGCACGGATTCAACTGCCGATACTTGGTTACGCAAGGTGGCCGGTTGGACCTGGAGGGTAAAGCTCTCGCTGACGATGATGGTTGACCTGATGGCCGACCTCCGCAGCCGTGCCCAGGACGAGGCGATTTCTGTTTTCTCTCGCAATCTCAAAGATTTACTTTTCTCTGCGCCAGCTGGCGCCCGCCCAACCTTGGGGCTGGACCCTGGAATACGAACAGGTGTCAAAGCAGCGGTTGTCGATGCAACTGGCAAAGTGGTTGCAACTGAAACTATTTATCCATTCCAACCCAAGAATGACCTTCGAGGCGCGCAGGCCACAATCCTGCGCCTGATCGCCCAGCACGGCATTGAGCTTGTTGCAATCGGCAACGGAACAGCCAGCCGCGAAACCGAAAAGCTGGTTGGTGATACGCTCAAGGATTTGCCCAAGACTGTCAAAACCCCCACCAAAGTTGTCGTCTCGGAAGCCGGAGCGTCAGTCTATTCCGCATCCGAACTGGCCGCCCGAGAGTTCCCGGATCTGGACGTTTCCCTTCGCGGAGCGGTTTCAATCGCCCGTCGCTTGCAAGACCCTCTGGCCGAGCTGGTGAAGATCGAACCAAAATCCATTGGGGTCGGGCAATATCAGCACGATGTCGATCAATTTAAGCTTTCGCAATCACTGGCATCTGTCATCGAAGACGTTGTGAACGCCGTTGGGGTTGATCTGAATACTGCTTCTGCCCCATTGCTGTCGCATGTGTCCGGGTTAGGCCCGGGGCTGGCAGAATCCATCGTGTTGCACCGCGACATGAATGGTGCCTTTCAATCTCGTGCAGAGCTACTGAAGGTTGCGCGCCTTGGCCCCCGCGCATTCGAACAATGCGCAGGCTTTCTGCGGATACGCGATGGGGCCGAGCCCCTTGATGCGTCCTCGGTCCACCCCGAAGCTTATTCCGTGGCCCGGCGCGTTGTTGCCGCATGTGGGCGGGACATTCGGCAAATCATGGGGAATGAAGGGGCCCTGAACGGCCTGCGCGCCGAACAGTTTGTTAACGACAGTTTTGGCCTGCCCACGGTTCAGGACATATTCTCCGAGCTTGAAAAACCCGGTCGTGATCCCCGGCCAGATTTCAAAACAGCCTCGTTCGCTGATGGCGTGGAAGAGATCAGTGATTTGAAACCTGGAATGACCCTGGAGGGCACAGTAACCAATGTCGCGGCATTCGGCGCTTTTGTTGATATCGGTGTTCATCAGGACGGGTTGGTGCATATCAGCCAACTGGCAGATCGGTTTGTCAAAGATCCCCATGATGTCGTCAAAACCGGCCAGGTAGTTAAGGTACGGGTCGTCGAGGTGGATGCGCCGCGAAAACGCATCGGTCTGACGATGCGCAAGGATGGTGGCATTGAAACCCGGCAAAAGCGCGTTCAAAGCAGCGACCAATCGCGGCAAAGCCATACAAAACAAAAAGAAACACAACGCGCAAAAAACGGCAATAATGCGCAGCAGGGGGCACTTGCAGATGCGCTGAAATCTGCGTTCAAGAAACAATAATCTGCTAAAGGGTATGCACCCCCCTGCCCTTACCGCGATCAGTCGAAAGCGTCTGGCTCTAGCTCTTGCCAGAATTCGAAGATTGCGGTTGCGTTCAGCCCCGAGCGCCACGCATGCGCTCGGAAATGCTCGCGGTCCAGGTCGTTGTCTAGACCGGCAAGAAACAGTCTTTTATCTGCGTCCCTCTGTGTCGGGTTTCGCCGCGAAACCAGCTCTTCTACGATCGAGAGTTTCCGCGCCCGCTCCTCCCGCTCGGCTACCCGTTCGGCATAGGCTTTGTCTTCAACCGCCACTTGGGCCTGCCTCGCCTGCGCTTCTTCCAGTGCTTCGGGGCTGGGCTTCGCTGGCTGTTCCGGTTCAGGTGGCTGATAGTCATCGCGCAATGCAGCCGACAGATAGCCCAATGTGGATTTCACTCCGCCCTTTTGCCTTACGTAATCAAGTTTCTGCGCGACGTAGTCTTCACCATGTTCGGAAATCCACTGTCGGGCCAAACGATCCGAGACCCCTTGATCACGTAGCTTCGTGTACACCTGCATATTCCGAGCACCGTCACTGTCATCAATTTCGAACATCGCCTTTTGCGGGTTTCCCTTAATCCGAAAGCGAATATCGGTGACCGTCCGGCCTTTCTTTTGGAACTCGGGTTCGATCAGAATGTCCGAGCTTTTGTTCACCTCGGCAACCGCCGGTTTGATGATCTTGGCGTTGAGATGTTTGAAGCTGGTATAATAGTCGCTGCCATCTACCCCCATGAGCTTTCGAAAAACGTCCAAGGCCAACCAACCTGTCGACCCGATGCGCACAAAGCGATAGCAGTTTTCATACAGTGCCAATCCGTGCCCAGAACTAAAGTTGCGCTGAATCTGAACGTTGATCAGCGCATAGATTTTGGGATCATACAGCTTCTGCGCCAGCGCCGGTGAGTAGGCATATTCACAAACACCATTCTTGAGCTTGGCAAAACTCAGCAGAGAGGAAACACCCCATTCCTGACGCCCCTGCTCATCCAACATGTCCCATTCAGCGACAGTCTCGGCCAGGGCGCGCAGGCTTGCACGCAAGGTATCAAAATCGTTCGAGTTATAGCCAACCATCATCGCCAGAGTTCGTGCATCGATGGTATGGGTCTGTGCAGATGTCAGCGCATCATAGGCATTGAGAAGCAGGACATTCGACAGCTTTCGCTGAAGCAATGTCAACTTACCGCTGATGTGAATCGCGGCGACGTTCTTTTTCACCGTTTCCCTTCGCAAGGCTCCGGATAGGTGATCCATGTCTATTTGTGTTTCCGGCATGATTCTGCCTGACTGCTCTTTTTTTGTATTTCTGCCATGAAAGGTACCTATCAATCAACTTCTATTAGGTGCCCAAATACAGGATCAGGCTCATCCCGAAAACGGGTACCCTAAACAGATATACCTAAACTTATCCCCAGACCTATCATCGCGAGCCCGTCATAAGAACGACTCAGACAGGATCGAACGTACTGGAAACGGCTTTGTAAGTGTCTAATAGCGTCGAAGATCCACGTCCCTGCGAATCGGTGCCCTTGTTCCTGTCGAATGGTTCCTTTGGTCCCGTATCTGGGCACCTTTGATCCCGGAATCGGATACCCCAGGAACTGTAAATGGGTCCCTAATGTGATCTAACTTGTTGTTATAATTATCATATTCTTAATCTAAATCTCTTAAAGACTCTATAAATAATAAACTCTTTGTTGGCGTGCTCTCTCATTTTTCTAGAGTTTCGTGGCGAAACCCAGCCTCGCGCGCAAAAACTGTGGAAAACTTCCGATAGCAGGATAGCTTTAGAAGATAATGTTCGCTACATTCCTAAATATACGCCGCTAAGGCGAACATCTTCTGAGGCAACGACAGTGAACAAATCAAACCAACCTCCGTTACCGCCATATCTGAATCTTGATCCCGCAACAGCGGCCGGGAAGTTACCTGATCCTATAGGCACCTCTCGATTCGCAAAAGCAGCGGCATTCTGCGCCAAAGGCCGTGAGGATCTTGCTCGCCGAGGTTATGCCCCTGATGGTGAAAAGCGGCTGCGTAGGTTTTCAATCTGGGAAATAACTAAGTATCTAATTCCGGTTGCACCTGCGCATCTCCGCCGTGTCCTCAAAGCAAATCCTGATCTTCCTCAAGGCGAAGGAGAAGCTGGTTCAAAATGGTTCACTTTGGAAGAGGTCCTGACCTTGCGCCAGCATTTTGCGGCTGAAGGCGTCAGCACGAAGGAGTATCTTCCCTACCGGCCTGAAGGGCTTCCGGCAAAGGTTGTTTCCGTTGCAAATTTCAAAGGCGGTGTTGGAAAAACCTCGACCGCCGCCCATCTGGCCATGTCCGCCGCCTTGGACGGGTACAAAGTACTGGTAATCGACCTCGACAGCCAAGGATCCATGACGTCGATCCTTGGCGGGTCCGTCGCAGATGAATGGCAAACTGTGTTCCCCTTGATCGCAAAGGACTATGCTCGGGCGGTGCAGGAGGAAAACCGCGTGCGCAATGCGGCAGGTCAACCTGAAATTCCTTTGGATGAGACCTTGCAAGAGGCGCTTACAACGACTCCTGGCGATGTAATTCAGAACACCCATTGGCCAAATATTGATCTGATAGGTGCGCAGTTGAACCTTTACTGGGCCGAGTTCCAGATCCCAGTGTGGAGGATGGGGCTGAGAAGTTGGCCTTTGTGGGACGGCCTGACCAATTTCCTCGAGGATGAAGGTATCCTCAACGATTATGACATCGTCTTTCTCGATACGCCTCCTGCACTTGGGTACCTTACGATCAATGCACTGGCTGCTGCAGATATCCTTCTGGTTCCGCTTGGAGCTTCGTTTCTGGAGTTTGATTCAACGGGTCGGTTCTTTGACATGCTCTATACGACCTTCGCCAGTATCGAGGATGGAGAAAACACGGCACAACGCGCAGCTGGCTTGCCTGAGCTCAAGTTCGAATGGGATGTTGTACGCGCAATCATCACCCGGTTTGATGCCAGTCAGCAAACAGACATGGCGAACGTAATTCAGGCCTATTTTGGGGATTTCATGAATGCCTACCGGCAGGACTATACTGCTTTGGTCGGGCAGGCTGGTGAGCAGGTGAATGGGATCTACGAAGCCGACTACCGTGATTTTAACCGCGACACATATGTTCGGGGTCGGGAAACATTTGACCGGACTTACGCAGAATTCAAAGAGGTTCTGATCGGTTGCTGGTGGCGCGACGCTCAGATGGGAGGAGAAGCAGATGGCTAAACGCAGAAGACTGACCGCACCGGATACAACAGAGCTCGAACAGCTTGAAGCGGGTTTCGCCGCGAAACCGTCGATCAGCCCGTTTGAAGTAAGCTCGTCAGCACCTCCAATAGCTCAGGTTGCGGCGGAGGCCGCCACTTTGGGTGGCATGGCGTCCGTGACAGACAGGGTCGCTTTGGCCCAGGACCAAGGTGATGCAGCTCGATGGCGCGATGCACAGACCGCCGGTTTGATTGCGGAAAAAATACCGCTGGATCAGATTGATCCTGATTTTATCCGCCGTGACCGGATGGTTGAAGACGAAGAAGCCATGGCGGAACTGTTGGAATCGTTGCGCGTTCACGGCTTGAGAACGCCAATCGAGGTGAGCCGGGTCGGTGACAGTTTTGGCCTGATCTCGGGCTATCGGCGCCTGGAAGCCTTCAAGCGGCTGTCCCAAAGTGATGCTCGGTTCATCGAGATTCCTGCATTTGTCCGTGAGGCTGGAACGGGGCAGGGCGCTTACGTCTCGATGGTGGAAGAGAATGAGTTGCGCTCAAACCTCAGCCCTTATGAACGCGGGCGCGTCGCGGTTCTGGCGGCAGGGCAGGGGGTTTTTGCTTCAACCGAGGCCGCTGTCGATGTGCTTTTTGCTGCAGCGTCCAAAGCCAAACGGTCCAAGGTCCGTAGCTTTGCTATGGTGCATGAAGCGTTGGGGGATTTGCTGCAACATCCCGTGTCGTTGTCAGAAAAGGCCGGGCTCAAGCTTGCTTCGGCATTGCGGGACGGGGCACAAACCAGATTGCGTCAGGCATTGGCTGGCGCCGGCCCGTTGGATTCCAAATCCGAATGGGGTCTGCTTGAAGCGGCAATCAAGGGCGTGCCGGACGCGAAAAAAGCTAAATCGCGCGGCGGGCGCCCGCAGCAGGTGCAACGCTTGACACCGGTTGTCCTTCCCACAGGCGGCACAATTCAGGCGGAGGTGACATCTGGGGAACTCCGCCTCAGGATACGCGGGCGGGAAATTTCAGTTGATGAGGCTCAAAAACTGATCGACCAGATTGGCAACCATCTGGGTTAGTCCTTTGACGAGACCGGGATAGGTCGGTCTCGTCGCCAAACAAATCAAAGAGCTGACTGGATTGGTTAGCAGAGGTGAATTCTACTACCGTCAAGGTAATGATCAAAATGTGGAAAAAATGATTATTATGAATTCAAGATCCTTTGGAGGTGCTCGCTAGGGATGTGTCGCAAACTTTTGCAACGACCATAGGCAGTCAACGGTTCTGTCGCAAACTTTTTAGATGGCAAAGCATCAGTGGATTTGGCGAGCAGTTTATCCCGCCATTTGGATGAACT
>NZ_JBXWPF010000031.1:0-17552 GCF_059611265.1 Ruegeria sp. CDSA241
CTCTTGTTTGCCATTCTAGGTCCTCCGTTTCCTATACATAACGGGGGACCAGTTCAGTTGGGGAGGCTCAGCACTGGCGCAGAGTTGTGCGAGTTTGATGGTCGCGATGCGCAGAAACCAGACTTTGCAAACTTTGGCCGACGAGCCAATGCGGACAATCAACACCTTTCTCGGATGTTGCGGTTGCGGCCCGCTTATCCACAACAGCAGTCACCTGACTGAATTGGCGGGCACGGGACAGTTGCGTAGGAACAAAAAACACAGCAATCGCCTTCTAACGGTTTCAAGACTGCCTTGCATGATTTGCATTCATAAAACCACTGGCACGAGTCAGTTGGCATTTTCTCGGTTTCAACGTGCCCACACCGAGGGCAGGTCAAAGTGCTATCCAGCACCACAGTTTGTTTTGTCATTGTCTCACATCTGCATGATTAGATAATCGTTGATTTGAGCCTCATTGAACACGTTGACCCATGCCAACACGGTGATCGCAGTGCTTCCGGCAAGCCACCATTTCAGATTTGCCAACGTCCCGTTTCGATAGGCTACGAGCCAAGAAACCACGACCAGCGGGGGTGACCGCCGGCGTTGATCAGCTTCGTTTCGTAACCGGTTTCTCTGGCTACATCGTTGATAAATGCGCAATCTTAGCCGTTTAGCCTTCTACGGTTCCGTAGGCTCCAGACTCATTGATTTACAGCCAGAATAGGACTGTAGCAGCGAGAGCGATGGCCGAGAGGAATACCTTTGATCCCAATCAAAAGTGCCTGTCTTGCCAAGTTATTTGGGCGCGGGTGAGGCACCCATTGGCTGGCTTATGCGGTTTTGGAAAGCGCGAAAGCTACAGTTAACCAGAATGCACTGCGTATGGTCATTGCGCCGACCGTTCGCCATTCAAACGGCGTTCCACTAAGTGCCACTAGTATCAGAACAACGAACACCAATAGTGTAGATAAGCCAAGCAACCAGGCAATTCGTTGTGCCCAGATTGTGGATTTATAGAGCGCCAAAGCGCCTAGCAAATAGATAAATCCAGCCAGAAAATTGAACCAAAGCACGAATGGAACTGAATCTCCGACTGCAGCTCTGGCAGCAGCACCCCCAAACAGGGCTGTTCCTCCTGAGAAAATGGTCAGGAGACCAAAGAGTACTGCGGCTATCGTAACTGGGCGAACCCAAGGCGGAGAGGAAGGCATCGTTGTATTCCCCAGAAATAAGATTGAATCTCATGTCGTGGGCAATCTGCCAACCTTGCCAAACGAACTGAAACGCACGTCCCTAATAGCAATTCTTCTCGCCATTTCCCTTGATCTTTATCATTGGGCTTAACTTGATACCCTTTGAAAAAATGCAGCGTCTGCGCGAGGTTTTTCGCAATAATTATGCGCTGTTGCCCCTTTTGGGATGACCCGTTTGCAACTCCTAACATTCTTTAAAATTGGTTCAGTTACCGTGTATCTTCTAGAAATAGACGGACGACTACGTTCGAACCTGCAGTGAAAAGTGTTGATTTGAGTCAAAGTTAACTACTTCAAGCTCGCCCATACTAACCCCTCACTAAGGAGGGAGTGCAACATGTTCAAAAAGATCGTAGTTGGCTTGGATGGATCTGAGGCGTCAGAAGCAGCTCTGCGCGTTGCCTGTGATATTTCAAGCAAATATGGCTCCCAAATTCACCTTGTTCATACACCTCAGCCCCAAACCGTGGCGTTCGCAATGGGCGCATTGGCTGGCTATCACGCCGTCACGACAATGCCTTCAGACGAAGAGGTGCATCAGGCAGCAACCAAGATTATTTCCGCTGGTAGAGAGATTGTCGAAGAGTACAATCAGACGGTTTCGCAAACGCATACCCAACGCGGAGATCCCGTCGACCAGATCATCGCATGTGCCGAGCAATGCAAAGCTGACCTGATTGTGACGGGTCGCCGTGGATTGGGAAGCATTGGGAGCCTAATTCAAGGGAGCACCTCTCTAGGCATCAGTCAGAATGCCACTTGTGCTGTTCTAACCGTTGCCTGATTTTCAAACTTGGCCCCAATCGGCGCTAAACGATGAGGATCGAAAAGTTCTGCGTTGAGATCTCGCGAAAGCGGAAGCTGAAGTAGATCTCATGGGTACCTATGGCCATGACCGCGCGCCAAACTGTGTTAAGAGGAACTATCCGAACTCAGAGGGAACAGATAGGCTTCCGGTTTTATTTGCGCGTTAGTTCAAGGTCAGAAGACAGGATTAAACTTCCTGCTACGTAAACTCGTGCCAACTCTGGAGCGCCACATGAACCCCCCGGCCCTGTTCGATGCTCATAAACCCGCTGAAATTGCAACGTTAGTTGAGACTGCCGGGGTCGCAAAGGCAAAGCTGCCACTAGCACCCATGTTCGTTCTTGCGATGCTGGCTGGAGCATTCATAGGGTTTGGCGCAGCGGCCTATACGATGGCGGTCACGGGGGCAGACAGCGCTTCGGGGCCGATCCGCGTTCTGGGAGGAGCAGTGTTTTCCCTGGGCCTTATCCTGGTGATCGCAGGTGGTGCAGAATTGTTCACCGGAAATGTTTTGATGGTGATCGCAGCGGTCGATCGCAAGATACCGCTGCGGCTGCTGTTCCGAAGTTGGGGCATCGTCTACGTTGGTAACTTCGTGGGTGCCGTTGGGCTTGCATTGGCCTTCGCCCTGACCGGCTTGCTCGAGGGGCCGATGGGTAGCACTGCCATAATGGTAGCCGATGCCAAAGCGGGGTTGGAACCGATGGAGGCTTTCGCCCGCGGCGCATTGTGCAACGGGCTGGTCTGCCTTGCCGTATGGCTGTCCTTCGCCGCCCGGAGCGTCGCCGGAAAAATTCTAGCGGTCCTGTGGCCCGTCTCTGCATTTGTGTTGCTGGGGCTCGAGCATTCGATTGCCAACATGTATTTCTTCCCGCAGGGCTGGGCAGCGGGAGCAACTGTGCCGGTTTTCGCAGCGGCGGCCAATCTGCTATGGGTCACACTGGGTAACATTGTCGGCGGGGCGGGAGGAGTTGCCTTGGCCTATTGGTTTGCTTATCTTGGCGGAACAAATCGGTAAGATCCGCTTCTTCGATTTCAGCACCCGCCGGAGAGAAATGATCGGAAACAGTTGGTTCTGAAGGCGTTGTCTAATAGCGCACTGGCTGAAGACGGCGCCGGGAATTGGGCCGCTCATTTCCACTGTGCAAGTCGTCCTCACGATCCTGATCTAAATCCTTCGCGAACATCTAGTTTTATTGATCCCTGTCAAGATTGGCAAAGGTACGATGTGATACAGTTGAGGCTGAAATTGGGGGGCTATCATGGAAGAATTAGTCGAGATTGGACGAACATTCGTTCAGGCAATGCGTGATCGCAGAGGTCTTGCAAACGTTGGTGAAATGTATGCCGAAAACGCTCAATCTATTGAGGCGGTTGTGCCTCCGGTTCGACAGTTTCGCATCACCAAGGGCCGGGATGCTATAAAGGGAAAAAGAGAGGACTGGCTGGCAGCTCATGAAATCGTCGAATTCGACGTGGATGGCCCCTATGTTCATCCCCCAAACCGCTTCGGTGTTCGATATAAGGTTAACGTAACGCAGAAGGCTACAGGGCAACACATGACCTTGTGCGAGATCGCAGTTTATTCGGTAGCAGATGGGAAAATTGTACTTGAAGAGTTCTTCATGTTGCCGAAGTAGGAACGACAGCCAGCAACGCTGACGCAGTGTTTGTTTTATCTGAACGTTGGAAGCGTGACTCGTAAGAGCTTTGACACGACAGATGGACAACTGGGCATTTATTTCGACTTCGGGATGCTTGCCCTTGCGCATCATTGCGACCAATTTGGCGCAGCCGTCATAGAGAGTCACAACCCGAAAGCCTCATTGGGCCGTGGATGTGGGCCAACAACCAGACCTGTGCCTCAATTTCGTACCCGATAAGCACTTGGACAATCATCAGATAGAACCTGTTTGATCCAACTCAAGGCATCACTTCGAGAGCGAGCTAAATTAAAATAGAAAATTAACTAATGTGCGCGGGGCCATGAAAAAGAACGTACGCGCAATTCTGATCGCCATAGCGCTCCTACTTGCAGGTGCAGCTGTTTATTTTTTCGTCGCAGAAGACAGTGATGAATTGCCGGCTGGGTTTGTACAGGGCAATGGGCGGATCGAGGCTGAACAAGTAGAAATCGCTCCAACCTTTGCCGGGCGTGTTGCTCGGGTCATGGCAGCAGAGGGCAGCCTGGTTGCTTCGGGTGAACTGCTGGTTGAAATGGATACAGATGAATTATCTGCAGCCCTTGACCGTGCCAGTGCCCAGGTTGCGCTGGCGCGCCAAACCAAGGCCGAAGCCGAAGCCGTGGTCATCCAGCGAGAAAGCCAGCAGCGTCGCGCTTCGCAGGAGCTTGACCGGGCAAAGGCGTTGCTGGCCGGTCAGAATATCTCGATGACTGTCTTTGAGGATCGTGAAACCGCGTTTCAGGTTGCGGATGCCGTGCTGGGCGCGGCCAAGGCCCGGGTTGCAACGGCGGATAGCCAGATTGCCGCCGCAGAAGCCGAGGTGCGCCGGATTGCGGCACAAATAGAGGATGGTTCCCTCATCGCTCCCATGCCGGGGCGTATTCTGTATCGACTGGCCGAGCCCGGTGAGGTCGTTGGAGCGGGCGAACCGATCTTGACGTTACTCAGTTTGGAAAACGTCTATATGGAGGTCTTCCTGCCTGCACGCGAAGCGGGGCTATTGCCCATCGGTGCCGAGGCGCGCATCGTGCTTGATGCGTTGCCGGAATTTGCCATCCCAGCAACCGTAACCTTCGTCTCTCCCGAAGCTCAATTCACTCCCAAGCAGGTAGAAACTTTGAGCGAACGGGAGCAGCTGGTGTTTCGCGTTCGGGTTCGCATTCCCAGGGATTTGGTTACGGCGCGGATTGAGCATGTGAAGACCGGCCTTCGCGGCATTGCAGTGATCCGACTTACTTCCGATGGCGCGTGGCCAGATGATCTGGATAGACGAATTCCACCCGAGCTGTTCGAATGAGCGCCGAGGGGGGCTCATCGGGTTTCTGCATCAACGGTGTCACACACACGTACCGACAGCATGTTGCGTTGGATAACCTTTCGCTGGTTCTGCCAACTGGCCAGCTTATCGGATTGATCGGGCCAGACGGGGTTGGCAAGTCAACGCTGCTGGGATTGATTACCGGCGCAAAGCAACTTCAGTCCGGGGAAATTGATGTTCTCGGGGGATCAATAGGTGACCGCGCGCACCGTCACCGCGTGTGCCCGGCGATCGCATTTATGCCGCAGGGGTTGGGCCGCAACTTATACGCGGAACTGTCTGTGCGTGAGAATCTCGAGTTCTTTTCACGTCTTTTCGGACAGGGGCAACAGGAGCGTGAAATCAGGATCGCGGCCTTGCTGTCAGCGACCGGACTTGCGCCCTTTTCGGACCGGCTTATGGGCAAACTTTCGGGCGGAATGAAGCAGAAACTTGGACTGTGTTGTGCGCTGATCCACGACCCTAAGTTTCTGGTACTGGACGAACCGACGACCGGAATTGATCCCCTGTCGCGGCGCCAATTCTGGGCGCTGATAGACGCGGTCCGAGAAGAAACGCCCGGTCTCTCCATACTGGTTTCAACGGCCTATATGGAGGAAGCCGAACAATTCGATTTTATCGTAGCGATGGATGCCGGTCGGGTGATATTTCACGGCCCCCCTGCCAAGCTGAAGGGTAAAGCCCGGGATCTTGAAACATCTTACAGGCAGCTACAGGCACGAGGGGAACCCCGGTTTGTGTCGAACAAGGTACCTATGCACCATCAAGGCGCAGACGCGGTAATCACGGCGCGTGGGTTGACCCGGCGCTTTGGCAATTTTACTGCCGTCGACGATGTCGAATTCTCGATCCACCGAGGCGAAATCTTTGGCTTCCTCGGATCAAACGGCTGCGGCAAGTCAACCACCATGAAAATGCTGACAGGTCTTCTGCCAGCAAGTGAGGGAGAGGCGCTGCTGTTCGGCAGACCGGTGGATGCGCGCGATCTTAGGATGCGCCGCGAGATCGGGTATATGAGCCAGGCATTCTCGCTTTATGGTGAGCTGACCGTTCAACAAAACCTCCAGTTGCACGCCCGCATCTTTGCGATCAAAGATCGTGTAGAACGCATTGATGAATTGGCCGAACGTTTTGGCCTTAAGGCACATATGGGCACGCTGGCGTCGGCGCTTCCGCTGGGTATCAAGCAGCGTCTTTCCCTTGCCGTCGCCGTGATCCACCGGCCTCGGGTGTTGATCCTGGATGAGCCAACCTCGGGCGTGGACCCCGAGGCGCGCGACTCGTTTTGGGCGCTGTTAATCGAGCTGTCGCGAGACGATGATGTAACGATTTTCGTCTCGACACATTTCATGACCGAAGCAGAGCGCTGTGATCGCGTTTCTTTCATGCATGCAGGCCGGGTATTAGCTGAAGGTACACCAGATGAGTTGAACGCAACGGCGCAGTCGGACAGTCTGGAAGGTGCGTTCATCTCTGTCCTGGAGGCCGTCGAGCCGCCTGAGCCGGTAGCAGCACCCAAAATTTCGGTTGATGCTGTCAACCCGGGCGCTGCCGGAAGTATCGGGCGCATACTGGCCTATGCACGGCGCGAAACAACCGAGGTTCTGCGCGATCGCGTCCGTTTGGCTTTTGCTTTCCTTGGCTCGGTGATCCTGATGTTGGTCTTTTGCTATGGGATCACTTTGGACATAGAAGACCTGGATTTCGCGGTGCTCGACCTGTCTCAAACGCCTGAGAGTCGTACCTATATCGCCGAGATTTCTGGTTCGCGCTATTTCAACCCCACGGTGCCTCTGGCCAGTTTTGAAGACGGCCGCGAGCGGTTGGCCAAAGGAGACATCTCGTTGGTTGTCGAACTCCCACCCGATTTTGGTCGCAAGTTGCGCGCCGGCGAGCCAACTGAAGTCTTGGCAATTGTGGACGGTGCGATACCGTTCAAGGGTGAGACAATAGAGGGCTATGTGGCCGGGCTTCACAGTACGTTTCTGGAAGTACTGGCCCGCCAAAGTGGCGAGCAGTCGGTCGAAATCGCTCGCATCGAACCGCGCTTCCGATACAATCAAAGCTTTGAAAGTATCGCTGCAATGGCCCCTGCCATGCCTGCGATCCTGTTGATAATGCTGCCGGCCGTTTTGATGGCTGTTAGTGTCGCGCGGGAGAAAGAGTTGGGCACGATCACCAATTTCTACGCAACGCCAACGACGCGGCTCGAATTTCTGGTTGGCAAACAGATCCCCTATATCGCGATAGCGTTCGTCAATTTCCTACTTTTGGCAGCGATGACGATCTTCATTTTTGGCGTGCCCCTAAAAGGAAATCCGGTGCCGCTTGCAATTGGTGCTTTCCTATATGTTTGGGCAACCACATCTTATGGACTGCTTATTGCGACCATAACGTCGAGCCAGGTAGCCGCAACTTTTGCCACCGCTATCGCGTCGGTGGTGCCGACCATTCAATTCTCCGGGCTGCTACAACCGATCTCGACGTTGGAAGGCGGCGCTCAGACGATTGGATCGCTTTGGCCTTCTTCCTATTTCCTGCATCTAAACGTCGGCGCGTTCACCAAAGGTCTTAGCTGGGATGCACTTGCCCCCGACCTTTTGGCCCTTGCCTGTTTCGGGCCCGCGCTAACCTTGATCGCTGCACTGTTACTCCGAGCGCAGGAGAAGTGAATGCAACGATTGTCCCGCATATTCTGGCTTGGTTTGAAAGAAATGATGAGCCTTCGGCGCGACTGGGTGATGATGGCGCTGCTTGTCTGGTCATTCACGCTGGCGCCCGTAATGGAGGCAACGGGCGTTTCAAACTCGGTCAACAATGCATCCATTGCATTTGCCGACGAGGATGGCTCGCCTCTTTCACGCTCGCTTGCCTCAGCGTTTTTTCCGCCTGAATTCCAACCCGTTGTCCAGATCGCACCGGGCACCGGGGCCGAAAAGATGGATGCAGGGCATTTCCTGTTCGTAGTCGCAGTGCCACCAGGGTTCGAGAAAGATGTTCGAGCCAGGCGCGCGCCAGAAATTCAGGTTTTGATCGATGCGACAGCGATGGAGCAGGCCGGAATTGGAGCGAACTACATCATCAATATCTTGAGCGCCGAGATCCGGCGCTTTGCCGTCGGAGCAGAATTGTTAGACCCGCCGCCCATCGATATCATTGTGCGCAGCGCATTTAATCCAAATCGCGACACTGTTCGTTTCGCCGGTATCGTCGCGTTGATCGGTCAGATCATGTGGCTGACCACAATCCTTACCGGTGCTGCCATGATCCGTGAGCGCGAGCATGGAACAATCGAACACCTGCTGGCGATGCCGCTTACTCCATTTGACATTGCGGTCGCCAAGATCTGGGCAAACGCGGCGGTGGTTCTGGTAGCGACCGCCCTATCGCTGACCTTTGTTATGCAAGACTTCCTGGGGATCAGCATCGCGGGATCGAAGGTGTTGTTTTTATTTGGCACAGTTCTCTTTCTCTTCACGGCGACGGCGCTTGGGGTGTTTCTTGCGACGATTGCGCGCTCAATGGCTCAATTCGCACTTTTGGTTATGCTGACGGTGCTTCCAATGTTGATGCTGTCAGGAGGAGAGACGCCAATCGAAGGGCAGCCCGGCTGGCTTCAGATTGGAACATCTATCCTCCCATCCCGTCACTACATGTCAGCCAGTCAGTCCATCATTTTCAAAGGTGCCGGGATCGAGACGGTCTGGGCAGAGTTTGTATGGATGGCGTGCTTGGGCGCGATCCTTCTGGCAACAAGTCTGCTGCTTTTTAGACGCTCGGTTGCACAAGAGACCTAAATAAGTTTTTGCACCTGAGCCAAACTAGGCGGCTGACAGAACACCCGCTTGCGTAAGATCAAGGTCACATCCAAGTAAGCAAATTTGAAGCGCACGCACGTTCACCATGATCGGGTCAACATGTACAGAAGGCCGGTCGGTCGGTGATTGGACCTCTCCTGATAGCATCACCTATTTGCAATTAACTCGACGGTAACAATTAACCGCCGGAGAACCGCTCCCGGGCATACTCTGAATGTGTGCTTTATTGCCAAACGTGGAAGTTTCGAGGTTGCCCATGATAGAGTGGGTATAGCGCTATTAAACAGAGATGGGCCATGCGGACACCGGACCAAGGCGACACAGGAGTTGATACAGGTAATGTCCGTGCATTCCTGGAGAGCTTGACCGGCCCGTCCCGCGGGACCGTAGTCTGGCTTGCCGACAACGCTGTGTCGGCCTCGGTCAGTCCGGACCGTACCTTGAGGCTGAGACCGAAAGAAGATGTGCCAGCTTATGACGAAGACATTGCGACTCTTCAGTGGTCAAATGACGGTTACACGTTAAACGCGTTGTCTGATCGGAATATCTGGGTCAACGGTCACAAGGTCGCTTCGGCTGACCTCAGGCACGGCGACATGATCGAATTCGGCGAAAAAGGCCCGATGTCCCGCTACAGGGTGTGCGACCACTCATTCCCTGCACATCGCACGGTCGAGGATATCCTAAGCGACGCGTACGCATATGCGAGAACAAGCCGTCAACCCTTTCCAAGAAAAATTTCCGGTGCACTGCGCGAAAGTGGGCGTCGGCTAACATCACAAACCACAATTCTCTTCAGGATCACCGTTATTGGCGCAATCCTTCTGATCGCCGTATTTGGGTATTTACTGTTTCAGAACGACAGGAAGCTGGCGGACAGCCTGGAACGAGAATCCCGTAAGATCGAAGCAGTTGCCGTTATGCTGGCACAGACCCGGGAAGACTCGTTGACGCCAGAGGATTTGGGTGCACTCAAAGACGCTTTCGAGAGTCAGGTGCTGTCCACTGAGCAGCGTCTTGGCACGCTGGAGGAACGCGCAGGCGCATCAACGCGGATTATCACAGCCTCTACGCGTTCCGTCGCGTTCGTCCAGGGCGCCTATGGATTGCGGCAGATCAAAAGCGGGAAATTGCTGCGGCATGTGGTTGGCCCCGATGGAGAGAAACTGCAAACGCCATTTGGACAACCGTGGCTCGAACCAGATGCGATGGGCGAGCCTGCTGAGTTTCAGTTTACCGGAACCGGGTTTCTTCTACAGGACCCGCCTCTGTTGGTGACCAACCGTCATGTCGCCTTGCCCTGGACCACTGGCGACCGTGCGCAAGCCCTTCAGGCCGCAGCGCTGGAGGCCGAGATGCTGAGTTTGCTGGTCTATTTGCCTGATCAAACTGTACCAATTAAGGCTGTCTTGCATAAAGCAAGCGAAACCGCAGATCTGGCGCTTCTCTCTATCGACGCCACACGCGTTCGGGGTCTTGGACTGTTACTTGCAGATGAGCCACCGCGAGCGGGAGAGGAAGTTTTCCTGCTTGGATATCCAACCGGCCTGAAGGCTCTTATCGCGCAGGCCGGTCCGGGCTTTCTGAAAACACTAGAGAATAAAGGCGCCGTGGATTTCTGGACAATTGCCACCCATCTTTCGGAACAAAATAAAATCCGCCCCCTGGCCAGCCGGGGAATCGTAGCCCAGACCAGTCCTGGCGCCATTGTTTATGATGCAGAGACCACAACTGGAGGAAGCGGGGGACCTGCGTTGAACCGAAACGGTAAGGTGGTTGCGATCAACGCCGCGATCTTACCCGAGTTTGGTGGTTCGAATATTGGCGTTCCGGTGTCGCACCTCAAGACACTTCTCAATGAAAGCGATTGATCCGCGTATTCATTCGCCTGTCCGATATGGTGAATTTTGCACAAGAAAAACCATAATCAGTGGGACTATGACAGAGATCAGGCCCACGGTAATCAGCAAATTCCCCAAGTGGCTATAGTCAGCGATGGATGCAACTGAACCGGTTCTGGGTTCGGTCACGACACGAGTCACGACAAATACCTGGTTTAGGTATTTCGTGCCCAAGCTACTTGCCGACAATGCCATGTTGGTGAAAGACGCCATGACAGCAAAAAAGGTCGCTTTGAGATGTGTCGGGGCGTTACGTGCGATCCAGGCCAGCATCGGGACCATCGCGATCTGACCCAGCGGTGACTCGACGGCTGTGTCGAGTATGGCGATGAATCTTGCATCCACAACCCCGCCTGTGTGCGCGGCCGTCCATTCATGCACTCCGTAGTACAAAGCAAGGTTAGGCAGGGCCAGCACTCCGGCGGCAATGGTGAGCAGTACCACCACCTGCGCGATGGAACGACTGGCCATAAACGGTCTGAGGATGATCAGGCCAAGCAGCGCTAGTAGTGAGGTCAGGAGCGCCAGAATTGCCAGAAACTGTTCGTCGAACCCAAGCTCGTCGATTTCGAACCAGGTCAATCCCGGACCAGGCAACGGGACCGCGCGAAAAACGAAAATGATTGTCGCCGTCCCGATCAGAACCTTGGCCTGTTTCGACTCCAGTTCCCTTAGCAGCCGTGACATGAGATAGAGAATGACCGTGAGCGAAACCGCAAAAACAGTCTCTTGCGCAAAGGCGAAATTTGCGGTTCCCAACACAACGCTGAGTACAACAAACGCGAGACCTCCCAGCAGTATTGGCCACCTTACTTCGGTGGCTTGATCCGGTTTGTGTGGAAGGTGCCCAAGACTAACGAGGCGACGCTGTATCAGAGCATGAAGAACCACTCCGCTGATCGACAGTAAGGGGACAACCAGAGCGACGAGATAGACCTGACCGTAGAGAACCAAACGATCGCTTTTATCCAGATCCTCCGCGCCCGAAAAAATCCAGATGTTAACCGCTGCGACTCCCGCAAACCCGGATATGATCGCAATCCTGCCCAGGGTCTGCATGGTAGTGTGGCGGGCACGAACTTCTTCATGCGTAAACGCGAACCCATCTTGGTTGGTTTGTGGTACCGCTTCGACCGTCATGGCATCTGCCACGACGTCCTGAATGGCATAACCAGAAGGTGCCAGGATCAAGGCAACGACATACCAATGCTCAAGCAGCATGACCCCGGCCATCTGGGCAGGCGCGGTCACAAGTCCATACATGATAAGCAACGAGGCCGTGATAAGAGACGCGCCAACCAATATCAGCAGCGATTTCCAACGCCAGAACAGATCCACCAGATGCCCAAGCGGCATTTTCAAAATCCAGGGCAATCCGGCCCAAAATGCCAAGCCCGCCACGAAAGCAGCAGATAGATTCAGATAGTCCTTGAGGAAAAACGCGCCAACGACGGATGTCAGTCCCGAAACTCCGGCCGCGAAGTACACCATTAACGGTGGCATGTAGGACCATTGTAATTGCGCGACCAGATCAACGAATGTCCGGTGCCACCAGTCAGAGAGCCGCCTTCCAAGTGTAGGTCGATCAGTGTTCATACGTCATTCGGATCCCGTTCTGGCAACCTAACGCCGTCGGATTTTCTCTCAAAGAAACCCGGCGCCAAAAAGCAGGGTGCTGGTCAGCACACCAAGGATTGGCACGACAAGAGGTACGTGGAAATGTTGTCGGGTTGAATCCGGTTTCAACTTCAAAAAGATCAGCGAGAAATTGACTAGCACAAACACCCCCAAGACGATCTGAGATGTGCGTTCTGCTAGGGTGCCGATCGGCAGTGTTTGGGTCAGTAGAAGGATTAGCGCCACAACCAGCAGGGTTGCGACGACTGGTGTCTGGGTTACCTGCGGGACACTCGCCAGTATTTTCGGCAGATGATCCCGGTCGGCAAGGCCGTAGATTACCCGCGACGCCATTATCATCTGGATCAGGACGCCATTGACTGTTGCAACGACTGCGACTGCGGCAAACCCCTGTTTGATTACTTCGGGTGCATTTGAAAAAACCAAAGCAAGCGGGGCAGTCGACGTCGACAAGGTATCGATAGGAACAACAAGCAGGACCGTAATTGAGGTCGCCAGATACAGACCCGTCGCCAGAACGAGCGTCAGGAGAATTGCCTTAGGAATTGTGCGAACTGGGTCTTTTACTTCTTCGGCGACGTTTGCCATGTCCTCGAATCCAACAAAGGCAAAGAAAGCCAGAAGCGACGCCGCGAAAATGCCCCGCCAAGCGTTGATCTCAAAACCTGGAATCGTCTCGCTGAAGGCATAGCCTTGCGGATCCTGCACGGACATGCCCCAGCCAATCACAAACAGGAGCCCCGAAATCTCGATGATCGTGATCACTGCCGCCACAAATACTGATTGCGCAATGCCCCAGAGTGCAATCAGTCCCATAACCGACACGATGCCGATCGTAAGCAACGTGGTGCCAAGGTTGGTCAGGGTGTGAAGATAGGAGGCCGCTCCAATCGCAACGGCCGAAGCCGATATCACTCCCGAAGCAGCGACGGCGAGACCCACCAACACGGCAATCCAGTTTCTTTGAAACCCCGCTTCGACGTATGCCGCTTCTCCCGCGCTTACGGGATAACGTGTCGCGAGTTCGGCGTACGACAAAGCCGTCAGCGAAACGACGAGCGCTGCAATGAGAAACGAAACAGCGGCGTAAGGACCAGCGACCTCAGCGGTAGCACCGACAAGCACATAGATTCCCGCACCAACGGTGACACCTAGTCCGTAAAGCGTAAGCAACGGGGCAGTAAGCGCGCGTCGGAGTTTAGGTGTCGGTGGATCGGCCGTATGCATTGGCTTCACTCCTCAATGAACAAACGCCTGTGTACCGAGCTACAGCGCGGTTAAGTACACCAGTCACTAACGAGGGGCTCGCCACCATTCATTCCGAGCCCCTGCGGTGGAATTTCCACGCTTTTGCAATTCCGCTTATCACCATGTTTGATTTGGATGCAGGCGATGAACGGCAATCCCGCTGAAACATTCATGCTTTACTATGTAATGTACCTTTTTGAATTGATCTATGTCATTGGTCGCCAAGAACCGACCAGCCAAGCGGAACCGACTGCAGTGTACTTACTTTCGTCGCAGTTTTTCCCAGCTGGTACTCAAAGGCTGAATATGAGCGAGATCAATGAAGCGTTCGCTCAATACCGCGTAGTCTAAACGCGAAATGCTGACGTTCGAGGAGGAACAGATGCCAGTTTATCGCGGACTTCTTTTGTCAATATTTGCTGCAAGTGCTGCACTGGCGCAGGATATTGACCTTCAAAACGGGCACAATCTCTACAGAACCTATTGCTGGCAATGCCATGGATTTGAGGCCACTGGGGATGGTCCAATGGCGGAGATGCTGGCAATAAGGACACCTGATCTGACCAGGCTTGCGGCCCAAAACGACGGCGTTTTTCCGATTGAGGAGGTGGCGCGTCAAATTGATGGTCGCGCACCATTGCTCGCGCATGGCGGAGAAATGCCCATTTTTGGACCAGCTTTGGATTCGGACCAAAAAGTTGCGCTGACCATGCCTGACGGCCAGCCGATGTTCGCAGGTGTGCCGTTGGCAAATGTGATCTATTATCTGGAGTCTATTCAAATCGAGTAGGTTGGTACAAATGCTGCCATTAGATTGTAGAGCACCACTGCCCACGTTTGTTGACGCCGGTTGATCTACATTAAGGTTATTTTCTACGGGATTTGGTAACATTCAGCATTGGGAAGATGAGGAGGAATCTCCGATGCGTGAAGAGAAGCCAAAATCAAGCTACTCCAATCCACTTGTTGATGTTTTCAAGCAGATGCAGCCGACTACTACGGCCAATCCGTTTTTAGGCGCTCAGCTTGAGCAATTCTGGGACACGCAGGAGAAATCACTGAAAGAGGCAGAGGCCTTTGCTCAACATTGGTTTGAGAGGCGCCACGAGGCTGTTCGAACCGCGCTAGAAGCTGCGCGCTCGGCGTCTACTGCAGACCCGACTGATCCGGCGAAAGCACTGCAATCCATAGCAGAGTGGCAGAAGCATTCAGCCGAACGCCTCGTGGCTGACGCTCAGGAATGGTTCGAAACTGTTGCCCGATGTGCAGCATTTGCGGCGGAAACCGAAGCTGTGGAAAAAACAATAGATGATGTTGCAAGCACAGCAAAGAAAGCGGGTAAGTCTTCGAAATCCGAACCGGTTTAGAGTGCCGTATCACCGCGGAGGCCGGAATGATCGTAGCTGGAGCGATCGAAGGTGACTAACATGTATTAGAACATTCTGATTCCAGTCGCGCTGGACAACGATCACGATACACAGGCCTCATTTGAAGCTGCTCGTTTGCTGGCGAGTGCCGATGCGGAATTCACAGTGCTCCATGTGCAGGAGCCGATCCCTGCATATGTGGCATCCCAGATACCTGAGGAAGTTCTGGCAAACACGCGAAAAGAGCTTCAGGAGGGCATACATCGGAACGCTGCAGAGCTACCGGGTGCGAAACCGCGGCTTATCTCGGGGAGCGCTGGCCGAGCGATCGTTGATTTCGCAAATGAAAAGGGCATCGATTGCATCGTGCTGGCCTCACACAAGCCGGGGATCGAGAACATTTTTATTGGGTCGACTGCGAACCGGGTCGTTCACCACGCCAATTGTTCTGTCCACGTGATCCGCTGAGTCGTTTTGAGGCAGGTGTCCAAGTCGAATGCTGGATGCCCAGCATGGGACACAAAGACGACGGAGTGAAATTGGCGTTGCGAGCACGCGCAGCGTGAAAATCGTATTCACGCTATGGGCTCTCAGCAGACATTCGAGAGTTCACAATGACGAGCGCCGATGTCTGCTATACGGGACAAACCAGACATTAAACAATCAATGCCCAATGTCTGGTTCTCGGTATTTGCGTCACTCGCGCCCTGAGGTGTCCCACCAATGCGCTTGCATGAACTGAGGGATCGCCATCGTCGTGCCGTTCAAGCACTCGACCGTTCCGGCTGTCAGCTCAAGGGCCATCCTTGCTTCATGCGCCGTCAACAGATCAGGATAAGGCGTCTGTTTGTCAGTTGGGGCAAAACCATACCGGGGGTAGAAGTCGGGGACGCCCAGCACGAACACAGCATCCGTTCCAATGGACTTCAGGTGTTCGATACTGGTTTCCATCAGCTCCTTGCCGACTCCATGGCCTTGATACACCGGCGACACGCCGCAAGGTGCGAGCAGGTAGCATTTTGTGTCCGGATGGTCCTGGAAGACGAACGGCGTAAACAGCAAGTTGCCTGCAATCTGCCCGTCCCGTTTGACACTGATCGAGATCGTGTCCGGGTGGCTGAGGAAGTCCTTGGCGAGTTGAGCGGTTACTTCGCCCTCTGTTTCTCCAAACGCCAGTCTGTGAACTTCCAGGATGGCATCGATTTCTGCGTGTTTCATGGTTCTTTCCTATCTTTGGTTTTTTTCGCGCACCCATCTCCCCCGCAACACGGGAGGCTCTGTTTCAGGTTCGCGAAGCAAATTTGCGTTGTCTGGTCTATTGAAAGCCTGGCTCTACACTTGTTCGTTCGGATGCCCCCACATGAGAGGCGCAGCATATGGGCCAGTCACACTGGATGTGGATTCCCCGATGCCGTCCAATGCCCTCGGAGTAAGTTCACGCGCGCACCAGCACTCAAGCGGCGCCTGCGTTCTTACAGGCGGCAATGGTTCCGTCGCAAACTTTGTCCTTACCTGTCAGGTCGAGTGCATTTCTGGTAGCGCGCTAGAACTTGACAGGAGCAGGCCGTGACGATCTCATTTAAGGGCGCACATTTTCCGAAAGACGTCATCTTGCACGCGGTCTTCTTCTACTTGCGCTACGTTGTTTCATACCGGAATTTGGGAGAAATCATGGCGGAACGTGGCGTTGATCTGGATCACGCAACGCCGAACCGCTGGGTTATTCGATACGCAGGCCTCATTGCTGAAGCAGCGCGGTACAGAAAGCGTCCCACAGACCGTTCGTGGCGCATGGATGAAACCTATGTGAAAGTGAAAGGCGAATGGGTTTATCTTTACCGAGCGATCGACAAACACGGCAAGACACTGGATTTCATGTTGTCTGAGCGCCGGAATAAAGCCGCTGCGACGAAGTTCTTCGCCCCCGCGCTTGAGGTGAACGGATTGCCACGCAAGATCGTCATCGACAAAAGTGGTGCCAATACAGCTGGCAGCAAAGCGATCAACAAGATGCTCAAGAGCTTTGGTTGTCCGATCCCAATCGATATGGTCAGGCGGAAATACCTCAACAACATCATTGAACAGGATCACCGATTTATCAAACGAAGGATCAGACCCATGCTGGGATTCAAATCCTTCGCTTCAACCGCATCTGTCCTGCCAGGCATAGAACTGGTCAACATGATCCGCAAAGGTCAATTCACGCCCGGACTCCGTCCGTTTCAGCAGTTCATCCAACTGGCGGGATAAACTGCTCGCCAAATCCACTGATGCTTTGCCATCTAAAAAGTTTGCGACAGAACCGAATTACACGCCTGCCGGTGACGCACTCTGAATTTGGGTGGCACTTGCCAACACAGAGTACGCACCGATACCAGACCAAGAATTATTGTTTGAAACATCCAAGGGTGGACAAAACCGCGCTCAGACCACCGAAACCAGCCACCTCCGACGTCGGTGGATTCCCAAACGAAGTGCAAATTCTGTATTAGAACAGATGTTTGCATGGAGGTTGCTGAATGGGAAGCTTTT
>NZ_JBXWPF010000032.1:0-16642 GCF_059611265.1 Ruegeria sp. CDSA241
ACGGTGAGGTCGAGGCCAAAGTCAAAGCCGAAGTCGCAAACCTCTGCGCCAGATTCCCTATCTATCCAAACTTGTAAACTGAAGGACACCAACCCATGAGCTTTCATTCCATCGAACAGGCTCCTGCCCGCCTAAACCGTAGCGAACTCGCCGTGCCTGGCAGCCAACCCGGAATGTTCGAAAAGGCCGCACAATCGGACGTGGATGTCATCTTCCTTGATCTGGAGGACGCCGTCGCGCCGGACGAGAAAGAACAGGCCCGCAAAAACATCATTGAGGCTCTGAACGACATCGACTGGGGCAGCAAGACCATGTCGGTACGCATCAACGGGCTCGACACGCATTACATGTACCGCGATGTGGTGGATGTGGTTGAACAGGCTGGCGAACGACTTGATCTGATCATGATCCCCAAGGTCGGCACCGCGGCAGATGTCTATGCCGTCGACATGATGGTCACGCAAATCGAGGATGCAAAGGGGTACAAAAAGCGCATCGGATTCGAGCATATCATCGAAACTGCGTTGGGGATGCAGAACGTCAGTGAGATCGCGGCGGCGTCGAAACGTAACGAAAGCCTGCATTTCGGCGTAGCCGACTATGCCGCCTCGACCCGCGCGCGGACGACTATTATCGGCGGTGTTAACCCGGATTATTCCGTTCTGACTGACGCCGATACGGACGGAGGACGCCTGACCCATTGGGGAGATATGTGGCACTATGCGCTTGCCCGCATGGTTGTGGCTGCCCGCGCCAATGGTTTGCGCCCGATCGACGGCCCTTTTGGAGACTTCCAAGACCCGGACGGCTACAAAGCCGCCGCAAAGCGCGCGGCAGTATTAGGCTGCGAGGGCAAATGGGCCATCCATCCCAGCCAGATTTCACTGGCAAACGATGTTATGTCGCCGGGCGACGCCGAAGTCACCAAGGCACAACGCATTCTCGAAGCAATGGCCGAAGCCGAAGCAGCGGGAAAGGGAGCGGTTTCGTTGGATGGCCGCCTGATCGACTATGCTTCGATCCGTCAAGCTGAAGTTATGGTTGAAAAGGCCCGTCAAATCGCAGCAGCATGATCGCCTCATGACTTTACAATCGTCCATGTCTCAACGCGATTGTGCCGCCAACATATTTGCCGAAGCCATAGCTGCGGCAGATCCGGCGGTATCCCTGAGCAGACGGCTGCAATCAGCCCCATTGCCTGCGCCCAAACAGGGTGGGCGCAGCATCCTGATCGCGATTGGCAAAGCGGCCCCAGCCATGATGGCGGAAGCCTTGCAAAACGTTCAGGGTGATCATGTCGCTCTGGCCGTGACCCATTCCGAAAACCAAGCGGTCGTACCCGGTGCAACTGTGTTGAACAGTGCACACCCCGTTCCGGACGAACGGGGCCTCAAAGCCGGTCGGCAGATCATTGATCTGCTCAGCGCAGCACGCGAGCAAGATCAGATCATAGCGCTGATCTCTGGCGGGGGATCGGCCCTTGTTCCGGCGCCTGTGGACGGATTGTCCCTATCGGATAAGATTGTGGTCAACGAGCTCTTGTTGTCTTCCGGATTGGACATCGTGCACATGAACCTGGTGCGCCAGCATCTGAGCCAGCTCAAGGGCGGAGGGTTTCTGCGACACGGTTCACCTGCACCGGTCACAGCCTATATTCTGTCGGATGTGATCGGAGATGACCTGCGTGCCGTTGCCAGCGGCCCCACTTCTCCACCCATCGGAACCCAAGCCGATGCCCGCAGGATCTGCATTGGGGCTGGCATCTGGAAGCGTCTTCCCCAATCCGTGCGGGACCATCTAGAACACAGCGTTCCTGAACAGACGATAGCAGTTGAAGCGACAAATCATCTGATCGGGTCGAACACGATAAGCCTTGAGGCTGCGCATCGCTGTGCGGCGCAGTTTTGTCGGGCTGAAATTGCCTCCAAAGCACTGACAGGAGACGTGTCCGACGCTGCACGTCAGATTCTGCAAGCGGCCCGTTCTGTGGCTTCCGACCGCCCGGTCGCTCTGCTTTTCGGAGGGGAGACAACCGTCCGGCTGCAGGGTGCAGGTCTTGGTGGGCGCAATCAGGAACTAGCGCTGCGCGTCGCCCAACTGGCGCAAGGGGAAGCTATTCCCGGCAACTGGATTTTCCTCAGCGGTGGAACAGATGGCCGTGATGGTCCGACCCCCGCAGCGGGTGCGATTGTGGATGTGGGAACATTCGACCGTATCCGCGATGCGGGGCAAAATCCGTCCACGCTGTTAGCAAACAACGACAGTCACCGGGCATTGGGGCTATCGGGTGATCTTCTGATGACTGGTGCGACCGGGACCAATGTTGCAGATATCCAAGTATTGCTGCTTGGGCCTGATGCTTGAGCGCGCGCTAAGCTTGGCGGGCATCAAGGTTGATATAGCGTCAGAGATGTCGAATTGGAGAGTAATGCCTGAATCCGTCGAGAAAGGTCCGATTCATGCGATAGTCTGATTTCAAAGCCATAAAAGAGGCGTTTGTTCCAATGTCACAGGCGATGTTTTAGGCTCTGACGGAGGGATATAGGCATTATTTTTTGCGGAATGTTTGGCGTTGATCGGCGTGTAAGCATTTGTAATTTTCGTTCTAAAGCTGATTTTTGGAGTAGGGTTTGAACCTTTGGCCTTCAGGACATGGTCCTGACGAGGTGAGATCGTGCAGCAAACAGTCCGGTGGGCTGTTTGTAGATCCGACGGGCGGTTCTGTTGTATTTGGTTGCGGGAGGGCGCAAACGCCGTTGTCGAACGCAGATAAAATGCGTGATGAAAGCGTATTCTTTTTGAAAGAAGACGTTCCTCTCAATACACTTGTATGACCGCATTGAGCCCAAAGCAGCCGAATTGAAATCGCGACCTTCGCTCATTCAGCAAAACGAGCGCATTAGACACGCACTGCATCGCACCTAACATGCGGCCGTTGGTCGTGGCCGCAACGATGTCGGAAAGGCCTATGACCGAGTTGCGGACGAGGTCGACTGCCGAAATTGATCTATAAAATGCTATTTGCCAGCAACTGATTGCAATAATTTTCCGGTCTCAAGACGAATAAATCGCGAGGGAAGTTGTCCACTTCGCAATTCTGTCGAAATTGGATATCGAAAACAATGGTCAACCGCCCTGCTTTTCACTTCGACAACGCTGCGCGTGTTTCGGCAAGACCCTCATAAACGGCGTCGACCACAGTTGGGTGCATGTTGTGCCCTTGGAGCCAAGACCTCGGGTCGTTGGCAAGCAGCGGGTCGAGTTCAGCCATTGCATCAAAAGCTGCTTTAGAGGCCTCGGTGTTAGCAAGCTGGTTGTGCGCGATGGCAAGCATCGCCTGACCGAACGACCACCCATCGATGGCAGCCCTGTCTGCGTTTGCGAGCATTTCTGGCCAGTCCTTTTTGAGCAAACTGTCAGCGGTTAGCACGTGATAGTAAAATGGCGGCGGCGCGACCGACGCATCGATGGCCCGGCGCATGGTTGGTGCTGCCTCTGAAAAACGGCCGGCGATCGCGTATCGGATGGCAAGGTTGGCGACCGCTGCCGGATCGTTCGGGTTCACCTCTACCGCTTTTCGCACATAGTCTATCGAACGCTCCATATCGCCAGCGTATTGCTCAACATGCGACATCGCCTGGAGTGCGTCGGTATCTTGCGGGTCCAGATCGAGCGCGCGAGTCGCGGCGTCGCGCGCCAGATCAAATGCCGCCTCTCTCGACAGGTCGGTCTCATGTCCGAAACGGGCTGCATCGTTGCGAACATATGCAAGCATGGCCCAGGCGCGGGCATAGTCAGGGTCTTCGAGAACAGTCGCTTCCAGACATTCCCGTACTGCCGGATACTCATCGCGGTGGTAGGTGCGCCGGTAAATCTGCGCACTCGCCACACAGGAAAAGCCCCGCAAACTGTGATCGTTCGGATTATCGAGCCGCGTTCCGCGCACGTCGCGTAGCACATAGCCGTGCTGTTGCCCGATGCGAGATGCGAATTGTGACGCAATTTTTTCCTGAATGCCGGTGATGCTGAGGCCTTGGGTACCTTCTATGAAACGCTCACTCCACAAAACCTGTGCATCAGCGGCGCGGATCAGACTTGCGCGAACGTAAAGCAAACCGTCTTCCCGCCACACGCTGCCCTGCATTGTCTTTGCCCCCTAGAATTGGGCCACTACTTTGGCCGAGAAGGGGGAACAAGAGATGGCTCGGAAGCGATACTCGGACGAAGACATTCTGAAGCTGCTGCGTGAGATTGAACTGAAGCTGGCAGATGGCGACGATGTTCGGACAGCCTGTCGTGGTGTTGGTGTCAGCGATGCGACCTACTACAATTGGCGGCGTCGGTTCGGTGGCATGGGCAAGTCGCAACTGTCGGAGTTGCGCAGCCTGGAGAAAGAAAATGCCCGGCTGAAGAAGATCGTGGCCGAACTGGAACTGGACAAGCTGATCCTCAAAGAAAGTCTGAACTACCTAAAACCGAGGGCCTGACGACGAGCCAACTTCGTCAGGCCGTCATTCATGCTCGCCAGAAGCATGGCACATCAGAGCGTCGCACCTGCAAGGTGGTCGGCCTTGCACGCAGCTCCATGCAATACCAGGCCGTAGAGAAGAACGATGATGCTCTTCGACTGGCCATGATCCGTCTGGCCAAGAGCTATGGCCGGTATGGCTACCGTAAGGTGGCGCAGCTGCTTCGGGTTGAGGGCTGGCGTGTCAATCACAAGAAGGTAGAACGGCTGTGGCGGGAGGAAGGTCTGCAACTCCCGCAGCGGCACAAGAAGAAGCGTCGCCTGTACCACAAGGACAGTTCGATCATTCGGCTCCGACCGACGCATCCCAACCATGTCTGGAGCGTCGATTTCGTTCACGACAAGCTGAGCAATGGGCGGAGCTACAAGATGCTCACGGTTCTGGATGAATACACCCGCCAGGCGCTTGCAGTGGAAGTTCGGACCCGCATGGGTTCTGAAGATGTGCTGGAGGTTCTCTACGGGCTGTTCCTGCGCCACGGAAAGCCTGATTTCGTTCGAAGCGATAACGGCCCAGAGTTCTCTTCACGAGCAACCCAGAGTTGGCTCGAGAAGGTCGGTGTGAACCCGATCCGGATCTACCCGGGGCTCTCCCTGGGAGAACGGATACAACGAGAGGTTCAATGGAACGCTCCGCCGCGAGGTTCTCAATTCCGAATGGTTCACAACGACCAAGCAGGCACAGATCGTGATCAATTGCTGGCTCAGGCAATACAACCACACCCGACCCCATCAGGCCCTCAACATGCGCCCACCAGTCCCCGAAACTCTAGTCCGAAATGGCCCAGAACATGGGGGCTAGACAACAAACGTTGGGCATACGACGAAGTGGGCTTTTGTGCGCAGGCGCATTCTGCGCGGTTGCACCTGCACCCGGTCGAATTGCGCGCTTTGCAATCGAGTTATCCTTTGAGCCGTTCTACCACCTGAACCAACACCAAGGCAAAGCGCTTCAGAACCCACTTATGCGTTCTATGAGCCAGTACATCGATACCGACCCGATGCCATAGGCTGTAATCACAGTCGCCCTTTGGCTAACTGGACGTGCCATCAATCGCCAGATCGCGACAAGAAGTGCCAAGGCCCCGACAAAACTCAACTGGCCGGCCTCGACGCCCAGGTTGAAGGCAAGCAAGGCTGCAGGAATATCGTTTGAGGGTAGTCCGATATCGGCCAAAGCGCCTGCAAAACCAAGGCCATGCAAAAGCCCAAACCCGAAACAAACGACCCAGGGCTTCTGCTTTGAAAGTCGGAAACGCCCGTCTCCAACCTTAACAATTTCCATCGCCAGAAAAACAATAGAAAGCGCAATGATGGCCTCGACCGGCGGACCAGGGACATTCAGAAAACCAAGCGTTGCCAATGCCAGTGTTATTGAATGCGCCAGTGTGAATGCTGTGACTGCTCCCACCAGTCTCCACGGATCGCGGACCAGAACAAACAACGCGAAGACAAACAGCAGATGATCCCAACCTTCCAGTATGTGTTCAAAACCCAACTGGAAATACGCGGTGAAAACAGACCATGTGGTCTGTTCAGAAGGTATGTTCTGAACGGCTGTCTCTGGTGTGAACCGAAGCGTCGTGGGCTCAGCCTGCAGGGGCTGCACTCGGACCAATACGTCGTTCTTTTGAACCTCCAGACCTTCTATCTGGATGGGTTGGCCCGCAATATCCCCGCGGCACTCGATAACCCAGGAAGAAACCCATGCTCTGCCATCGGAAATTGGGGTAGGGCCGCGCGCCGGGGTGCAACCATCCGGCGCCATGACATCAATCGCCATGGGTTGACCATTCACATCGGGTTTTCGCCAATGAACGCTCCAGGTGTCCGATGTGATTTGGCGAATTTCCAAGTACCCCGGATCAAGCGCATGCGCCGAGGCATTTCCTGCAACCCACGCAATCAGCAAGGCAAACAGTAGGCCAAATACAGCTTTCATTTGGTTTGACCTGAGAGAGCGGGCACTATGATCTCATAGTTGGCAGCAAGAATCTCATATTGCGCTTGCGCCAGATCTTCGCTCATCACGCGACGCCAATCCCGCAGCACGGCATCGTGAATTTCTGACAATGGGGGTATTTGACTAGGTTCGATGTCTTGCACCTGAACCAGATGGACCCCGTAACCCGACTGGATCGGGCCAGCCCACTGACCTTTATCCAATGTTGTAAGACCCTTGGAAAAGCCAGATCCAAAGACCGAGTCTATCACTCTGGTCGCAGTCAAGGGCATAGATGCGGGCAGCAGTGTCGAGGCGCCCAGGTCGGAAACCTCATCTCCCGCGCGCAGGGCGGCCAAGACCCCCTCGATTTCAGCTTTGTTTGGCTCCTCACCAATAAAGACCTGAATGAAGGCCAGCTTGCTGGGCGTCGCATAGCGCTCCGAGTTGTTTTGCAAAAAGGCCTCTAAATCTTCGTCTTCCGGAACAACAGACGTGGCGATCGCTTCGGTCAGGAAATCCATTTTTTGACTGAGACGAGACCGGATCACAGAGTCTCCGCGATCAAGGCCAAGCTTTCTGGCTTCTCTGACCAGTACCTCTTCGCGAATTGTTGCATCAGTCAAAGCTTGCAGCTCGGCACCGCTTGGGCGCCGTTTCCACCGTGCTTCAAACTGATCAGACAAAAGCGCGATATCGTTTTCGTCGATTGTTATTGTCACAAAATCTTCGACAGTCTCGTTTTCCGGCGCAACTATTTGGAACCAAATGAAAATAGCTGCTCCAATCAGGAAGAAATGGAACAGGGGTTCTTTCAATATTCGCATGAAGGCTCCTGCATGAAACGCGCTCCGGTTTTACGTATCGATGCTGACATCAGTCGATTGAGCATTGCAAGAAAATCAACGCTACGCACAAATCAATCGTCTGGTGAATGGGCCGAGGTAAAGGCTTCTACCTCGGTTGCCAACGCCGTGATCGGCAGTGTTACTCTGCCGGTGTATACCAAATCGGGGAAGAGTAAGCGCGTTCCTGATGTGTGAGCACCGCGTCTTCGGGCAATTCGGCGCCAAATCTCAGCTTATCGTAAAGGATCCAACGCGGTGTTGGAATTTCGATCGCACGTACGTAATAAAATGCGCGTGCATTTGGATCGAATTCAGGATCAGACCAAACGGTTACAAGTTCGGCAGTTCCAATCGTGTTGGTCCAACTGGCGGTTTCAACATCTACTGTGTTTCCAACCGCAGGGATCTTGCCGTTTTGGTCAGCAACACGGTTGTCCGACCACGCCACATCGTAAACCTTTTCCTGCAAGGCCCCTTCAGAATCCAGCCAACCCTTTACCACCTGCACGCGATCCAGATTGGCACCAACCGGGTCGCGTAGTGCAGCGATCAGGAATGCGGGCGCACCTTCACCCTCGCGAGGTCGCAGATCCGAGCCCATCGGAACACCTTTGGTGTAGCCCACATCAGCAAGGAAGCGTGTTTCAACATCCGCGTCACTGAAACCCCAACCGCCAAAGAACCGCAGGCCGATCCGAGGTCCGGTGGTTGCATAGGTTTCGCGTCGCTTGAACGCATCGAAGATTGCAGCGCGAGTATTATCGGTCGCCCAGACTGCCGTGTATCCCGATGCGACAAGAAGGTCGCCAGGAATTTCGCCAAGGTCATTGGCGATGAAAGGATGCTTTATTCTCGTGGCCGAAGGTTCAACACTGACGGATTTTCCAAAGAAGTTGTCTTCTTCGGCAGTCGCCAGAGACGTATGGCTGTCCGTCGCGCCGCCCATGCCGAACTTATATGGGTTAACGCCGAACTTTTCTTCTAACAACAAACCGCGCTTCAAAGCTTCTCGGGCGTATTCGCCAGCCAGCATGTCATCGGTTTTCAGCTCGGTTATGTCGAGGTTGCCGACGTCCCAGTTTTCGTAATCCGCGAATTCATCATCCGGACTCAGGAAGGGGTGCGCTTCACCGTCGCCCTTGATCTGCGTGACTTCATAGTGGGGTTCCCATTTCGCGCGGGCGGCCACATATTCCTCGTCTACCTTGCCACCGTGATAGGTGTCTTCGGTCGGGAACATCCATCCGTTCGAAAGGTTGCCGTTATGGGCGAAAGCAACCGCTCGTCCACCGGTTTTTTCTTGATAGTCTTCAAGCCATGCATAGAGCGCCTTTGGGTCGGTATCACCAAAGGGTGGTTGCGTGACCGGCGGCACCATCTGAAGCGCCCTGATCGGCCCATCACGCAGCATGACGTTCCGATGCAGATTGAAACCCTTGGGTACAGAGGTCCATTCGAATCCGATGAAGGCTGTGAAATTGCCGGGGTCGTTATGTTCTTCCGCAGCCAGAACGATTTGTTCCCATGTAAAAGCAAATGCATCTGCACCTGGGCTGTAAGACTCTAGAAGAACTTCTGGCAGGGTCATTTGCGAGAAGTTGGTGATGATGTCGAACGCCGCTTTGCCGGCATCTTCGCCACCTGCCTTGTAACCTTCGTACCATTCCAATCCTTTTGGATCGGCAAGAACGCCCGGCTTGCCAGCCTGAAGGTCCGGGGCAAATCCCATTAGGTCAGTGTGATCCGTGAGAACCATCCAGTCCAGAGGCCGGGCCAGTCTCACTGGTTGACCCGTGGAAGAAATGACCTGTTCGCCTTTTGCAAAGCGCCAAGCTTCATCAGGTAACAGTGTGTTCCCGAAAGCACCTGCATCCAGCGAAAGTCCGGTGTGAAGATGCGAGTCTCCCCACAGCGGGCGCTCAGGGAAAGTCCGGTTCGCATATGGTGAATACGGCTGCTTTGAGAACAAGCCTTCCGCCGCTTCTTCGCTAGGAACAGCGTCGGCAAAGACCGTCGATGATGCCAGCCCCAGTGAGATAGAATAAACAAAAACTCGAAGCATATAGACCTCCCAACTCAAGATCGCCCGGTGGTGCCCGTGACTTACATCTCAAGAATTAATATTCCTATTTCTCTATATAACATCAATTTTCCATTTGTGGGAATACTCAGCTCTCGGCTTTGTCACGATGATGCAAGTAGGAGTGTGGCTGCCGAAGTTGGTCTGAAAATGACTCGATAAGTCATAGCCTCGATTGTTGGGCTCAACATTGAGAACGGAAGCTTTGGAGAAATTGCGGTTTGAATTGGCGAATGTCCATCGTGAGCCATGTATGCACTTTAGCAAAGTCGGCATAGCTGCGCTTAGATGACATTCTTGGCTATCGCGGTCTGGATCATTTTGGGCTCTCCTTAAACCTATGCCGCGACTTGCACCGAGGGCCGCTCTGGTACGAAACGACTTTTGCGGCACGCGTGTGAACAGACAAAACGCGGGACAATCCGGACACTTGGATGAATGGCGACGACGCCCATTTCAGCACATCGTTCCGGTCGGCTAGGCAACGACCGCCGAGGTCACGACAGACGGAATTGGCACGTCCCATTCAGGACCCACACCGTGCTTTGCCAGAACTTTGGCCACAACCGCCACTCGGATTGCGGCCAAATTCGTTGTAGGTTGAGGGCGCAAAAGGGCGCCACCTCGGGCCGTTTCTTCAAGAAAGAAAACGAACGGTGCGCCCGGATCACTAACCTGCCATTTCGACGCGACGATGGTTTGATGGCAATCTGAAAAACCGGCCTTGGCGAGTACGGGAAAGGCTATAGTCGGATCGGCATAATCATTTGCCCCGGGACCCGGTGGCAAGGCAATCTCTGGCGACCCGTGTTCCTCAATGGCGCCAAAAACATACCCCAGCGCAGTGTCAAATTCGGGCCCGCACCACACCGAATACGCCAGCCGACCGCCGTCGCGCAAAACACGGCGAACTTCTGCCAACACTTTCGGGGGGTCCGGCATATGCGGCATTCCAAAGCCAATTGTTACAGCGTCAAACGTATTGTCTTCAAAGCTCAAGGCCAACGCATCGCCTTCAACGAACTGAGCCTGTGGCACCGCCAGCCGCGCCATCTCAAGCATGGCGGGTGAGAAATCAAGGCCCGTTACGCGAGCACCTGTGTTGAAAAGGCCTGCGGATACATTGCCATGTCCGCAGCACAAATCGAGCACACGAGTGTCCGGTCCAGCACAAACCGCAGCGACCAGGTGTGGGACAACCATGTCCGCCGCCTTGGCAAACACCTCGGCATAGGACTGTGCCACATCGCACTTGGCCCATTCGCGCCTTTCGAGGGCGGCAAATGTGTCCTGTTCCTGATTGTCAGGCATCCAACATCTCCTCAGTCGCCACGTTTTGGAGGACCGCCGAAAGGGGCAAATTGTCAAGTTCGCCAAGTGAAATGGGCATTCGCCGTCATTTGCGGGTAGGTTGCTTTGGGTGCACGCGCTCGACGCGTTTGAGGATCGAAACCGGTGACAGGGCGGTGTGGTTCGCTGCATTACGGGCAAGTTCCGGGCCCTCGTAGATCATTCCCCGGTCCATTCAGGCATCGGTTCTTTGCGGGTGAAGGCCCCGATACCGGCCTCGGCATCTTTGGCCATCATGTTTTCCGCCATCGTGCGACCGGCAAAGGCGTAGGCCTCTTCCAGCGGCATTTCGAGCTGTTCGTAATAGGCACGCTTGCCGATCTTGACGGCGGACGGCGATTTGTCGGCAATGATCCAAGCCATTTCTGTGGATGCCGCTTCCAGTTCCGCCAAGGGCACCACGCGGTTGACCAACCCCATTTCGGCGACGCGGGCTGCGGGCAAGAATTCCCCCAAAAGCAACATTTCCATCGCCAGCTTGCGCGGCACATTGCGCGAAAGCGCGACCATCGGGGTTGAGCAAAATAGCCCGATATTCACGCCCGATGTTGCGAAAGTTGCGTTGTCGGCGGCCACCGCCAGATCACAGGACGCAACAAGCTGACACCCCGCCGCTGTGGCAATCCCTTTGACCTCGGCGATTACAGGTTGCGGCAAGCGCACCACCCGAAGCATCATCGCCGAACACGTCGCAAACAGGTCTTGGAAATACTGAAACCCACCGTCGGCATCCGCCCGGCGCGCCGACATTTCTTTGAGGTTATGACCCGCGCAAAAGTGATTGCCGCCGGTACGCAAGATCACTGCTTTGACACTGCGATCTTCTGCGATTTCGTCAAATGTGTCAGACAGAGCGCGTAGCATCGCCTCTGACAACGCATTAATCGACTTGGGCGCGTTCAGAGTCAGAACGGTAACGCCATCGATGTCAGCCCGCAGGATCAAATCATCGTTTTGCATTTCGCCCTCATATGCCATTGAGTGGAACTTTCAGCATAGGTGCGCCGCTTTCGTCGCACGGGATTTCGCCGGCCCGCATATTCACTTGCAGGGACGGTATGATCAGTTTGGGCATCGCCAGCTGCGCGTCACGCTCCGTCCGGAACTTGATGAAATCTTCGCGCGATTTGCCAGCACCCACATGGATGTTGTCGGCACGTTGCTGGCCAATTGTGGTCTCCCACGCGATGGCGCGCCCACCGGGGCCATAGTTGTGGCAGATGAACAGGCGCATCTCGTCCGGCAGGCTCAGCACGGTTTGGATAGAATCGTAAAGCTGCCCTGCATCACCACCCGGAAAGTCTGCGCGGGCTGAGCCGCCGTCAGGCATAAAGAGCGTGTCACCGGCAAAGGCGGCGTCGCCAATCACATGCACCATGCAGGCTGGTGTGTGGCCCGGCGTGGCAATCACAAAGGCTGTCATTTCGCCAATGGTGTAGGTGTCACCATCCTCGAACAAAGCATCAAACTGCGACCCGTCGCGTTGAAATTCCGTGCCTTCGTTGAAGATTTTGCCGAAGGTGTCCTGAATTTCGATGATGCTTGCACCAACGCCAATTTTGCCACCCAGCCTATCCTGAATTTAGGGTGCAGCAGACAGGTGATCGGCATGGACATGGGTTTCAATGATCCACTCCACCGACAAGCCTTGTGACTGGATGGCGTCGATCAAAGCGATCGGCACTGTCGTAAGTGATCCGCCCGGCGGCGTAATCCATATCCAGAACGCTGTCGATTATTGCACAGGCGTTAGATGCGGGGTCTTTCACGACATAAGAAATCGTGTTGCAGGCAGGATCAAAGAACCCTTCGACACTAGGCTTTGCTGCCATATTGAGATTTGGGAAATTTGTTGAAGGTTCCATGATTTATTCCAGCGCGCCCCCGGCCTTTTTCCAGGCGCCAACGCCTCCGGTCAGGTTCACAACGGGCGACAGTCCCATATCCATGGCCACCACCGCCGCCATCGCAGAACGCCCACCCGATGCGCAATAGAACACGTAAGTCTTATCTTGACTGAACTCCGGCTTGTGCGCAGGACTTTCCGGGTCGATGTGGAATTCCATCATGCCGCGCGACGATGCGACAGCACCCTCAATGACGCCGGTTTTGGCCTATTCCGTACCATCGCGCTGATCGACAAAAACGTGATCGAGCGAGCCTACCAAGGCCAATGCCTCTTCGGCACTGATCGCAGGCACCGCTTTCGTGGCCACCTTTACGATGTCTTTCGCGCTTTTGGTGATCGTCTGAGCCATGTTTGGTTTCCTTTTTCGATTGGTTTGAGCCAGTCCAATAGTGCGTCGAGCGGCCAATTTATGGCACCGCTACAGCCGTATGCGCAGGCAGAGGCCACATGAGTTTCTGTGCCGCTCTCAGTCAAATTGCGAGATCAAGACGGGGCTTCCAGAACGGGCGGAACAGCTCGATCTTGGGGCAGCGGTTCATCACCACCTTCAGCCCCGCTTCTTCGGCAAGCGCGGCCGCGCGGTCATCATAAACGCCGATTTGGCCCCAAAGCACCTTGGCGCCGATTGCAATGGCTTTCTCGGTGATCGCGTAAAGTTCCTCTTTCGGGCGGAAGACCTCGACCATATCCACGGGCCGGTCGATCTCTTCCAGCGAATGAACGACAGGTATGCCGCGAATTTCGATCAGCTTTGGGTTTGGATTGACAGGGATCATGTCATAGCCCGTTTCGTGCAGCACACGCAGCACGCCATAGCTGAACTTGGTCTTGTCGCCACTGGCCCCCACCATCGCAATGGTTTTGACCGAACGCAGGATGTCCGCCAGATATTCGGGCGCGTAATCATACAGGTGATCGATGTCAGCTTCGGGCATTTAAGCCTCCTTAGGGGTCGCGATATCCGCCTTCAGCTCATGCGGCTCCAGCGGATCAAGGAAGGGGTTGCGATAAAGTTTGTCGTGGCTTTCGACGCCGATTTCCAATATGCAATCGCTCACCGCGCGGGCCACACACAGCAGAACATAGCCATTGTTGATCTGGCGATTGTTCAACGCCACTTGCCTGCGCTGATCCACTTCGCCAGCTGTCAGTTTGGCCGCACAGGTGATGCAGCCGCCGTATTTGCAGCCATAGGGCAGATCGACTCCCTGTTCGCGTAAAGCGTCCAGCAACGGACGGCGGGCGTCGACCTGATAGGTCGCATCATCGCGGTTGGCGATTGTGATTGTGCGGGTTTCGCTCACAGCCAGATGTCGCTTGTACAATCGCCACCGGGATAGCGGGTTTCATGGCAGCGGCTTGGTCCGTTTGGCTCTTTGCCAAAATCAACAACGAAATCTTCGTTGATTTTCATACCGCCGTTTTCGACATCACAGTCGATCATCAGCATGACACCGCCCTGGGTGCGAATTTCCGGATAGAACTGGTTGTCCCAGGTCGAGAACAGCGAGGTCGTGACATAAAGCCGTTTGCCATCAAGCGAGAGCTGATACATTTGCGGCCCGCCTGCCACTTTGACGCCATTGACCTCGGGCGCTTTGCCCAAAAGCCCGCCCATCCAAACCTGCCCGGTCAAAACAGGATTATGCGGGTCAGAGATGTCGTACTGGCGCATATCGCCGTGCAACCAGTTATTGAGGTAAAGGTATTTGTCGTCCATCGATACAAGGATGGCCGACATCACACCGGGCACGGGAATAGGCCATTCGGGATGCGGTTCATTCTCCACATCAATGATCTTTTCCCATTCCCATTTCCCAGCTTCGGACTTCCAGAAATGGATGACATTGGCGCTAAGCGCGGCACCGCAGAACCCATGTGTACTGTCAGGATCATGCAGAAACTTTACCTCCAGCGGGATCAGGCCGTCTTCGCCGAGATACATCGTCTCGACCGGCACCTTTTTCTCAAAATCCCAGATGTGCAGGCGGCGACCGTATTTCAGGTGGCCCACTTCTTCCAAATCAAACCCTGGCATGAATGTGTTGGGTGCGGCCCATTCGGAACTGACCATCACGTTATGGCGCGGCTGGTACCAGAAGTCATAACCAAACGGGATATCGCCCATTGAGTTTTCCCAACGACCAACGATCTCGAATTCTTTGTTGAGGTGCAGATAACCACCGGGCGCTTCGCCCTGTGCGTCACCTAAGAAGGAAATGATGATCTCAGAGCCCAAACAATGCACGGTGTGTGGGCCGCTCAGATTGGTTTTTGACTTGATCTCGGCCCCGTCAATCACCTTATGAAGGCGCGGAGCAAACGGGTCCGTCGCGGTGTCGATCACATGGATATTGTTGGACCGCACGCCTGGCACCAGCAGGTATTTACGGCTCATGCCCGCGTCGTCGTGGCAGGAAGAACAGGCATTCCAGCCCATGTGATGCAATTCATCCCCGATGCCGGGCATCTCTAAGCGATGGATGACTTGTGAATAGGTCGGGCTTTCCGGGTCGGCGTCCACGGTGGCTAGGTAGTCCGGCTTTTGAATGCCGGTGCCGGTGTAGATGGCAATTGTGTACAAGAGTTTTTCACGCGGCGCTTTGATCGCCTCGGCAGGGCTTGCATACCCCGGGCCACAACATGCTCCGTCCATCTTCACATTCCTCCCTTGCGATCATTTGAAGATTCTCGTAAATCGATAAAAAGATTCTCGCAAGGTAAAAATATGCATCTGGAACGCCTGACATTCATCCTCGAAGTTGTTGGACAAAAGGGCGAGGCTACAGTGGCCGAGATTTGCGCTCATTCTGACCTGCCTAAGCCGTCTGCCTACCGGTTGGTGCAGGACCTCGTTGGTGTGGGTCTACTGGAACCGGTTGCCCGTGGCTCATTCACAATCGGCTCCCGCCTGAAGCGGATCACGAAAAGTGACCACTCTGACCGTGCACTGCTAGAGGTGATTGCGCCTGCGCTAAAGCAAGCCGCTAAACAATATGGCACCGCATTTTTCCTGTCCCGTCTGCGCGGAAAATCCGTGGAAATTATTCACGTTGAAACACCTGACACTGGGGTCTCCTATCTCCATCCCGGTTTGGGGAAACGACCCTTGCATGCCTGTTCCTGCTCTAAGGCCGTTGCTGCATTCTCACCCGACTTGTTTTTGACCAGCGAAATGGAAGGCCGGCTGCGCGCCTACACCGAATTCACCCTGACAAACGTGCAGGACTTGGAAGCCGAGTTTGACACCATTCGCAATCGCGGCTTCGCAGAATGCGTGGAAGAGATTGAGCGCGGCATGTGTTCGGTGGCAGCTCCCCTTGCGCCAAGCGGGCCAGGTTCCACGATGTCCATCGGTGCAACCGGATCGGTACGGGTCTTTACGCCAGCGTTCCGCGAAAAACTTGGTCCCCAGATCTCCCTTATTGCGCGTGAAATGTCTGCAAATTTGGGTTGGGACGCGGCGCAGGATGCCAAAATATCAGGCTAACTTTTAGGTGGTCTTCGAATGTGGGCCTCTTCTAAATCTGATCTGAACTGACCTCCGCTCCACACAAACAAAAATGCAACGCCGAACGTTCGAACGTCTCGCAGCATTCAGAAGAAAGGGCTCGGTGCAGTCATCTGACAAAAATCGTCGGATGTCCAAGGCGCGATCGTAGGCGGACATTCATTGATCGGAACTCGCTAAAAAACCATGCCGTTCAAAGACTAGTGTCAGACTTTTCTCCTGCGCCCGATTTGACGATATCCATCTCATCTGAGGCATAGGGTTTAAGCAGTTCAAAGGCCTCCGCAGCGCAGCCATCCAACCAGACCTCATAGTCACAAGGATGGAGTGTGACCCGCATTCTCTGCGGATGTATCGGACGCACAATGTCATTCGCTGAGGTGGTTAACTTCGCCCCGTTTGCTTCCACGGTGCTTTCAGTTGTGATGGCGCAACGCAAAAGCCCGCTCTGGCACGGTGTGTAATATATTGATA
>NZ_JBXWPF010000033.1:0-16035 GCF_059611265.1 Ruegeria sp. CDSA241
CAGGTGCCCGAAGGTCTTCCTCTCAGCAATCGCCATCGCAGCTCTCGTCATCTATTGGCTATGAGTCCTGACCCTAGGCGCCAACAGTTCGACCAACCGGTTTCCTCGAACCGGACCTTCATGCAAAGCGCAGCATTTTCAACCGCTCAAGACCCAAAGCGCGCACACAGCGGACTTCTGCCGACAGGTTACTGTCGTCTTCTGATCACATACTGGTATCATCAAGCCCAGCAAAAGGTCTGATCTGTCCGGAGGAGCAGACGCTCGCTTAAATGCCGCGAATATTGGCATCGGACCCAGGTGAAATCAAAGTGCAACCGTGCATAACACCGCGCAGTTCGGCGAGGCCGCGCATTCTGCCTATGAGCGGGTAGCCGGGCTGGGAAGGACGAGCGAGATCGTTCAGCAAAGCGTGGCCATGGTCCGGGCGCATGGGAATCTCATAATCTGATCGCCCCTGATTGCGGCGCCGCGTTTCTTCGACCATCAAGGCGCGAATTGTTGCAACCATATCTGTGTCTCCGGCCAAATGTTCGGACTCGGAAAAACTATGGCGATTGCGGTCGCTTGAACCGTCCCGCACGGTATTGCGAAGATGTACAAAGTGGATCCGATGGCCGAGCTGAGCAATGAAGGATACTGGGTCGAAGTCTTCGGCAACACCCAATGACCCGGTGCATAGCGTTGCTCCGTTTGCCGGGCTGTCAACGGCATCCAACACGGTCGCGTAATCACTTTGCGACGACATGACCCGTGGAAGCCCAAGCAGTGGAAAAGGTGGGTCATCTGGATGGCAACAGAGCCGGACGCCGAGGTCTTCGGCCGTTGGAACAACCTCGGAAAGGAAATCAACCAGGTTGGAGCGGAGGGTTTCGGGCGTCACGCCAACATATGCGTCGAGGTTTCGTTTCACGTCCTCAAGAGACCAATTGTCGTTCGCCCCCGGCAAACCAGCGACGATATTGTTCGACAGTTTCAGGCGATCTCCATCACCCAGATCTGCAAACCGGGCCCGTGCGGCTTCTATGATCACCGCTGAATAATCTTGCTCCGCGCGTTGCCTGCATAGGATGAAACAATCGAACATGACAAAATCCAAGAGATCAAACCGCATTGCGTGCCCACCATGTGGCAGCGGATGGCTCAGGTCTGTACGCGTCCAATCCAGCACTGGCATGAAGTTGTAGCAGACTGTGTGAATGCCACATTCGGCCAAATTACGTAGGCTTTCCTTGTACATTTCAAGGTGTTGCCTTACCGGGCCGGTTTGCGATTTGATCGCTTCGGACACCGGAACGCTTTCAACAACGTCCCAGGTCAATCCAGATGGAACGCCTCCGGGCTGCTCAATCTGTTGCTGCCGCTCTTTGATGTGCTCGACTGACCAAACCTCTCCTGTTGGAACATGGTGCAAGGCTGAGACGATGCCGGTTGCACCGGTTTGCCTGATTTCGCCAATGGAGATCGCATCAGAAGGGCCAAACCAGCGCCAAGTCTGTTTCATGATCTTGCTACTCCTTGATCAAGACGTATCACTAACCCGTCTCATCCTTACCAAGATCTAAGTTAACCGGGACGAGTGCGCCTTTGTGACGGACGACATGGCCTGCCAGACGACACCCCTTGCGTATGCCTGTTGCCAAATCATCCTGCCTAACAACGCTTACCAAGACACCTGCATTGAAACTGTCCCCTGCCGCAGTGGTATCGACAATGCCCCTCGCTGGATCAACGCCTACCTCTCCACGTTGACCTGCTTTTTGAAAAACCACAGGCTGCGCGCTGTTCTTGACGACAATCTGATCGACACCAGCCTTTGCATACCGATCCAACGTCGCAATTGAATCGCCGTCCCCGAACCATACGGCTTCGTCATCATAAGATGGCAGAACGATATCGGATTGCGCAGCAGCTTTCATAACTGTGTCTGTCATTTCCTGCGGCGTAGACCAAAGCTGTGGTCTTAGATTTGTATCAAAGGCAACAGTCGTTCCGGATGCACGTGCACGACGCAACGCAATTAACAGAATTTCGCGTGATTGTGGATCGAGAATAGCGAGGGTTATTCCAGAAAAGTAGATTAAGTCTGCGCCCTTAACTGCCCGCCCGAGTGCAATCTCGTCGACCGCAAGTTGCCTGGCGGCAGAGTCGCTGCGCCAGTATGAAAAACTGCGCTCACCATTGCTGAGATGGATGAGATATAGCCCAATCGTTTTGCCCGCAATGACTTGGACGTGCGTGTCGGATATCCTGCTGTCTTTCATGAACGCCCGCAGATCCTGCGAAATCGCATCATCTCCGACAGCCGTCAGATAGTTGACGTCGATATCTGCGGCGATTTGTGCAAGATACCATGCTGTATTGAAGGTATCGCCCGCAAAACCAAGCTTGAATTCACCAACCCGTTCAGATGGGGCAAGTTCTGCCATGCATTCGCCGATTGCCAGTACACGCATATCAGTTACAGAAAATCATCGCGGCGGGGCGTGAAACTGTCGACCAATGTCCCAGGTTCCAGGCATGTGCAGCCATGGGTTTGGCCGGGCGGGATGACAAAACTTTCACCGGGGCCAAACTCTTGTTCGTGCTCACCCAACGTAAACCGAAATCGACCGCTTTCGACATAGGTCGCCTGCACATGCGGATGGCTGTGTAGGGCACCAATCGCCCCGGTCGCGTAAAACCGGAAGGCAACAACCATGAGGTCAGGATGATCAGATAGCACCTGCCGCGTGACATGTTCACCTGTAGAGACGATCGGGAAATTGGGCACAGGTTCTCTCCTTGCTTGTTAGGAAAACAGCATGCCACCGTTGAGATCAATGTTTGCGCCCGTGATGAAGGCACTGTCCTCGCAGGCCAGAAATAAAACGAGATTTGCAGCGTCATCGACATGACCCTGACGCTTTAGCGGTGCGTTGGCTTCAAAGCCGCGTCGACCAGCATCAGGTGTATGAACATTGTGAAAATCGGTATCGATCATGCCAGGACAAAGTGCATTCACACGAATGTCGGGGCCGACCTCTTTTGCCAAACCGCGTGTCATGGTCATGACCGCGCCCTTGGCTGTGGCATAGGCGACGGCACCCGGTCCACCACCATCGCGCCCGGCCTGACTGGCGAGATTGACGATAGTTCCAGACGTCATCCTGGACAGGCAAGCCTGCGTCATCAGGAATGTGCTGGTCAGATTCAGGCTCATCACGGCGTCCCAATGTTCAACAGACATTTCCGCAATGGTTTTGCGGGCGATCAGACCGCCTGCATTATTGACCAGAATATCGACGCCGCCAAAGGTTTCGACCGTGCGATACACAAGCGCGTCAACATCCGCCTTCTTGTTCAGGTCGCCCTGCACGGCAATCGCCTTACCGCCGTTGGCTTCGATTGCGGCAACAGCTTCATCCGCGCCGTTTGAGCTGGAAAAATAGTTGATCGCAACATTTGCGCCTTCAGAGGCGAGTTTGATCGCAACCGCGCGGCCAATATCACGGCCTCCTCCGGTTACAATGGCGGTTTTACCTGCAAGTTTCATGTCGGTCCTTCCTATTACAAAGCGCCAGCTTCGCTTGTGTCACGGATTTCAGTTGGCTGCCCTCTCAGAGCGCTCACAGCGCAAGTTGAGACGCCATTATCGGAACGCCCCCGGCATAACTGCCTTTGGGAGCCACAGAATGATTTCGGGGAATGCCGCCAACAGAATGAGGATGACCAGCATTGGGGCAAGGATAAGCACGACCTCACGCAGGACTTGCACAACATTCAGGCCACCGATCGCTGCAGAGATGAGCAAACACAAGCCGTATGGCGGTGTCACCAGCCCGAAGGCAAGCGAGACAATGCCGATGATAGCGAAGGCGATCGGATCAACCCCACCCGCCTGCGCCACGGGCATCAGAACCGTGCCAAGAATGATGATTGTCGGGATTGCATCGATGAACAGGCCAAAGAGAAGAAACAGAAGGGCAATCAAGATAGCCGTTCCAAATGCCCCGAACTCCCAAGCAGTCAGAACACTGACAATCAGGCGCGGCGCATCGTAGAACGACAGTAGCCATCCGAATGCCGAGGCGGTGCCGATCGCAAACAGAGAGATGGCTGCAAATCGTGCGGTGTCATAGAGGATCGTACCCAAATCTCTGACAGTGACCGTCCGATAGACAAACATGCCCAAGATCAGCGCATAACCCGCCGCTATGATTGCACTTTCAGTTGGTGTGACAAGACCACCTACAATACCGCCAATCACAAAGACCGGTGTCAAAAGGGCCAGTGCGGCGCCTTTCCAAGCGGCCCAGAACTCACCCCAGTTCGGCGTCGCCGTCACCGGGTAATTGCGGGCTTTTGCGAAACCATAGACCGTAGCCATCAAGGCGAGGCCAATCATCAGGCCTGGAATCGCGCCGCCCAAAAACAATGCGCCGACAGAGACCTGCATGACACCGCCCCAAACGATCATCAAAATCGACGGCGGGATGATGACCCCCATCACCGAAGAGCAGGCCGTGATAGCAACGGCAAACCGCGTGTCGTACCCCTCTTTCTGCATGGCTGGGATCAGGATTTTTCCGATACCCGCCGCATCTGCTGTGGAAGATCCGGAGATACCAGCGAACAGCATCGACACAGCGACATTTACATGACCCAATCCGCCGGGCATCCAGCCGGTTAGCACACGGGCCAGTTCGATCAGCCGGTCGGTTACTTTGCCGGAATTCATCAGGTTGGCCGCCAGTAGAAAGAATGGAACGGCCAATAAGATGAAGGAGTTATAGGATTGGAACATCCGATCCAGCACGATGAACGGGGTCAGCCGCAGCTCAAGCAACACAACCGGGAGGGTCGCCAAACCCAATGCGAATGCCACTGGGATGCGGATGAAAATCAGCACCAGAAAGCCAGCAATAAGCATCGTGGCGGCAGTTGCAGTATCGAGGATCATGTCTGGCTGCTCTCTCGGTTTAGATATTTCGCGATGGTTTCGGACAACCGGTAGCCTGACAGGAGAAACCAAAACCCTCCGGCAATCGGGACCGATACGTGCGTGATCGCGAGGTTTGCACGCATCATTACAGATCGTTGGTTGCCCCCAAATTCGGTGTATTCGATGCCGTAAAACAGGAAGAACGCCCCAAAAATCATGATGGCAACGTGAACGATGCCGTCTTGGAACAAACGTGGCAGCGGTCTCATTGCGTTGCGGGTAATTCGAACGTCAAAATGGGTGCCGTCCCAAACAGCGACAATAGACCCGATCATCACAATCCAGACGAACAGGAACGTCGCCAGTTCTTCGGTCCAAAGGTAAGTTGGGATCAAACCGGTGTAGCGAGAGACAACTTGCATCGCGACCGGTATCGCCAATGCCCCCATCATCACGCCAAGCAATATACGAAGCCCAGTGCAGAACCTATCCAGATATTTTCCAAGCATGTTCCACCCTACATCGCAATGTGACGCGCCAAGCGCATCGGAAATTGTGCCGACAGGCGAGCTTGAAGACTCACCCGCCCGTCAGCCGGGAGATTACATTCCGCGAACGTTGTTGAGCAGTTCTGTCGCCCCCAGCTCTTCGGCATAGGCGTCCTGCACTGGCTGAACCAGTTCCAGCATTTTCTCGCGACCCTCGAACTCATGCACTTCGATCTGACCTGCGTCGATCATTGCTTGAAGTTTTTCACCATCCTGACCGCTCTCTAGTGCGCGACCAAATGCACCGGCCTCAGCGCCGGCATCCATGATGGCGGCTTGCAGGTTCTCAGGCAGTTCATCGAAGATTTTTGCTGACATCACAATTGGGCGCACGGTGATCGTGTGCTGGGTCAATGAGACATGCGGCGCAACTTCGTAGAACTTCAGGTTCTGGATCGAGGCCGCTTCATTCTCAAATCCGGCGATAACGCCTGTCTGGATTGCGTTGTAGACTTCGTTGTAAGCGATGGCGGAAGGTGCCGCTCCAACAGCTGAGAATGTCTGGGCCTGAATTGGGGCCCCCATGACGCGCATGCGGTGTCCGGCAAGTTCATCCATGTTTGTGATGGGCTCGGCTGAGGCCAGGTTCCGCACACCGCCGCCATGATACCCAACAATCACGATACCTGCAGCTTCGCGCAGATCGTCCTCAAGGGGTTTCAGCGCATCCGACGAAAGGACCGCATCCCAGTGTTCAAGATCACGGAACAGGAAAGGCATATCCATCAAAGGAATGGACTCTGAAAACACCGCCATGTTGGACGGGGCAAGGATCGTATAATCTACGGCGACACCTTGGTTGAGGTAGGTGACGTAATCGGACTCAACCCCAAGCTCACCATTCAGGCGCAGATCAAATTCGACCTCGCCATCATATTTCTCTGCGACCAGTCGTTCAAACTCGCGCAAGGTCTTAGTGAATGCATGTTCTTCATCAAACATGCTTGCCCCGCGCAGTGTGACATCAGCTTGCGCGGTCGAAACCCCGCCCAACAAAACAGCCGTCACAGCCAACGTCTTTAGTGAAAAATTGAACATTCTATCCTCCCAGATCAGGTTCAGGTCTTGTTTTCTTCCAGTCGTCTTTGACCGGCGATCGTGTTCGAAACCTTACAAGTGGTCACGCCAGATCAGCCTTCACCCCAATTTGGATGATCTGATTTCCTCCCAGCTAGCACACTTGTTCCGCCCTCGTTGATGGGCACACCCAACACGATAACTGGGATACTAGTCAACATAAATTTTCTAGATACTATTTAGATATGTGATATTTTCCTTTTAGAACAATGAATATAATGTAACCTAGTATCCTAATTTGCTCTATTAATTCTCTCTCTGATCTGCCACAATGTCGCCAAACAGAGGTTGGAAAACAAAAAATGGCAGCTTTGGGAACCCTTGAACGTACGACGAGTAGCGATGTCGTCTTTGACGAACTGTTTGGACAAATCACCCGCCTGGAGCTGCTTCCAGGGACAAAGATATCCGAAACGGATGTTGCGAAATCATTCGGGTTTTCACGCCAGCCTGTGCGCGAGGCTTTCACGCGACTTTCCAACCTCAATCTCCTTTTGGTGCGGCCACAACGCGCGACAGTTGTTCGACCGTTCTCACGCCAGCTCATCGCGAATGCCCGCTTTGTGCGTGCCGCAGTCGAATTGGAGGTCATCCGCACTGCCGTGTCAGATCGCGACAAGTCGGTAGACGCGGCATTAAAAGCTAACCTTCGTGAACAGGCGGATGCAATCTCAGCAGAAGATGTCAATTTGTTCCATGATCTGGACTACCAGTTTCACAAACTGCTTTGCGCCTCGGCCAAACAGGCGTTTGCGTTTGAAATCATCGCCGAAAACAAAGCGCAGGTTGACCGCCTTTGCATGCTGGCATTAACCAGCAAAGAAGCAATGGATGAGTTGTATCTGGATCATCAATCTCTTTTAAAGGCCCTGTTCAGCGGGGATGCGTGGGCGGCGGATCAAGTTCTTCGTACGCATCTTGACCGTTTGACGCCAACCATTCAGGCAATCTACACAACGCATAACGCATACTTTGATGAATAGGTAGCTAGATATCGGATGGCTTTTCGCCTCATCGCCCTAGTCTAAATTCATACATATTAGGTCGTGTTGACAAAAGGGATTCACAACGACCTCTGATCGTTATTCAAGCCGGTATCTGCGATGGAGGCCAGCTTGGCACGAAATCTAATGCCGGACGAGGAGTGGGCGTTCTTTGAACGGTTCATCCTTTCGGTCCGTGCCCCGAATGGGCGCAAACCTACCAATCATCGCCTTGTTCTTGATGGTGTTTTCTGGATTGCGTGTACAGGTGCCCCGCGGCGAGACTTGCCTGAGGAGTTTGGGAAGGGGTCGAGTGTCTACCGACAGTTCCGGCGCTCGACTCTCGCGGGGCTCTGGGAACAGATTCCGGAAGCCTTGACCGAGAGCAAGATCGTTCCTGACGCTCTTCAAATGGTCGACAGTACAGTGGTTCGTGCCCATCATCAGGCAGCGGGCGCAAAAGGGGGACTCCGCAACAGGGTTTTGGCCGCTCAAAAGGCGGCTTCACGACCAAGACCCACCTCCGGGTAAATGCCGCTGGGCTGCCGATGAGAACGGACATCACACCCGGCCAGACATCGGACTATCTTGGATTTGATCGGGTCATGCACGACAACCTGCCGGAGCCAGTCGTGCTGCTGGCCGACAAAGGTTACGATGCCGACCGTATTCGCACCGAACTGCACAGCCGAAGCATTCGACCGGTGATCCCAATGCGAAAGTCCCGAAAGAGGCGCGTTGGGTTGGATTGGCCTCTCTACCGGCTAAGAAACCTGGTCGAGAGATGTTTCAACAAACTTATGAATGCTCGGCGAGTGGCTACCCGCTAAGATAAGGCAGCCGAAAGCTTTCTCGGCTTCGTGGATATCACTTCAATCCGCCTCTGGATCCGCCATTTGTCAACATGACCTAGCAGTCGATAACAACTGCATTGTTGCGCATTGCCATGCCGGTGGAGCAGGAGCCATCCACCTCATCTCCTCCGACGGGCCTCACTGCAGCATCGCTAATCCTCGGGCAATGGTAGCAACGGGCCGTCCACAATCTGTGTAGGGCAGGCGGACAACCGATGCCGTATCGCATCTGAGGTCCGTTCAGAGCCCAAAACGACCAATGCTGCAGAGCGCAGCAATGTCTGTTTTTGAACGTGCTCAAGTCCTAACGGACAAAAGCCAGTGTCAGGACGAAGGGTTGCGCATTGGTTTATTGAACCAATCGCTTGGACAAAATCTGGACTGCCGCTTCAAACCTTTGCGGGTCCTGTGCCACTCGGGCTGCCAGTTGTGCGCCCTCGAGCAAAGGCAGTGTTGCGGCGGCTTCTGCTGCCGGATCGGCAACATGTAGGATCGTTCCATCGCCCTGACCCAGTGAAAATACCCTCGCAAGCCATTCGGTCATCATTGTGCGAAAACGGTTCATCTCGGCAATCGTGTCTGCTGATAGATTTTCTGTACTGGTCGAAAAAGACACGCACAGGCACAAGCTTTGACCACCTTCAAGTGCGCCACGATACCGCTTGATCAAAGCGGCCAAGCGCGTCGCCCCTGTTGCATGGTCTTGATCAATCTCGCCACAGGCGGTTTCCAAATCTGAATAATACCGCTGCATCAGCGCGACGGCCAAAGCTGCCTTGCTGGCGAAATGATGGTGAATGCTGGCCTTTGTGATTCCGACGTCGGCGGCCAGGTCGGCATAGCTGAACCCATCAAAGCCACGCCTGCGCGCGGCCCGTTCAGCCGAATTGAGCAGAGTTGTCTTGGTGTCGGTCGCCATGTGTTATCCAAGATTTTGGGCGTTTAGGCTGTGTAGGACATTCTCTGCCGCTTCCAAAGCACCTTCGATATAGCCGCCGAAAACCGGGGCGACCTCTGTTCCTGCGAAATGCAGCTTTCCGTTCCACAGATTGCTCATCGCCTTCGGTAGACCGTATGTCGGATGGGCATATAGAGGTACCTTATCCGCCTCAGTTGCAGTGTAAGGATCAATGGCCCAGTCTTTCAAGTAGAGCTTTTGGGGCTCGGCGGCTTCAGGCCCGAACAACCGTGTTAATTGAGCGTGCAGGTGCTGACGCAGCAGTTGTTCGTCCGCGCGACCTTGGGGCGGTACACCGATGAAGCCAAATAGCGCGTATGGTCCGCCCTCAGGGGGGGATGCATCATGGATTTCGACCATCGGTCCTTTCCGGCTCATTGCATCACCGGACAGTCCTTGTTTGCGCCAGAATGGTTTGTCGTACACCGCAACAGCCTTGGCCTGACCTGCCATCCATGTCGCGATGCCTTTCATGGTTTGGGCGGCTTCGGCAGACAATGCGGGCGAAAATGCGATTTCGGCCGCAACACGTGGGGGCACAGCGAGGACAGCTTGATCCGCGTGGATCTGTTCGCCCTTTGCCGTTGTTGCAATGAATTGATCGCCGGACATGTCAAGTTTAACAACCGGCGCGTTTAGCTGTTTGCGATGATCCGGCAGGCAGTTGGCCAATGCGTCTGTCAGAGCAGCCAACCCTCCCTTTAGCCGCCATGACCCTTCCATTGATGAAAAACCCTGCCCGCGTTGCACGTTGCCATGTTCATCCTCAAAGGTCTGAGCGCCCTCGGCGAATTGGTCGAACTTTGTCAGACCAAACCGATCAATCAGAGCTGCAATACGTGGCTGGCCCGGCCAGAACCAGGCAGGCCCCATGTCAAAGTAGCCTGCCTCCAGATGCTGCGTCATGATTCGCCCGCCAAACCGCGGGCGGGCCTCAATCAGCATATAGTCGCGCCCTTGCGCCTCAAGACGTTCGGCTAAGACAAGTCCTGACAACCCGCCGCCGACAATCAGCGTTTGCATGCGCTAGAACCCTTCGGATGCCGGGCGCAGATCTAGCTCGTGCGTCCATGTGGATTTGGGTTGGCGGGCGAGGCTACAGTAGGCCTCTGCGATGTCCTCGGGCTTCATCATCTTGCCCGGATCAAGGTTGTGCAGGTCCCGAGATCGCGCTGTATCAATGATACCGTCCAGAATCGCGTGGCAGACATGAACACCTGCTGGTTGATACTCCCGTGCAAGCGATTGCGTCAGGCCGCGCAAGGCGAATTTTGCGCTGGCAAAGGCCGAGAATCTTGTACCACCCCGCAAGGACGCTGTGGCGCCAGATACAATGAACGTACCACCGCCAGCGCGGACCATCGGTTGCAGTGTCGATTGGGCAAGCAAAATGGCAGACTGCACCATCGATCCCCACGTGCGTTGATAATCAGCAAGCCGGGTTTCTGCGAAAGGCGCGAAGATCAGTTCGCTCGTGTTGTGGATCACAACCTTGGGCGGGCCATGTTCTGCGATAACCTGTGCCAGGATGCTGGGAACGGCACTCTCGTCCGTCAGGTCCATTTCAAAGAACTGGCCAATCACCGTTTCAGGTTGCGTACGTCCCAAGCCAACGGCAGCAAAGCCATCTTTTGTGAAACGGGACAACAGGGACTGACCAAGGCCAGCCCCCGCGCCGGCCACAAGGACCAAAGGTTTTTCAACACTCATCAGACGGCAGGCGGTTTGGCGTGGGGCAAATGACCCGTCTTGATCCACAGCTTTGCCCCATCAGGGCCAGCCGTTGCAGACAGTTGATCGCCTTCCGGCAGTCGCAGCCATGCTCCTTTTTCAAGCGTATCGCTGCCTTCGGTGACGGAACCGGCAATCACCAGCATTTCGATCCCACCCACATCGGTATTTTCCAGTGTCGCGCCTGCATCAAGGTGGCTGTAGGTAACTGTTTCACGCGCATCACGGTGTAGTTCAGCCGTTGCGACACCATCCACAGGATCGGTCAGTTCTTCGGCCATGGTTTTGCGAAACTGATTGCGGTCGGCCATGTCGAACTGCCACAGCTTTACAAAGATCGTGCAGCCCGGCTCTGACCCCGGCGTATGTGCAGTGGCGGGAGGATTGCGCACATATGTCCCTTCGGGGAAGTCGCCATGTTCGTCCTGAAATACACCATCAAGCACGATGAATTCTTCGCCACCTGTATGGGTGTGTTCCGAAAATTTGCTGCCCGGCGCATAGCGCACAATCGTAGTGGCACGGGCAACTTCGCCGCCGATGCGGTCCAACATACGCCGATCCACACCGGGCATAGGCGAAGCGTTCCACTCAAGCTGTTCAGAATGAACAACCACGCGTGTTTTAAAGTCTGCGTTCAGTTCCATGTTTTTCCTTTCGGCTTGAGTGGTATCGCGTCCTTAACCTGCGATGCTGGGCCGTGCCGAGACCTTTGCACGCCATGCCGTCAGATTGGAGAGTGTCTCTGGAATGTCGACCTTGGCAAAGTCCGCAAAGGCAAGACCGGCAAACGCTGTGATATCAGCAACCGAAAACTCAGAACCAACCAGATATTCATTGTCAGCCAGAACTTCATCCAAGTAAGCCATTGTCTGACCAGCAACTTGCTTTTGCTTGTTGCCCCATTCAGCACATTGATAGGTCTCAAGGTCTGGCCCAAGACCTGGTGTGGCATGGTGAAAGTAGGTTCCCACAGCATTCAGCAGACCATTTTCTGCACGCAGGTTCATCATCGAAATTTGCGCACGTTGTTTTGGTGTCTCTCCGGTCAGCGACGGGCCTTCGAAATGGTTGTCGATATATTCTGTAATCGCATTGCACTGCGAAATATGTGTACCGTCCGCCAACTCAAGGCATGGCACAACGGCATCGGGGTTTTTGGCTTTAAAGGCCTCGGTGCGATGTTCGCCACCCAACACGTCAACCGGAACGAATTGGACCTGGTCTGTTGCGCCTTTTTCAGCAAGCGCAATGCGCACACGTGCGGGGTTTGGGAATCCCTCAGTATCATAGATTTTCATGTCGTCACTCCTTGTGAACTGATATCTATCTACTAGTAGGTAGATATCTTGGGCAAGATGTATTTTGGTCGTTGCGATAACAAGGTTGTTACGATGATAAGTTTAGCAGCGTCTGGATTTGATGCCAGCTTCCTTCGAAGCGGTCATTTGTGTCGTCCTAATGAATAACAATAAAGTCCCGCAAAATGATGTTGTTGCATGGATCGCCGAGCCGCGATATCGCCGCCGCTCACTCTGACGCGAGCGGCGATACATCCCTACAAATTCAATAATGCCCGTCGCATCAAGTTTCCCAAGGCTACGTATCGTGTTACGAACTGCTCGGAATACGACGAAAGTCTCCGGCGTCGAGGTGATGTGACGATCTGGGTTTCTGATGATGTTGTGAAGAACTGGGCTTCGTCACGCCGCAAGACACGCGGCGGTCAATCGCTTTATTCAGATCTGGCAATCGAGATCAGTCTCACTCTGCGGGTCGTGTTTCGACTTCCGCTCAGACAAACTCAGAGTTTCATGCGGTCGATTGCCAGGCTGATGGGCATTGACCTCGTAGTACCGGACTTCTCGACCTTGTCGCGACGCGGTAAGCGGATGAAGATTGTCCAAAACCGGCGAGACGCAAATAAGCCAATCACCCTCATTGTGGACAGCACAGACCTGAAAGTGCGTGGCGACAAGGGCTGGCATGGAGAAAAACACGGCATCAGGAAGGCGCGCAAAACATGGCGCAAGCTCCACATCAGGCTTGACCCGGAAACCGGTGATATCGCTGCAACGGAATTGACCACCGAACACGTGGGCAATGAAACGGCACTGCCAGATTTGCTAGCTGACATGGATGTTGATGTGAACCGCTTTCTGGCGGATGGAGCATATGACGGCCAATGTGTTGCAGACTGTCTGTTGGACAAGTTCGGATCCAGGATTGAGATCATTATACCCCCACCTAAAAACGCGGTTCGCGGCGAGAATGCACGGCGCAATCAACACATCGATACCATCGCTGAACATGGCAGAATGGACTGGTAAAGTGAGACGGGAGACAACCAGCGATCACGGGTTGAAGCCTAGATCGGCAGATGGAAACAAGTTATCGGCGATCGCCTGCAAGCGTGTGATCTCGACCGGCAAATAGCTGAAGCGAAAATTGCATCAAAAGCGCTCAACCGCATGACATCTCTCAATCGTGCGGAGTACGAACGCGTCTTCTAACGTGATGGGGTATGGGGCAAATTCGTCTCAAACCTGATCCATGCAACACGGTCGTGGAATGCCACAACGGAAATCTGGCGCCTAGTCCAACCGCCGATACCTGGGCATCAAAAAAGCTGTCAGTAGAACCCATAAAATTGTAACACCCCGCCATCAATCTTTGCCCACCGCAATAGTCCCACTTGCCTTCCCTACCAATCCACTTATGAAGTTCAATCAGTTGACCTAGGGGAAAGATTGCGATGCGCATGCGCGATACGTTCATCAAACCGATGCACCCGGAAGGTATTCGGTTTGTCGCGATCTTTGCCGCCGTTACGGTCGGTCTGTTTCTCCTGTCTAACATTCTGGGCTGGTTTGGTGTCGGCCTCACGATCTGGTGCTACTATTTCTTTCGCGACCCGGAACGCGTGCCACCCACAGGAGAAGGGTTGATCGTCAGCCCAGCGGACGGGGTGGTTTCGCTGATCGAAGCGGCGGTGCCGCCGAACGAGCTTGGGATGCCTGACACGCCTCTCACCCGTGTCAGTGTGTTCATGAGTGTCTTCAACTGTCATGTGAACCGCACGCCAATTGAAGGTGAGATTACCGCTGTTGCATATCGCCCCGGCAAGTTTTTCAACGCATCCCTGGACAAGGCCAGTGCTGATAATGAGCGCAACAGCCTGCGCATTCGTATGAAAAACGGTCAGGATCTGGCTGTTGTCCAGATTGCCGGCCTCGTGGCCAGACGGATCGTCTGCTTCGTGAAGCCAGGCGCAGCGATGCAAACTGGCGAACGATTTGGATTGATCCGCTTCGGGTCTCGGCTGGATGTTTATCTTCCTGATGGCGTGGTCCTACAAGTGCGTGTAGGGCAAACGATGATTGCGGGCGAAACCGTCCTTGCCAGTTTGCCCACCCTTGAAGAAAAGTAGGTAACTGGATCAGTGGCAAAACCATCCAAACAGGAAGAGACCGAGTTTGCGCTGATCCACTTGTTGCCCAATGCGTTGACCATAACGGCCATATGCGCGGGCCTGTCGGCAATCAGATTTGGCGTTCAGGGCAATTACGTGCTCGCTGTCCAGTTGATAATTGCCGCCTGTGTGCTGGATGGGCTGGATGGCCGTATTGCGCGCCTTCTCAGCAGTGACAGCAAACTGGGGGCCGAACTGGACTCACTTGCAGATTTCTTGAACTTCGGGGTCGCCCCACCGCTCGTTCTTTATTTCTGGGCCTTGCAGGATATACGCAGTGCGGCTTGGATTGCGGTTCTGTTTTTTGCGGTGTGCTGCGTCATGCGACTTGCCCGGTTCAATGTGGGCGGCAAATCCGAAACCTGCGATCAAGATGGGGCCTATTTCGAGGGAGTCCCCGCCCCTGCAGGGGCGCTGCTTGTCATGTTGCCAATGTATCTGTCCTTCGCCTTCGCCGATGCCCCTTTGCTGCCCAGTATATTGATTTGCCTTTATATGGTGATCATAGGTCTTCTGCTTATCAGCCAAATACCGACCTGGTCATTCAAGACGACGCGAATCTCGCGCGAGAACGCAAAGTTTTTTCTCATCGGTGTCGCTGTTGCGGGGGCCGCATTGCTGACTTTCGCCTGGGCTACGTTGATTGTGCTTTGTTTCGGATATGTGGGTACGGTCGCCTGGGCGTGGCTCGACAGGGGAATACCTTCTAACCGTTAAGGACTCGATATGGACATCAAAGCCGTTCAAACTTCCTATGCTCGCTGGGCCCCCATCTACGACAAGACGTTTGGGGCAGTTACCAATGTCGGGCGGCAGCAGGCGGTTGATTTTATCAATAGACGTCCAGGCAAAGTTCTGGAGGTTGGCGTCGGCACCGGACTTTCGCTGGAACATTACGGGCCCGAAACGCAAGTGACCGGAATCGATTTCAGTGAGGACATGCTGCAAAAGGCGCGCGACAAAGCAAAAGATCTATCGCTGAACCATGTTGCCGAGCTGAGGCAAATGGATGCGCGCACGCTTGATTTTCCAGACAACTATTTCGATACGGTTGCGGCAATGCACGTGCTATCCGTCGTACCGGAACCGGAAAGGGTAATGGCGGAAATAGCACGGGTCTGTAAACCGGGTGGAAAAGTAGTAATTACCAACCATTTCCAACGAAAGCGGGGGTTGCTCGCATCCTTGGAACGCGCGATTGCTCCGGTCGCAAATACGATTGGCTGGCATTCTGATTTCGATATTGAAACAGTACTGCAAGAGGATGCGCTTGCCGTAGAGGAGCAAAGAACCCTTCCACCTCTGGGGATGATGACATTTTTGGTACTGAAAAAATCAGTTGTCACGTAACTGTTCAGTGAAAGAACTTGGTACGACTGCAAACAGGAAACTGAGCAACACCAGCTTTTCTTGAGCCTCCCCAACTGAACTGGTCCCCCGTTATGTATAGGAAACGGAGGACCTAGAATGGCAAACAAGAGACCGAAG
>NZ_JBXWPF010000034.1:0-10626 GCF_059611265.1 Ruegeria sp. CDSA241
TGCCCGAAGGTCTTCCTCTCAGCAATCGCCATCGCAGCTCTCGTCATCTATTGGCTATGAGTCCTGACCCTAGTTGGCTGGCTTCGATGTGCTGAAAGGCAACTCGATCCAATGCTAGCATCCAGGGCTAACGCCTGAGATCTGGCAAGTGTTAGCCCACAACGCACCTCCAGGTAGCGGCCGCCGCCGTCTAGAGATCAGATTAGATGCCGTTCGCCATTTCTTGGTGCGGTGTGTTTGCGCGACGGGTGACAAACCAATGCTTTGCCCATTCGGCACAAAAGGCCACGTTTATCCAGAAGCGCCCTTATATATTTGGATTAGTGGTTGGCGGTACTGGTTCTCAATAGACTTTATTATTCTGTCGCTGGAGAAAACAACATTAATGACCAGCCCAAAATTGACAGGAGCATCCGGTGACGATCTCATTCAAGGGCTCGCATTTCCCAAAAGATGTGATCTTGCACGAGGCGTTTTTCTATCTGCGCTACTCAGTGTCGTATCGGGATCTGGGAGAAATCCTGGCTGAGCGCAGAGTTAAGGTTGATCACGCGACGCTGAACCGTTGGATCGTCAAATATGCGCCATTGATTGCCGACAAGGCACGTCGCCATAAGCGAAACTGCGTCCGCCTCTGCAACGCTCGATGGGATTGCAGTTGCGCAGATGATCAGAAAGGGTCAGTTCGGAGTCGGAATCTGCCCGGTCAAGCAGTTTACGAACCAAACCGTATGAACTTAGTAAATTCCAACCAGCCCTTACACTTCAGAGAATTTTGCGACAAAGCCGCTAAGATCATATCGAACTTGCGAATTCGGGCCAACGGCGGCTCTTCCCGCAATATGCGGCGGGAAGGGCAGAGTAGATGAACGGCAGATTCCTTTCGCGAGCTGTTAGTTCGTAGACCCGCCGATTTTGTGGCTGCGGCGAATGTCTCCTTTGATGAGCTGCAGCGCAGTGGTGGGACATATCTGCCAATGGCAAGTTCAGGCGGCCCGTTCATTTGCACACAGCGTCTGGCAAAATCGCAAAGGTCAGTTACAGTAGCCAATGTTCAAGCGCCCGCTTCAACACAATGCTTTGCTGCTACCTAACAGTTGCGTGAGATTTCGGGATAGGTCTAAAAAGTTATGCCCTCCTAGCAATCTCAATTCAATACTGAAGAATATGAGTAATTTGGCGGAGATTTAAGTGCGACTTAGCGTGGGCATCGCTGTGTCAATTCTGGTGGCTGTGTCTATCGGAGTGTCGACCTTTATTGTCCATTCCCTATGGTGGACGACTGCGCGCGACAATAGCCGCATGCTTGCAGCTGAAATCAACGGCCAGATAGCGAACACTGTCCGCATCGAGGTGGGGGTGACGCTTAGGTCGGCCGAAGCCGCTTGGGCAGCCGTTCGCACGATCTTTGTCCAGAACGTCATCGCGACGCGACAGGCCGACAAGCGCGAGTTTGTTTTTCTGTCGCAACTGCAGGCGCAGCCGAATATCTCATGGATGTTCTTTGGCTGGCCCGATGGCAATTTTTTCGCGTCGCACCGTCTAGGTGACGGCGGGCTTGAGATGATTGAAATCGACAAGGGGATCCGCGACCGAATGCTGCGGAAGGATCGCTATATCTTTATCCCCGGTGACATTCAGTTCGAGGAGCGGACCTTTACTGAAACATCCTATGATCCGCGCGAACATGCCTGGTTTGAAAACTTCATGGGGCTCAGCTCTGCGGGGTGGATCGAAACGCGCGACCTTCCGGATAGTAAAAAAACCGTTTACGCCTTTGCTGGTCCGATAGACGTCAACCGAACGCGGCAAGGTGTTCTGGCCGTTGCAATCGAAACGGATCGTTTGTCACGTTTTCTCGCCACGCTTGCCCCCGGCGAATTCGGCGCGGCATTTATTCTGAACGCTGACGGCAAAGTTATTGCAGTACCTGATGCAGAAGCGGATGAGATTACCCCGGCGCGCATGGGCGAAGGGAAGCTTTATGAAGTTGCCATGATCTCAGGCGAAAGGTTGTTGGCAGATCCCAAAGCGAATGCCCAAGGCACGCTGACGAAACGTGTCGTCATCGACGGCGTGCCTTATGCGGTGGCGCTGACGCCACTGGGGTTTTACGGCTGGCGCGTTGCCACGGTCATACCCGAAGCGGCGTTTCTGTCGAGCATCGATGAAGCGCTGATAAACTTGATATACGTTTTGATCGGTGTGGTGGTCGTCGCAACCGGGCTGGCGATCTGGCTGATCCGAAGCATTGTCGCAAATCCGTTGGCACGCATCGCCGAAGATCTTGGTAAAATCGAACGCTTTGACGTCGAACGCATTGAGCGCAGACCCTCCAGACTGTCTGAGCTTGCCAATCTTTCTGCGGCAACCGCGAGCATGGCCGCTGGTTTGTCCGCTTTCCGAAAATACGTGCCCACCGATCTTGTGCGTATGCTGGTTGCTGAGGGCATCAAGATACAGCCGGGCGGAGAAATGAAACAGATCTCTGTGTTGTTTTGCGATGTAGCGGGTTTCACAGGGCTGTCCGAAAAACTAGGCCCAAATATTGTCCAGCTGATGGAGCCCTTCTTCAGCGCAGCCTCTGCGGCCATTACTCAAAACGGTGGGACGATCGACAAGTTTATTGGCGATGCCGTGATGGCGTTTTGGGGGGCGCCGCGTAAAGATGCCAATCACGCTGAAAATGCTTGCCGCGCAGCGCTGGACCTTGTCGCCGCCGTGGGCGCGTCCGGAATTGAAGATGAGGCCGGCAACCCCCTACGCGTCAGGATCGGGGTGAACAGCGGCGAGGCTCTGGTCGGAAATATCGGATCAGAGCAGCGGTTGAACTACACCGCGATTGGTGATGTCGTGAACGTTGCCAGTCGGTTGGAAGGGGCCAACAAAGACTATGGAACGCTGATCCTGGTCGGGCCGGAAACGAGGCGACAGGCCGCTGACGCAATCGTGGTCCGAGAGTTGGACACGCTTACCGTGTTTGGACGTGTTGAAGAGCTGGTGGTCTACGAACTGATCGCGATGGCGGATGGGCGTGTTGGATCATTTGCCTGGATAGAGGCTTATGAACAGGGCCTTACACATTATCGGACAGGGCGGTTTGAAGAGGCCGTTGCCGCATTCGCGGCCGCAGACCAGGCGCGAAACGGAGACCCCGCCTCAGTCGCCATGATGATCCGCGCCCAAGACCTGTTAGACAGGCCGCCAAAGGAAGGCTGGCGTGCGGTTACTAGCACCAACAAGAACCAGTAGGTAACTTCCGTTAAAGTTAAGGGGCTTCGGGAAAGTCCGACAAGTCTCGCGTTGTGTGTGCTCAGCGCGCCGGGGACTTCGCTCGCAGTGAATGTCCGGAAAGTGGGTTGCGACCGCGGCATCACCACCCGGTAGCCAATGTCCGGTTTGGGCCGTCTAGGAAAACGACCCTGTGGCTCTAAATTTCAAAAGCTTCCGCGATGGCCAATGTGCCCTCCAACTCTAGGCCAGGATACCGTACCGTCCTATCCATTTTTGTATGTTCAGGCAGAAGTCGCTTATTGCGCAGATTGTCAATGTTTCTGCAGATCTGAGTAACCTCGGCTCACCTCTTAGAATGCGTTCCCTTGGTGCTCGCCTCAAGGTCTATGGGCTTCACCCATTCCCGGACAATCCGCACATACAGGCGGGTTGAGACGAGCGGGCGCTCATGAATAGCGGAAATTAACATGCCCGTCGTTTGCTAATGTCACTAATACTCTTAAGGTGAATGGAGCCTTAGGAGGCCTTAATGAAAAACCTAATTTTGATCTCGGTCTTGGCCGCTACTAGTACTGCGACCAGTGCCGAGGAGCAACGCATCGAGCTTAATAATTTCTATCCGCTTTCTCAGGAAAACTTTGACCTTGGTGATCATATTTTCCACATCGCCGACAACAAAGGAGGATTTGAAGTTATCGAAGGTCCTGTTGACGGCGGGCTTGCTCGATGCCTTGGATCGGGGTTCGGTTACCAAGATGGGACCAACTCAATCTCCGGAATATGCATTTTTGGTGAGGGCGAAGACACTTTCACGATGCGTTGGAAAGCAGGTGAAAAAGGCGCGGCTAACTCTTGGGAAATTATCGTCGGAACCGGGCGCTATGATGGAATGACTGGCGAGGGCATAGCCACGACGGACATTGTGTCGATGTACCAAGCACTACCTTTGAGGCGAACCCACATAGTAGGAACCGTGGAAATCCCTGAGTGAAATGTTGTCCCTGAGTTTATGACGGGTAGGGCCGTTGGATTGATCGTGGGAAGCAGGGCATGGGAAAACGTTACTGTTGCTCCAATGTTCGGTAGGTGATGGCGTCAGACATCATACACATCACAGAGAGCAGCATTTCGCGGTTGCCGACGCAATGTAAGCCGTCCCATCAAAGCGCTCTTACTTCGAGGCCTTGAGTTGTTCGTCCAGATCAGAGAACGATGCGGCCCAGAATTCTGCCAGGAACGCTGAAACCTCCTGTTCTGAGATTTCCGACCTATTGCCTTCGGCATCCGTCGCTTGACCCATTGTGTATCGCAAGTCGGTGCCAGAGTTCGTTTGCGTCAGCTGATATGTCTCGGGCAGGCTTACTCCAGTGCGCGCCGGATCCTGGATGCAGGTCGAGAAATAGTCGAACGGTTCCCAATCAGTGATGCGATAGAAAAAGTCCGCCAATTCGTGAGAGCAATGATATTCCGACCCGTTGCTGAGGCGCCCTTGCGGGCTGTCGACGGTGATATCCTGAACACGGTTCATCCATTTCAGCTTTAGTTCAGGCGCGACCAACGCCTCCCAGACGACTGCAATTGGAGCATCGAAATGATGGCTGAAGGTCCAAACTCCGTCTTCCTTGGTCAAAAAATGGCGCTCGCGGTTGGTACGCAAACGTTCCCAAGATTTAGCCAAATCGTAGACCTTCATCGAAACCTCGCCAAAATGTTCGATGTCCTGTGAAAACGGTTCCACTATGCCTTTGATATCCATGGCGTTTGCAGCGGCCTCGCTAAACAGCGCGTAACTGCGTACACCGGTGGCTTCAACAACGTTCGTCTTGGCCATTCGGTGGACCAGAACAACGTCGGCGCCGGAAAAGTCTTTTACCGGGCCAAGTTGCATTTCTTCGAACTGGCCATGATGGGTGATAACCTTCAAATCCAGCCCTCCGACATTGGCACACGCGTTGCAGGTACAGGTTGTGTTGGCAATTATGTCCTGCCGACGAAGAGCAAATGCGTTGTAGAGATTCTCGCAGATGGTCAGGAAGGTCTCGCCGGAGGGGAAATCCTGCCGGGTTGAATATGCCAGAACGGCATCGCCTTCGGTTTTCCAGAAATGGAGCGGATCACCTACCTGTTCGACCAGTACGCCCAGCAAGGAATGCAAAATCGGATTAGCGTGATCCATTTCCGAAGTGGTCAAAAATTGTGTGTAGCCGGAAATGTCGGCGATCAACAGATATCCAGTTTGTGTTGACATGGCACGCTCCCCAAAAGAGTGTTTGGCGCGGTTATTTTGACCTACAAAGGGTTCAAAACCACTTTGGGTCCAAATGCGCCATAGACGGTCATCATGGTGTGTAGGCTGGAGCTCAGACGCAAAGTTGCCGGTGAGAGCCCGAAGTGGTTACCAAGTTCCCGCAATACAGCCCCTAAATGGCGCCGCCGCTATAGCGACGTCACTACGCCCATCCGAGTTGTTTTAGAGAGTGCCCATCATTCCAGATTTTGGTCATTCGGGCGATCTTATCACCTTCAAATTCCATAACGTAGGCATAGTTGGTTGCGATTTCTTTGCCGGTGGCAGGAACTGGTCCACCTTCACCGGTTTGTTTGCCGCTGAATACTGCTGTGGCCGTTACGATGTTGCGTTCGTGATCAGTCGAGAATGAGGTGATGTCGTAATTGCCATCTGGGATTGGGGTCAAAATTCCCGCCGTCCAGGCTGTATAATCTTCGATTGTCGAGATATCGACCAATGCGTCGGCTTCGCATGTAAAAGTGGCACCGTCCTGACAGTATGTCTTGCAGACGTTCCAGCCTTTGCCTGTTTCGCATGCATCAAAGAAGGCCATAGCCGTTTCGGAAATACTCATCGTGCTTCTCCTATCCCTGTTTCACTAGCGTCCAGCGCGTCGTTGCCTTCAATTCCGTCTGGATGGGATAGTTTTAGAACATTTATTTTAAAAAATCAATTTTAAAATAAATGAGGGATGAACTTCACTCGCGAATTTCCCTCATGATCAAGTCGTAAAAGTTTGGTATCACGTGCTTTTTTTCGTCGTGCCGCCCATACAAGACGGTCCCGTGAACGCAAAAAACCACAAAGCTTGCAAGCTGCGCTGTGTCCTTTTCCGCCCCGATATCTCCATCCGCCTGGGCATTACGAAGAGCAGTTTCAACCAATGACTCGACTTCTGCGCAGAACGCGCCCACCTGTTCAGCGGCCTCAGGACTTATCACATGTTTCTGCGCAAGGTGGTTCATCATCAGGCAGCCCTTGTATTCCGACTTGGCGGCCCCCAAAAAAACGTTTCGGAGAAACATTTCGACGCCCTCTAAGTTAGGGTTGTCGATCAGAATACGATAGCGCGGCCCGATAACATGATCGCGGTAATGATCCAAAGCTGCTGAAAACAATCCTTCCTTGTCTCCAAACTCCTTGTACATGCTGGCCGTGTTCAGCCCGGTTTCGCGGACAACGTCACTTATCGATGCAGCTTTGTAGCCGTTTTGCCAAAAAACACCCATGGCTTTTTCAACTACAGCTTCGCGTGAATATGATCTTGGTCTACCCATCGGAGTATATTAAAATGATCATTTAAAAATCGCAACACGTACCGTCTGAGCAAGATCAGGAAAAACCGTTACGCAGGGTAGAATCTTCGTGAACTGCCACGTTTTGCATGGTGCGCTCTTAAATTCCAACTCGCAGGCAAGTAGTTGATTTGTCATTGCTCCGTGTAGCGGGAATGCTCCCGCGTTTTCTAAAATTGACGTCAGGATTGACAGCCATTCTTATTGTTCAAACCAACCGCAGTAAATGCGCGGCTCAATTTTCGCATCCCAGCGCGGCCTTCAATGACCGGTTCGATGAAATTCGCTGAGAGGCAAAGTTCCGATGGTCGAACGAGCCTGCCCTGACCTAGACCATTTGCACGAGCAATGCAGCATGATTTACAGCCTGGCCGCGTATCCCCGAAAATGTGAATCTTGACGCGTTTAGGTATCTCTGTAACGAGCGTCGGCTCACTCCCATTTCATCTGCCATGCATTGGACCGTTGCCCTACCGTCTCGTGCCAAATCGAGCTTTGGTTCGGGACTGAATGGACCACTCGTGGCGCGCAGATGTTCGCGTAATCTCCAACGTAGAAATTTGACCTATTTGAGTGCAAGGTAATTACGGGCTGCATTTGGAGGAATACGTTTTGATGGAATCGAATTCTGACTCTGGGACTTCCTCAGAATACTCCAAAGCGGTGGAGGGCTTTGATCTGGACCTCGCAAAGTCTGTCTTTTTCGGCAATTTCAGCGGCGGGATCAATGCATGCGTAGAATGCTGTGACGCCCATTTGCAGGGCAATCCCATGGCTTTGAACTGGATTGCATTGGACGGGCACCATGAGACCCGCGACTTTAAGCAGTTGCGCGACGAAGCTGCGCGTTTTGCCAATTTGCTTAAGGAACAAGGCATCCAACCCCGCGACATCGTGGCGGGTCTGTTGCCGCGCACCCCGGATCTTGTGACAGTTGTTCTAGGCGCCCTCCGGGCAGGTGCGGCCTATCAACCTTTGTTTACAGCCTTTGGGCCCAAGGCCATTCAGGACCGTTTGACCATGAGCGGCGCGAAGATGGTTGTGACTGACGCCGCGAACCGCAAAAAGCTCAACGAAGTGGAAGGTTGCCCGCCTGTCGCGATGATTGCTGACACACGACAAGAGGTTGTTGGGGGAGACATTGATTTCCGCCGGGCAATGGCCTCGCAATCGCCTGAGTTCGTCCCGGTTTTGCGGAACGGCGATGACCTGATGTTAATGATGGCGACATCTGGAACTACAGGTCCCGCAAAAGGAGTTCCCGTGCCCCTAAAAGCTCTGCCTGCCTTTAGATCTTACATGATCGAAGGGATCGGTCTGCGGCATGAGGATGTTTTCTGGAACATTGCCGATCCGGGCTGGGCCTATGGTCTATACTATGCGTTGATCGGTCCGCTACTATTGGGTCATGCAACCACTCTGGTCGAGGGACCATTCACAGTGGACAGTACATATGACGTGATTTCGAGATTGGATGTGACTAACTTTGCAGGCGCGCCTACTGCGTTTCGACTAATCATCGCCGCCGGAACCGAGCGCGCGGCACAGCTGCGCGATCAGATCCGGTGCATCAGCAGCGCAGGCGAGCCGCTAAACCCCGAAGTCATCCGCTGGTTCGAGACCGAACTGAATGCGCCGATCAAAGATCACTATGGGCAGACCGAAACGGGTATGCTGGTGAATAATCATCACGGGCTCGAACATCCGGTCCGTCCGGGATCGGCCGGCTATGTTATGCCGGGATACAGGGTCGAGGTTCTGGCCGATGATGGCAGCATCGCCGATTTCAATGAGCCTGGTCAATTGGCCGTCAACATCGCGGATTCACCTCTCTTGTTCTTTAGCGGCTACCTGAACAAGGGCAACAAATCGATCGAGAACGGATACTATCTTACCGGGGACACGGTGGAGCGGGACGAACACGGATGTATCACTTTCGTAGGGCGGAACGACGACGTCATCACCTCTTCGGGGTATCGCATCGGACCGTTTGACGTTGAAAGCGCCCTGATTGAACACCCTTCTGTGACGGAGGCGGCAGTCGTAGGCGTGCCGGACAAGGAACGGACCGAAATAGTGAGAGCGGTGGTCGTACTGGCGGAAGGCACAGAAGGTAATGAGGAGTTAGCTGCAGAGCTGAGGGATTATGTCAAACAGCGCCTTTCTGCACACGCCTATCCTCGGCTTATCGAATTCGTCAAAGAACTGCCGAAGACACCCAGCGGCAAAATTCAAAGGTTCCTGCTCCGAGAAGCGAGTGTCGGCGCCACTTGATCTAGCCTCTCGAAGGCAAGCTTCGTCGTTCAAATACATGGCAATTCTGCTGGGCAGCGAACGGCGACTTAGTCCGCACTGTGTGAATTGACCGTTCCAGCCTCGCTGCGCTGCACCAATGGCCGGTTTCATCGCCGCGTCACAGCGCCAGATTTCGAGCGCATGCAGCATTTCTTCCGTAGCGAGCGCGCACCGCGAAAAATCACAATGACCGGGTTGGGCCGTTCGTATCGATAACGATAATGGGAGCCATTATCGTTACTGGTTTGCACTCGCAAACTTATCATTCACCTGCACGCAGTGCTGTATTAAGTGGTCGGCTACGGCAACTTTTGCAGGTATCGAGGTGGCGCACATGATCCGCAAAGGCCAATTCAAGCCTGGACTCTGTTCATTCAAACAATTCGCTGAGCTGACCGTCTAGCTCCAATCCGATCGTTAAAACAGCTCGTCGTGCTCAAAATTTTGCAACAAAACCGGCTACGTCCCGATCGGTGAGTGACTTTGGGCTGCAATCTGTTTTTGTAGCAAATCCCGAGCCTGCCGTCTCGTTACCGGGCTCTAGGTTTCAGCCGACATATCGGCTTCCACCCAGAACACCCCAGCATGATCTCCCTGACGCAGTAGTCCCTGAACCGTCTCTTGTGAGCCGGCGCAGGGGTTTTGGGTCATGGTCGGTCCATACCGTGGTGATCTTCCCATTATACCGGGTGGCCTTTCAGTATTGAAGCGCAGCAGTTACCGGCATTACATCGCAGCCGGACCTAAATTCTCCCGCATTCCAGAATAGCTAGCATTCAGCTGGGCTAAGATTGCCAAGTGGACAAGCGATATCATAAATAATTTCCGCAAAACCCTCGATGATAACCCCAAACCCTGCCGCGATAATGATCACGGAACCAATGAGGTATCGACCATCTTCTTCAACTTGACCAGGCATTTGGTTTTCTTGAATTGACCCCAATTCAGGCGAATACCGTCTTCGATTGCGTATCCACCAGTATCAGTTCCGATCAAATTAACATCCGACAAATCCCAGCTCCAATTCGGGTTTATTGCGGGATACTGCTGAGTGGCGGACAGGTTATTTTGACCCAGATGGCGCTCTGAAGGTAAAGCGAAGCCAAAGCCGGAAGAATTGGTGGTTTGGTAGGTATTGGCCATCCCATCAGCGTGATTGACTGTTTGCGAAACTGATGAGTGAACTTTGTGCGCAAACCCGCGTTGGCTATGGTCACGCAACGGACCAGCGGTGGACGTTCCGGCACTCAGGACAATGGCGAATGCGGTGACGGATGTAATCAGTGTCTTTTTCATTTCTTGGTCCCTCTAGGTTGAGCGTGTCTGATACGCTGTAGGTGGAACCAATTTGGAAATTTGAGGTTCGGATTTATTGCGCTGACAGGTCAAGGTTTTGAGAAAAGGCTTCAAGTTGACGCCTATCCCCGCCAGCATGAACTAGGGTCAGGACTCATAGCCAATAGATGACGAGAGCTGCGATGGCGATTGCTGAGAGGAAGACCTTCGGGCACC
>NZ_JBXWPF010000035.1:0-9310 GCF_059611265.1 Ruegeria sp. CDSA241
GAACAGGTTCAGCGGGCGTCCCTGACTGTCGCAGATGGCGTGCAGTTTGGTGTTCATGCCGCCCTTGGTTCGGCCAATCAGGCGTCCACGCCCCCCTTTTTGACGCCCATGCTGGTCGCTGTCCGATGAGCCTTCAGATAGGTCGCGTCGATCATCACAGTCTTCTGTTCGCCGTGCTCGGCGGCCAGACCGGCCATCATTCGCGCGAAGATGCCCTTGTCGCTCCACCGTTTCCATCGATTGTACAGCGTCTTGTGCGGTCCATAGGCGCAGCCGAGGACACGGTGTTGTCTAATAGGGTTGCCCGAGGGGAAAGGCAGCGTCTTACCCCAGATGGCCAGAGGCGTTTGGCTTGTCCAAATCCTGCTGGCCCTAAAACAAGTGCGGCGGTGCGGGCTGCGCTGTTACTTTTTGCGCCAGAACAGGTTGTTTTTTTGCGCAGTACAAAATGGTGGGAGTAGGACAAGCAGAGCCCGGATCTTGCCAGGCCAATCATGGTTCCTAGGATTACGCGCTTAGGGGCGCCATTGTGCGCAATAAGATATGGAATCAATCTGCGGTGGACTCATTGAGGCCTACTTTCCTGAATCAATTTGGCTGAAACACTATCTTTAAGGGTTTGATATGATATCTATTTTATTGCAGCTAGATGTCGTAATACCTGTCCATTGCAAGGCGTGGTCGAATGCTCCAGTGGCGCGTGGGCTGCAGCTGAAAATCTACACCAACGCGAGCAATGGTCCCTCGGCACGGATTGCTCGATAGTTCTGACGGCTTCCATCTCGAAAACCTATCAGATGAGAAATCAGGGGATGTCCATTCCATCAGAGCCCTTCTGCACCTAGCCGCTATCTACCCCAGAGCATCGGGTAAAGGACCAATCACTACGCCGCCATTGCCCAGCACGCTTCGGTCTTTCTGTTAGACCGTTGCCCCTTTGATACGGATCGCAGAACCCAGTGTCCCGGCACACAGACCCACAACAATGGCGATCAAAAGTTCGGTCGTTGCAACATTGGCAAAGTCCCAATGGGCAAACAGCAGCGTCCCAACAATGCCGATCAAACCGCCCATCATGGCCCCCAGCCAGAGGCGGCGCGTCATCATGCCAAGCGCAACGCCCAGAATGCCTGGAAGGCCGATGATGTTGCCGCCGATTGTTCCCAGAAGTTCCAGCATAACTTACCCCTTTTCAGTCCGACTGTGTGGTCAGGTATGACCGGATTTCTGCGCTGCCGTCTGCAACCTGTTGTTGCAAGTTACCTGCGGATTTATTAGCCAGCGCATCGGTGATTTTCTGGTATTCTTCCTGATAACCCTGCGGCAGGCTGTGTGCGATGCCTTGGTGGCAGTCGATGCAGGTCATGTTGTTGTCAATTGCCCGCTGATGTTCCGATGCAGCGCGTGCTTCTTGAATGGTGAAATCCATATAGTCAAAGTTATGGCAGTTGCGGCACTCGCGGCTGTCAGAGGCCTTCATCTTTTTCCAGACCGCCGAAGCCATACTTAGCCGATGCGCTTCGTATTTCTCAGGCGTGCTGATGGTTCCGGCAAGCTCGTGATAGACATCTTTAACAGCCATGATCTTGGCCTTGATCTTGTGGTTCCATTCATGTGGCACGTGGCAGTCAGAACAGATCGCGCGGACACCGGAGTGGTTGTTATAGTGGATCGTCTCGCGGTATTCGCCCAGATTGGTTTCCATCGTGTGGCACGAGGTACAGAATTCCTCGGTATTGGTCAGTTCCAATGTCCAGTGGAACCCACCCCAGAACAGAATACCGGCCAGAAACCCGGCGAGGATCAGAAAGCCCGAGCTGAACATAACAGCCGGGGTCCAGATCGCGTTCCAGAGGCGGCGGATCCAACCGCGGTTTTCGGGGGAGTCTGCCATCTTGGTGCTCCTTTCAGACATGCGTTGGATTAGTTGCCGGACGAGGGTTCAAACACGTTGTCGACCAACGCAGGCGCATCAGCCTGAGGCACGTGGCACTGGTTGCAGAAATAACGGGTCCCGGCGATGTGATCCAACTCATTGCCGTCACGATCCAGATAATGGGTCATCGACAGGGTCGGCGCATTGCGTTCCCCGGCTTTGGTCCAGTCATGGCAGGACAGGCATTGATTGGTGCGCACGTCAATCTGGTATTGCTCGATCGAGTGGGGGACAAGCGGTGGTTGCTGGCGATAGTTGCGCTGCATCCGTCCTTCCACGTTCTTGTGAATCCGGTCCAACGGAATGGGTTCATCCACCTCGGCGCCACGCAGGGTTTGCACCGTCGCAGATTGCGCAAGGACGAACCCGCTCAGGAATATAACGGGGATCAGGGCGACGACACCTGTGAGGATTGGCTTGTTCATCTCGGCACTCCCTTAAATAGGTCTGGCTACGCGCGGTTCAGGCGCGGGAACTGGATCGGAAGGTGCGGCGACTTGGTCGTCGAACCGGTGAGTAAATTTGAAGACATCAACTGCACAGACATCGATACAGCGACCGCAGTTTGAGCAGTCGGTTGACAGGATCAGCGGCGTGGCACCCGGCTTGCCCTTCAGCGCGGGCGAAATGATGTGGTTTTCGGGGCATACGGCATAACAATCCATGCAATCGTCACAGGCCGAGCGGTTAACCGCGCTGACCCGTAACAGGCTTTTGGTGCCGATCAGGCCATACAACGCACCGACCGGGCATATGTGGCCGCACCAGCCGTGACGGGCGACAAACACATCAAAGACAAAGATCGCAACGACCATGACCCAGACAAATCCGGCCCCAAAGATAAGGCCGCGATGCAACATGGTGATTGGGTTGATAATCTCCCATGCGATCACGCCGGTGAGGCCCGAGACGATCAGCGCCGTGGCCAATATCCACAACCGCGTGCGCCGTTTAGGTTGCCAACCTTTCGGCAAGTCCAACCGCCTGTGCAACCAGTTGGCGGCGTCGGTCACCGGGTTGATCGGACAGACCCACGAACAATAGACGCGGCCCCCGACCAGCGCATAGGCCACCATGACGATCAAGCCGCCAATCAAAGCGGTCATCGCCGGCCAATGCCCGGCGATGATGCTTTGCAACAGGATGAATGGGTCCGTCAGCGGCAGTACACCCAGGGTCTGCGATCCTGCCAAGGTACCTGTAACGACCCAGATGCCGAACCAGGGTCCCAACAGGAACAGGACCAGAAAGAACAGCTGACTGATACGGCGAAGTATCAGGTATTTATGCGCGCCGACCCAGCCTTTGACCGCCACGGCTTCTTGGCCTATGGGCATATGTGTGCGGGTGGTCATTGTCCCACCCCTGGAAGATCATAGCCGGGTTCAAAACCACCCGGTGCGATCAGATTGTCGACCCCCGGGCCGGGCAGGCGGTCGGGCAGGTCGATTATGCCTTCAACAACCGGCGCGCCCTTGGCATCTTTTTCTTCCCAACCTTTGCGGTAATGATCCGCGCTGCTGCCCCGCGCAAGACGTGCCGGCAATACCTTGATTGCGGCTTCTGGCAGAACACAGCTTTTTTCGCACATGCCACAGCCGGTGCAGCGGTCGGCATGTACGGTTGGGATAAACATTGCATGGTGGCCCGAGCGGGCGTTATGCGCCGTTTCCAAAGTGATCGCTTCGTCAATCACCGGGCAGACACGGTAACAAACGTCACACCGCAATCCCAGGAAGTTCAGGCAGTTTTCCTGATCGACCAAAACCGCGACGCCCATTTTGGCATCGTCAATGTTATCCAACTTGGGATCTAGCGCACCGGTCGGGCAAGCGGCAACACAAGGAATATCGTCGCACATTTCACAAGGCACATCCCGAGCAGTAAAATATGGCGTGCCCGTCGCCCCGGCATCCGACCCAAGCTCGGCCAGTTTCAAAGTATCATAGGGGCAGTCTCGCACACACAGCCCGCAGCGAATGCAGGCCGACAAGAACTCCCGCTCTGGCAGCGCGCCGGGGGGGCGCAAAGCTTCGGCCGACAATGCACGGGCGTCGCGGGCCAGCCAGGCCAGCAGTGATCCGGCGACCATACAGCCGCCTGCCGCACGCGCCGTATCCTGAAGGAAGCGGCGACGTTTCGGCGAAAGGGGTGTTTCGGCGAGGGGCATGGGGATTACCTTTGCGATCCGTGCCGATTACGCGCGCTCGACCTTACAGGCGCATTTCTTGTAGTCGGTTTCCTTCGACAGCGGACAGGTTGCATCCAGCGTCAGCTTGTTGGTCAACTGGTGTTCATCAAACCACGGCATAAAGACCAAGCCGCGCGGCACCTTGTTGCGCCCGCGTGTCTCAACCCGACTGGTGACCTCGCCACGGCGGGTCGACAACACGATTTCCTGCCCGCGGCGCAGGCCGCGATCCTTGGCGTCTTGTGGATGCATATAGACAACTGCCGACGGGAAGGCCCGGTGCAGTTCCGGCACCCTGCGTGTCATCGAGCCTGAATGCCAATGTTCCAGCACGCGACCGGTCGACAGCCACAGATCATATTCTTCGTCCGGCTCTTCTGCGGCGGGTTCGTAGGGGGCAAAGATGATTTTTGCCTTGCCGTCCTTGTGACCGTAGAATTTAACATCCGCGCCTTCGGGCACATACGGATCGTACCCTTCGCGGAAGCGGTAAAGGGTTTCTTGCCCGTCCACGACCGGCCAGCGCAACCCACGCGCCTGGTGATAGGTTTCGAACGGCGCAAGGTCATGTGCGTGGCCACGGCCAAATTCGGCATATTCCTCAAACAGGCCTTTCTGAACGTAGAACCCGAAATGCTCGGATTCGTCGTTGTCAAAGCCTTCCGCAGTTTCGGCTAGGGGGTACTTGTCCACCGATCCGTTGGCGTAAAGCACATCATACATGGTCTTGCCGCGGTGTTCGGGCATCTTGGCCAGCAGTTCTTCATCCCAGACCTCTTCAACGGTGAAGCGCTTCGAAAACTCCATCAACTGCCACAGGTCCGATTTTGCTTCGCCGGGCGCTTTCACCTGCTGACGCCAGAACTGCGTACGGCGTTCCGCGTTGCCATAGGCACCTTCTTTTTCGACCCACATGGCGGTGGGCAGGATCAAATCTGCAGAGACAGCCGTGACTGTTGGATAAGGGTCAGAGACTGCGATGAAGTTTTCCGGGTTGCGATAGCCCGGGTAACCTTCCTCGTTGATATTGGGTGCCGCTTGCATGTTGTTGTTGCACTGCACCCAATAGGCATTCAGTTCACCATCCTTCAGCTTCCGGTGCTGCAAGACAGCATGGAACCCGGGCTTTGGTGGAATAGTGCCTGCCGGGATGTTCCAGGCGGTTTCGCAAATCTGACGGTGTTCGTCATTTGCCACCACCATGTCAGCAGGCAGGCGGTGGGCGAACGTGCCCACCTCACGCGCGGTTCCACAGGCCGAGGGCTGACCGGTCAGCGAGAAAGGCGAGTTGCCGGGTTCTGAGATCTTACCAACCAGCAGGTGTACATTATACATCAGCGAATTCACCCACGATCCGCGGGTGTGCTGGTTGAAGCCCATGGTCCACAAGCTCATCACTTTGCGGTTCGGGTCTGCATATTGTTGCGCCAGCTTCTCAAGTTTATCGGCGGGCACGCCAGACAGTTCGGCTGTGTATTCCAACGTATAAGGCGCGACCGCCTCGGCGTATTCTTCAAAGCTGATCGTCTCGAGCTTGCCCGAGTTTGGGTTCTCTGCCTCTTGCTGCAGCGCGTTTGTATCGCGCAGACCATAACCGATATCGGTGGCGGTCTTGGTGATGTTGACGTGTTTGTTGACAAACTCTTCGTTCACCGCGCCGTTCTGAATGATGTAATTGGCGATGTAATTCAGGATTGCCAGATCGGTCTGCGGGTTAAACACTAGGCCATTATCGGCAAGCTCGAACGAGCGATGTTCGAATGTCGATAGAACATGCACTTCGCATCCGGGCTTGGTCAGGCGCGTGTCGGTCAGGCGCGACCACAGGATCGGGTGCATTTCGGCCATGTTCGATCCCCACAGCACGAAAGTATCCGCGTGTTCCAGGTCGTCATAGCAACCCATCGGCTCGTCAATTCCGAAGGTACGCATAAAGCCCACGACCGCGGACGCCATACAGTGCCGCGCGTTGGGGTCGATATTGTTGGACCGGAACCCGGCTTTCATCAATTTCGAAGCAGCATAGCCTTCCCAAACCGTCCACTGGCCTGACCCGAACATGCCGACACTGGTCGGGCCCTTCTTGGCCAGCGCCTCTTTCCATTTGGCAGCCATGACGTCAAAGGCTTCGTCCCAACTGACCGGCTCAAACTCACCGTTCTTGTCATATTCGCCGTTGGTCTTGCGCAGTAATGGGGTGGTCAGGCGATCCTTGCCATACATGATCTTGGACAGGAAATAGCCCTTGATGCAGTTCAGCCCGCGATTGACCGGCGCGTCTGGGTCACCCTGAGTGGCGACAACACGCCCGTCCTTGGTGCCGACCAGCACAGAACAGCCGGTGCCACAGAACCGGCAGGCGGCCTTGTCCCAGCGAATGTCAGGGGTGCCCACCTGCGCGGCAGCCTGACCAGTGGCTAGAGGAATACCTGCGGCAGAGGCCGTAGCTGCGGCCGCTGAGGCCTTGAGGAATGTCCGACGAGTTTCTGATATGGTCATAGCGTGGGCCTCCGGCTGGTGGTTTGGCTTGGGGCATCGGGATGCGGATGGCCGTCCGCAATGTCCTCGAAATGGTGGTACGTCAGCGTCAGAGAAATCACCCCGGGGATCTGGTGCAGGTCCATGATGATCTCGGACGCAAGGCGTGTCGGCGTGTCTTCGACAACAATTACGAAACGGCCGTCTTCGGCCTCGGCGTGAATTTCGACACCGGCGGTGTCTTTCATTGCCTCGGACGCCGCCAGTGTGTGCGCTTGCGCGATATGTAAAAGGCATCCGCAGATATTCATTGGCTGACTTCCGTTTGAGATATGGTTTGGCGTTTCAATGTGACGGCATTGACCGGGCAGGACACCGTACACGACCCACAACCAGTGCAGGCGTCGAGGTCTAAAGATGGATCCGCGCGGCCACCCAGTTGCAGCCTGAAGCTGATGGCGTTTTGTTCGCAATTGTCCTGACACACCCGACAGCTGACCCCATTGACAGACAGGCAGGACGCAGCTTCGACCGACGCACGCCACGGCCAATCTTGCAGGCGTTCTATGTCCAGGGCATCCGTGGGACAGGATTGAGCGCAACTCCCACAAAAAGTGCAGGGACCCTCGGTGGGTTGAAACACCGGATACCCATCCTGACCAATGGTAATCACACTTTCGGGGCAAGCCTCGACACAGTCGCCACATTTACTGCATTGATCTGCAAAACCAGGCACAACCGAACCCGGAGGTCGAACAAGATTACTGTCCTCCCGGAATGCGGTGACGCCCAAAAACACGCGTCGGCTGGTCAGTTGACTCATATCGCTTTGACCTGGCTATCTCTGATTCCTTTTCTGAGTTTACTGCATAATCGTTCTGAGGCTGGTACATTTTGATCCAGATCATAGTTTGAGCGCATCGTTCTTAAACGATTTGAGCTATTTGACGTCTGGAATGCCACCATCCGTGCTGCTTGAAACCAGATGAGCGATGACACAACAAAGCCAAACCGCCATCTGTCTCAATACATCTGATGACGTATAGCCGTCCATTGCCAACCGTTGCCACGTCGACAGGTGATTGGGCCGTAGATCATGTCGTCGCGCAAATTCATTGACCTCACACCCAGGACCGACGACTTGGCCACAACACGACCCTTGAACGGTTCTGAAGGTGTAGACGCCCCCGCTGGCCTCGGTGTGCCATTGTGGGTTTGCAAACAAACTGAATGGAGGCGTCACTGGAAGAGATTGGCATGATTGGCCTGGATTTGGCGAAGAATGTGTTCCAGGTGCACGGAGCGGCTAGAACAGGTCACCCGGTTCTTCAGAAGAAACTGCGCAGGGGCCAGGTCCTCGAGTACTTTGCCAAATTCCCGCGTAGCGTGTTTGCAATGGAGGCCTGCACCAGTGCGCATTATTGGGCGCGCGAGATCGGTCGTTTGGGTCACAAAGTCAGGCTGATCAATCCGGCCACGTGAAGCCATTCGTCTAACGTCAGAAGAACGATATGGACGATGCAGAAGCAGAACTGTGAAGCTGCAAGTCGACCAACGATGCGCATTGTTGCTGTGAAGTGTGAAGAGACCTAGGCGACAGCGATGGTTCTTCGGTCCCGGGAATTGTTGGCTCGGCAACGCACGCAATTGATCAACGCTCTGCAAAGTCACCTTGGCGAGCTAGGTCAGGTCGCACCGACAAATCTCTGATCAGCACGTCGAATGTTGAGTGTCAAAACCTGACCATGCGTATGCCCATGCGCCCTTTTACCCGCCTGACAAGTGGTTTCAGCAAGAAGGTTGAAAACCGCATGCACTCCGTTGCGCTGCGTTTCATGTACTACAACTCTGTGAAGGTGCATCAGACGTTAAAGGTGACACCTCCAATGGAAGCGGGTTTGGCTGATCGCCTCTGGAATATAGCTGAACTGGTTGCTATCGTTGATGCCAACGAACCCGCACCAAAGAAGCGTGGAAACTATAAGCCCCGTAATAAGGCACTTTCAAAGTGACCCAATCCCGTACGATCCGCGTATATTAGCGCGTTGATATATGAAGTCGTTCATGAAACCGGCCAGGCCAAAGGTATTCCGAACCAACCATCAGCGGGTTTTCCATCCACTTCGCGACTGACAAACGTCTGCCTTCGAAGATCTCGAAACGCACCGGCTTCTGCGTCTTACTCTGCAGAACGGAGGCTCGTTCCTTGACCTGTCCGGAGGCCATTACATCGACCACCTGCATTCGGACCAGATCGCAGCCTCGGAGCTTGTTGTCTATTGCCATATTGAAGACGACAAAGTCCCGGTGGATTTTGGCTAGCTCAAGTCCAACCCTGATCGCCCAGATGTGTTTTGGTTTCAGAGGGCGCTTTTGTCCTACGATCCGGCCCTTGTTTCAGGCCGGGCGAAGCGCGCGAATGGCGGGTAAGTTTGGTGTTTCCATGACTGATCCTCCGAACCGCCATTCCCTCCCACTTCGACAACCCGACGTTGACCGGTGCAGCATATCACCGGATGCTGCATCGCATTCGACGTCCAGTGTGAGCCCAAAGCGATAGAGTTTCAAACCTAACATCAAACTTTTCGAGGGCTAAAACAACTGCTACTCCCTTATGAATGATTGTTTGTTGAGCAGCCTCATCTGACTGGTTCAATTTGATTGTTAGTGCATCATTGGCCTGTGATCCATTGAGATGATGGTTT
>NZ_JBXWPF010000036.1:0-7514 GCF_059611265.1 Ruegeria sp. CDSA241
AGATCAGACATGTTCACCGCTCGTTTTTGAACCGTGAATCACGCCGCAAAACGGAAATCCATGGGTCCTGACCCTAGCGCTCACCTGTAGAAAACTTGACAGTTACCGGGTTTGCGCCTTTAACGCGCAGCTCCGCCACATGGTCACCTGGCTTGGGTACATCGATCCAAGCATCCAGATCTTTGGCGACATTCTTGCCGTCCAGATACCATTCAACGGATTTTGCTTCGGTGCGGCCAGTGAATGTACCCCAGAGATGCAGCGGTCGGTCCGGGCGCACCACTTGCCCCTCAGAGGGGTGAATAATGGCGAGTTCGGGTGGCGCTAGTGGCAGTTTAACTTGCTTGGTGTCTGCCGTTGCGGTGAAGTAACCGTCATGAGCAAGGACCCTAATCCAAACCTTGTCGACCGGAATGGTGTTGGGGTCGATCTCAACGCTGTTACCTCTCGCACCAACCCTGAGCCCGTTCCAGCGTTCACCATCAGAAGACCATTGCAGCCAAATATCGGGATCGTAACCACGCTTGGCACCGGTCGTTTTCCAGGAAACCTTTAGACCAGACTTGCCAATGCTGGCTTCAGCCGAAGCCAATTTAACCGGCCGTGCCGGTCGCTTGCGCTCCCATATGACTGCGTCCCCCTGGCAGATGCGGATTGCAATTCCGGAGCCGACATCGCCCATTGCCGCAATGAAACTATACGGCGGTTTAGGCGGATCCTTTTTATCGCCTCCGCCGCAACCGCAGCCATCGCCATTGGCGTCGTGATTATCCATTGTGAACACCGGCGCAGATGAGATCACCTCGTCCTTGTCCCCGATCAACTGCAAAACTAGATCGGTACGCGCGCCAGACATACGCAAGGGCCGGGTTGGAACCCGTACGAGGCTTGCGACCGAGACCTGCATGTCTTTGCCGACCTCTCCCACGATCGTCACGAAAGGACGCATCTGGTCTTGCCTGTCGACTTCCATGGCGCCTGCCCCCACCGAATTGCCGCCAGACACGCCTGTTGCCAGCGCCACCGGGTCAAATTCGGCGCGGTTCAGCATATAGTTATGCGTAAAGATCGAGACCCACCGGGGGCCGCAATAACCCATCAGATCCTCACTGTTGGCTGGCCGGTGTATTGTCCCGTCATTTGTGTCGAGGCCGTATTCGCCGATGCTCGCATCCGAATAGACAGTGTTGCCATTGCTATCGGTCGTTGTCATGCCGGTATCGTAAGGCTCGTAAAGCGGGTAGCTCGCGTTTGGCGTGCCGACCGTGCCACATGGGGCATGTGGTAAACCCGCCTGATGGCCCAACTCATGCGCCAACGTGACCGGGCTACCGGACAAGCCAGCGCCGTTGCCGCCGCTGGCGCATCCTGTGTTGCCATGCGAGCGCGGGATCGCCGCATTGACCAGTCCATAGTAAAGCCAATCGCCCTGATTACCGTCATTCGTGCGCGCGTTAGCCACGAAATTCAGGATCGGCGTCCAGTTGGGATCGCATCCCCCCGCTGGGAAATTGTTGTTTGTCAGACCTTGTGTTGTTGTCTGACTGTCGATGATCCGCACGTTGGGCGTACTGCCTACCGGGAAAACCCGAAGCGCAAAGCTGGTATCAGCGGCAACTTGCGCTGCGTTGGGGGCAGGCAAAGTAATATTGGCGCCGCCGCCCATCGGTGGACCGTTATAGCCAATTGTGACGGCTGCAACGCGCAACTCTTGCTCAAGATCGACATCAACAAGCTGTTGGGCCGTGCCGCTGCCTCCATAGCAATCGTCTGGCGACGAGACAGTGATAGAAAGGCGCAAGAGCCCGGTCATCACGTTGGCAGGGATAATGAAGTTCAGCGTCGCATCAATGTCGCGTCTCTCTGCGTCGTAGCTCGAGAAACTGTCCTGCGCTGTCACCGGGGCATTGGTTGGAACGATATTGGCTACCGTGGACCAGATCCCACCAACCCGGCGTTCCACTTGAAGTGTGCCACTGACATTGCCGAGCTGCCCATTATCGAAATTCGGATCCTGCCCACTGCGCAGATATGTCCGCACCCAGGCCGATTTATTGGCAACAAGTTGAAGGGAGTTGTCCGGGCCGCGGTCAGCTGGATCAGTCAGATGCTGGTTGGCACGGAAATACTGAATCGCCTGCGTTACCTCGACCCCGTCGATGGATAGATCCGGCGGGTTCTGGAAAACGAGGTCTAAGCCCTGACTTACTGTAGGAGGTTTACATTTACCGGTCACGACGATTTCGACCCGCACTCGGGTCGTTTGGTCGAAGTCAGTCTGATCGAAGTCCCAGCGTCCCAGATCGGGGGCCGGTGAAATCTGCGCAATGGCAGAGCCGGTGTCTGTATTGACGATGCGCACAGTCACTGAGTCAGCGGCGCAGACCTTCCAGCGGATTTTCAGAACCTCGCCGGGTAACAGGCAGTCGTCGTTCTGATGCCCTTTGACGATAAACTTGAGAATGTCAGCGCTTGTGCCTTCGAACTCAGCCAACATCGTGCCGCTTTTTCGATAGTCCAGGAAACGATCGCAGACGCTGATCGTTTGGGTCGGAGGAATGATCGCCAAACCACATCCTGCACTGGACGGGACGATCACGCAGATGCGTTCGTCTGACCACGAGGTCGGCACAGCGATCGGACCGGGGTTCATCGTGCCATGCTGGGTGAACTGCACTTGCCCCGCAATATCGCCAAACCCGCACCCGCAGATCGCAACCGTGTCACCGGGGCAGGCACGCTCTGGGTTGATCTTGGTCACGGTGTAGCATTCGATACTGCACCAGTTTCTATATGCATCCGTGATGCAATCCAGGATGGGCTGGCGGACACAAGTTTGACAGCAAGGCACTTGTCCACAAGAGGTTTGACCGGTGCAGATGCACATCACATATTCGAGCAGATCCTTAAAATGACGCCCTGCGTGCGGCTTCTTGCAAATCAGGTTGACAGCTGCTTCATGAAGCGCGGTCAACACCTGGAACCGGCAACGTTGTTCAAGCAGCGCGCCGACGTATTTGATCATTGTTGGTCTGTGACCACAGGATACATGCATGGCCGCAAAGACCATCAAGCTCATGTCTTTGTCAGCGATCAGGGACTTACCGGTCGGGCAGACATGGTCGGAACAGCACACCGGGTTGGGTTTGGATTTGATGGGCCTACAGCTGTCATCATTGCAGTCGTCGGAAAAAATGTCCTGCAAGATACCGCCTGCATCATCCCCGGATGCGCCGCCACAGCCGCAGCCTGTTGGCGACGTGGCACAAAGAGCATTGAGTACATCCACATAGCGCCCCTTGGCAGCGACGTCTCCGTTCAGAACACTCCAGGCATCACTAAGCGAGTTGTCAAAAATCGCAAGCGTCGGGCGGATGCACTCAAAGAAGTGAGTGCGCTTGCGCAGCAACCGATCAGCATCCGCAAGCTCAAGCGCTTCCTCAATGTCATCAAGAACGCTTTCTGGCAAAAACGGCTTATCCGGTGCAGCCCAGCTTAACGGGCGCCTCAGGTGACACGCCAGCTTCTTTGCCGGGATGGCGACGTCGATTTTAATATCGTCGGTGCAGGAACAATCCTCAATCTTGAGCCGAGCTTTATGGATGCGCACGCCATCGCGGTCGCGCAGCTTTATCCGCAATTCCATCGGACCTGCACATCGACAGTCTTCGGGTATTTTCGACGAATCCACTATGAGCACAAATCGGCCATCGGCGGCCGTCAGGACGCATCCAAGATCGATCTTACAGCCGTCTCGCTTGCGCCAGCCATCCCCAAATACCGCCTGAATCTTGACCAATATTCCGTGTACGGGCTGACCGTTCTCTTGTTGGGTGACACGACCGAAAACAGATTGAATAAGACTGGACATAGCTAAAGTAAGCCTCCGTTTTAAAAATGAACTTCTGTCAATTTCTCTTGGGAATTGCGCCAAATAGGACGCTTTACACCAATCTCGACCAAGTGTGATTTGCAAATTTGGAATAGTGTTAATGCTGTTTAAATATGCTTTTATTTTGCGCCAAAATACCCAAAATGTCAATCAGGTGCCACCTAGGGCGTCGCCGCTCGGAGGCATTAACAGCAATGAACACCGCACTCCTTCCGCACGGTGCCAAGTGCAAAATGCCGCACAGCTCTGACGTGAAGAACTGGTTATTGTGCAATTTTACCGCGCACGCGGCCAAAAAGCACTGAGCGGCCCATAAAAGGCATTCAACACCCCGCTGGCATTCTGCGGACGCAGCCCGCATTTCGGTCATTCGCTGCAAGTGCAAATTTTGGCGCTGCTCGTACTCACACATTGCGGACGAAGCTGCCGGTTGCTGAACGTCTGCTTCCCGTTAACGCTGAATCTCAGACGATCCACCCAAAGACATACCCCGCCCCAAGCGAACCCAGAACTGCAAGCAGCAGATAGAGCATCAACGGTTGCAATTTGAGCACCGGTGCGATGGCCATAGCACCCCAGATGCTGACCGCGCCGCCCGAGACAAGGAAAGCCATCGCCGCGCCTTCGGACATGCCGTTGTCGATCAACCCGCGTGTCAGCGGGAGCGCAGCGTAACCGTCGATATAGGCCGGGGCACCGACAAAGACAGCGGCGGGTATGGCCCACCATTTGTCTTCGCCAACATATGCTGCCAGTGCGCCCGGCGTCAGTGCGGCGTTTAAGGCATACTCGGCGGCAAATGCCGGGATCAGGCAGATCAGGATCAGCCGCGTGGTCGCCCAGAACTGTCTGCTGAAAGAATGCCTTCGTGCCTCAGACCGCCATACCCATGGATCAAAGGGTTGATCCCTGCCGCATCGTGCGGCACTCAGTTGGCGCGCAAGACCATTGTCTCGAAGCGCGCTCATTGCCCAAGGTGTCTTGGCGAATAGCCCTGTGATCACGCCCCCGAATACGCCTAATCCGAAAGCTGCGAGTGTTTTGCCGATCGCAAAGCTCAAACCCAGTGTCGCGGCTGTTGTCGCGAGCATCGCCGGATCAGTTATTGGGGAGGACAGCCAGAATGCCATGATCGGAGCGAGTGGCACGCCCGCTGCCAGCAATCCGGCCATTAAGGGCAGCACCGTCACACCGCAGACCGGCGTGATGGCTCCGATGAGCGATGCAGCCAAAACCGCTCTCAGCGTCCTGCCCTCGAACGCGCCAGCGATGTGGGTATCCGCGCCGCTGGCGATGATCCAAGCTGCTAGTATGATGCCCGGAATGACAATGGGGGCAACGACAATTAGACCCCATAGGACGAACCTTGCTGCGTTTGCGGCGTGTTCCGGCCAAGCAAAACCTACACCTGCCAACAGAAGCAGAAACAGGCCCCACACTAAGGGTTTCCGGTTGGATGGTCGGTTGGCAGCTGTCTGATCGGACATGGGATACTCCTCTGACCTTGAAAAATAGTGCGGCGCGAGGCATCTGTGAAACGCATAGTTTCAATTTCCGATATTGGAAAAACAAATGGAAAACCTGGATAGCGATCTTTTGCGAACCTTCGTCGCCGTGGCTGATGCCGGAAGCGTCACAGAAGGCGCCGCCCGCATCCACCGGTCGCAGTCTGCAACGAGCCTTCAAATCAAGCGCCTCGAAGCGATCCTGGGTCAGCCGGTCTTCGACAGGCATGGTCGCGGGGTGGTCCTGAGCGACACGGGACGAAAGCTATTTCCAGTCGCGCAGGAGGTGACGGCACGTCTCGACGCGGCACTACGGGAGATTTCCCAGAACACTGTAAGCGGGAAACTACGTTTGGGGATACCCGACGATCACGGGCGAACGAAACTCGCGGCGATCATTGCGACCTTCACCCGCCATCATCCGAAAGTCGAACTGGATGTCACATGCGCTCTGAGCACCAGTTTTCCCGAGGCCCTCGACAAAGGTTCGCTGGACCTTGCGGTCTATGAGGTCGAAAACCCGTCCAGCCATGAAGAAGTTCTTTATGAAGACCCAACTTGTTGGGTGTCGTCGGCGCGCTGGAATTTTCAGATCGATGAAAGCCTTCCGGTAGCCTTGTTCGATCATGCATGCTGGTGGCGCGACGCGGCAGTCAATTCATTGCAAGCCCGCGGAGAGCCATATCGCGTTGTATATTCCAGCCAGAGCGTCTCTGGCGTGATTGCAGCGGTTGAAGCTGGGATTGCAGTAGGTCTACTTGGTCGCTCGTCGTTTCACGCAGGTCTATCGGTGGTGAACGACGCATTGGGCTTCGGAAACACGCCTGCCTCCAAGCTGGTGATGGCATCCAGCAAGCCGAAAGAACAAGGGCCTCAGGACGCTATGAAGGAGGCGATCCGAGCCGCATTTATGGCCAAGCCATAAAAAGCTGACTTTCGCTGCGCTCTGTCGAATGGGCAGGTCGGACTAGGTTCCTGACATCGGAGGCGGCGCGGCATCCTGTGGTATGACGCCTGTGTCAACGTCGGGTCGTCGTTTTGGGAGGGCATGGCGGATCGGAGGATTAGTCATGAAAATACCAAACTTACCTGCCATTCGCGCACTTCGACTAGCCTGGAACAAGGGCCGCATTGTCGGTCAGAAGCGGCTACTGAAACCAAAGCATGTCTGAGCAATCTGGGTGCGGCTTGAATTGGCAGAGTACCATCGTGATCTTGCTCTGTTCAATATGGCAATCGACAGCAAGCTTCGCGGCTGCGACCTTGTGAAGAGGAAAGTTGTGGATGTGCTGGCGTCAGGCCAGATCAGGGAACCCGCCTCAGTGCTGCAGAACAAGACGCAGAAGTCAGTTCGGTTTGAGATATCGGAAGGCACCCGCACATCCGTCGAAAAATGGATGGAATACGAATTGATGGTCGGATCAGAGTATCTTTGGCTAGGCCGTTTTCATGAGCGCCTTCACATATCGACACGTCAGTATGCGTAGATTGTTCGGGACTGGGTCACGTCGATCGGACTGGAAGCCAGTGCATATGGCACGCATTCGATGCGGCGAACGGAAGCCACTCAGTTCAACAAGAAGACTGGCAACTTTCGCGCCGTTCAGCTTCTGTTGGGGCACACAAAGATGGACAGTACAGTCAGGTATCTTGGCGTTGAACTTGAGGATGCCTTGGCCATTGCTGAAGCTATTGAAATCAAACATCTCTGGGCCGCCTACACGGTCGGCCCTTACCGGTCACTCGACATGCCGTCACGATGCTGCGGTCGCAGCCCACTTTTCGGTCATTCGCTACGACAGCAATATCTCAACACAAGCGAACTCACAGAACGCGAACGATACTGACTTTCGCTGCCAGCGCACCAACGGCAGCTATTTACGCATCGCGTCTGTCGCAAAGAGAAAGAGGCAAAACCGGATACAGGCCAATCACTTCGGACAATTTGAAACGGGTGCCCTGGTACTTATTCACGTCGACGCCGCACGAACTTACGGCTTTCAAACTAAGTTTTCGACGAAATTGGTAGCGAACTTATTACTAGGGTCAGGACCCATGGATTTCCGTTTTGCGGCGTGATTCACGGTTCAAAAACGAGCGGTGAACATGTCTGATCT
>NZ_JBXWPF010000037.1:0-2500 GCF_059611265.1 Ruegeria sp. CDSA241
GGTTGCGGGAGTAGGGTTTGAACCTTTGGCCTTCAGGTTATGAGCCTGACGAGGTGAAGACGTTAAGCAATTGATCCAGTGGATCAATTTTAGTCTGAACGGGCTGTGTTGATATTATTCGACCTGGTTGCGGGAGTAGGATTTGAACCTACGACCTTCAGGTTATGAGCCTGACGAGCTACCGGGCTGCTCCATCCCGCGACACTAGGTTGGCCTATCGCTTTCGCTACTTGAGGCCGGGGTCGAATAAGTATTGTTATCATTTAGAGAGAATTGGGATTTTTCTAGGTTTGGCGGTGACCTACTCTCCCGGGGCTTAAGCCCAAGTACCATTGGCGCGGCAGTGCTTAACTTCCGGGTTCGGGATGGGACCGGGTGTTTCACTTGCGCTATGACCACCAAACCGAGGAAAATCCCACGTTGCGACTTGCGTAGCAAGCGCGACGGGTGGCAGGCAGCGTCTTTTGCGTGCAAAAGGCGCGTTGCCACTCGGTAGTGTAATCAATCAACAGTGCCGCTTGGCGCGACACAGCCATCGTTAGTCTAAGGTGTGTATGTTTTTGATTTGTCTTTCCATTACTGGATCAAATCAAGCCTATCGGGCGATTAGTACCGGTCAACTGAACGCATTACTGCGCTTACATCTCCGGCCTATTGACGTGGTGGTCTTCCACGGCCCTCAGGGAGACCTTGTTTTGAGGGGGGCTTCCCGCTTAGATGCCTTCAGCGGTTATCCTGTCCGATCATAGCTACCCTGCACTGCTGCTGGCGCAACAACAGGTCCACCAGTGGATCGTTCACCCCGGTCCTCTCGTACTAGGGGCAACTCCTCTCAAGTCTCCTACACCCACGGCAGATAGGGACCGAACTGTCTCACGACGTTCTAAACCCAGCTCACGTACCTCTTTAAACGGCGAACAGCCGTACCCTTGGGACCTGCTCCAGCCCCAGGATGAGATGAGCCGACATCGAGGTGCCAAACACTGCCGTCGATATGGACTCTTGGGCAGTATCAGCCTGTTATCCCCGGCGTACCTTTTATCCGTTGAGCGATGGCCCTTCCACTCGGGACCACCGGATCACTATGGCCGTCTTTCGACTCTGCTCGACTTGTCAGTCTCGCAGTCAGGCTGGCTTCTGCCATTGCACTCAACGAGCGATTTCCGACCGCTCTGAGCCAACCTTCGCGCGCCTCCGTTACGCTTTAGGAGGCGACCGCCCCAGTCAAACTACCCGCCACGCAGGGTCCCGGATCCGGATAACGGACCGCGGTTAGACATCAAGAGTGCGAAGGGTGGTATCTCAAGGGAGGCTCCACAGGGACTAGCGTTCCTGCTTCAAAGCCTACCACCTATCCTGCACATCACAATCCTGATGCCAGTGCGAAGCTGTAGTAAAGGTGCACGGGGTCTTTCCGTCTAACCGCGGGAAGCCTGCATCTTGACAGGCAATTCAATTTCGCTGAGTCGATGTTGGAGACAGCGGGGAAGTCGTTACGCCATTCGTGCAGGTCGGAACTTACCCGACAAGGAATTTCGCTACCTTAGGACCGTTATAGTTACGGCCGCCGTTTACCTGGGCTTCAATTCAAGGCTCTCACCTCTCCTTTTAACCTTCAGGCACCGGGCAGGCGTCAGACCCTATACGTCGTCTTGCGACTTCGCAGAGCCCTGTGTTTTTAATAAACAGTCGCCACCCCCTGGTTTGTGCCCCCAGCCCCTAGTTGCCTAGGAACCGGGCCTCCTTCTCGCGAACTTACGGAGGTATTTTGCCGAGTTCCTTCAACATCGTTCTCTCAAGCGCCTTGGTATTCTCTACCAGTCCACCTGTGTCGGTTTAGGGTACGGTCTTATAGGAGGGCTATTTCCAGGAACCTCTCAGCAGCCCATTCAATCCGATAAGGATGAACTACCTCTGAGATCCGTCACCACTCCACGGCCTAGGAATATTAACCTAGTTCCCATCGCCTACGCCTTTCGGCCTCGGCTTAGGGGCCGGCTTACCCTGCTCAGATTAGCTTTAAGCAGGAACCCTTGGACTTTCGGCGAGAGTGTCTCTCACACTCTTTGTCGCTACTCATGTCATCATTCTCACTAGTGATCTCTCCACCGGATCGCTCACGCGCCGGCTTCATCGAAAGCCTCTCTCCTCCAATACGCCCGAAGACGTGAAGGAGGAATGAGACTATGTCACACTACGCTCTGCTACCATGCCTTACGGCATCCTAAGCTTCGGCTCATGGCTTGAGCCCCGTTACATCTTCGCCGCAGGACAACTTATTTAGACCAGTGAGCTGTTACGCTATCTTTAAAGGATGGCTGCTTCTAAGCCAACCTCCTGGTTGTTTTGGTCGTCCCACCTGCTTTCCCACTTAGCCATGAATTGGGGGCCTTAGCTGTAGGTCAGGGTTGTTTCCCTCTCCACTACGGACGTTAGCATCCGCAGTGTGTCTGCCATCTAGTACTCCCGGGTATTCGGAGTTTGGTTAGGATCAGTAAGC
>NZ_JBXWPF010000038.1:0-4493 GCF_059611265.1 Ruegeria sp. CDSA241
ATGACGGATATTAGGCGCACGCCTTTGCATGGTTTGCATGTTGAGTTGGGTGGGAAGTTGGTTGATTTTGCGGGCTGGGAGATGCCTGTTCAGTATCCCTTGGGGATTATGGGTGAGCATGCGCAGTGTCGTGAGAAGGCGGCGGTGTTTGATGTGTCTCATATGGGTCAGGTGATCCTGCGGGGTGAGGATGTTGGTGCCAAGCTTGAGGCTCTGTGCCCGCAGGCCTATGCGACATTGAAGCCTGGCAAGGCGCGGTATGGATTTTTCACCAATTCGGATGGCGGGATCATGGATGATCTGATCGTGTCGAATGCGGGGGATCACTTCTTTGTGGTGGTGAACGCGGCGCTGCGTCATCAGGATATTCCGCATATGCGCGACAATCTGGACGGGGTTGAGGTGATCGAGATCTTTGACCGCGCGCTTGTTGCGGTGCAGGGACCGAAGGCCGAGGATGTGGTGGGTGCGCTTTGCCCTGCGGCGCGGGATCTGAAGTTCATGGAAACTGTTGTTGCCGACATTCTGGGGGCCGAATGCCGGATCTCGCGTCTGGGCTATACCGGCGAGGACGGGTACGAGATCTCGATCCCCGAGGACCGCGCGATTGAAATCACCAAGGCCTTCCTGGCGCATGAGGATTGCGAGGCGGCGGGCCTGGGCGCGCGCGACAGCCTGCGGCTGGAGGCGGGGCTGTGCCTGTATGGCAATGACATCGACCAGGGCACCTCGCCGATCGAGGCCAGCCTGGGTTGGGCGATCCAGAAACGCCGCAAGGAAGAGGGCGGATTCCCGGGGGCCGACCGTATTCAAAAAGAACTGGCCGAGGGTCCCGCGCGCAAGCTGGTGGGCATCAAGCCGGAAGGCCGGGCACCGGCGCGTCAGGGCGTGGACATTCAGTGCGCGCAGGGCAATACAATCGGCCAGATCACCTCGGGCGGGTTTGGCCCGACGGTCGGTGGACCTGTGGCGATGGGCTATGTGGCGGCGGATCATGCCGAACCGGGCACGGCGGTGAACCTGATCATCCGGGGCAAGCCGCAACCGGCACAGATTGTGGCCACCCCCTTTGTCACCCAGAATTACAAGCGTTGAAGTCAGGAGAGAGACAACATGGCAACCTATTATTCCGAAGAGCACGAATGGCTGACCGTCGAGGGCGACACCGCGACGCTGGGCATCACCAAACACGCGGCTGAACAGCTGGGCGACGTGGTGTTCGTGGAACAGCAGGAAGCAGGCGACGAGTTCGAGAAGGGTGGCGAGATTGGCGTGATCGAATCCGTCAAGGCGGCGTCCGAGCTTTATGCGCCGGTTGATGGCGAGATCGTCGAGGTCAACGAGGCGCTGGCCGACAATCCGGGCGCGCTGAACGACGACCCCGAGGGCGAGGCCTGGATTTACAAGATCAAGATCACGGATGCGTCGCAGCTGGAAGATCTGATGGATGAGGCCGGCTACAAGGCCTTCATCGGGTAACTTCAATTCCGGGGCCCTGAAACCGGGCCCCGGGCTTCATCTTTTTCCAAATACTCCCGCCGGAGGCATCTGCCAGAGCGGCTGGGCGAGACATTCCTTGAGGAGCGCTACACATGGCCTTCAAACTCACCGATTACGAAGCCTATGACTTTGCCAACCGTCGCCATATCGGGCCCAGCCCGACCGAGATGCGCGACATGCTCAAGGTGATCGGCTTCACGACGCTGGATCAGCTGATTGACGCCACCGTCCCCCCTGCGATCCGGCAGAAGGAAGCGCTGGACTGGGGTCCGGCGATGACCGAGCGCGATGCGCTGTTCCACATGAAAGAGGTGGCGAGCAAGAACAAGGTTCTGACCTCGCTGATTGGTCAGGGCTATTACGGCACCACCACGCCTGCGCCGATCCTGCGCAATATCCTGGAAAACCCGGCCTGGTACACGGCGTACACGCCTTATCAGCCCGAGATCAGCCAGGGCCGGCTTGAGGCGCTGCTGAACTTCCAGACCATGGTCAGCGATCTGACCGGGCTGGACGTGGCCAACGCATCCCTGCTGGACGAAGCAACCGCTGCTGCCGAGGCGATGGCGATGGCCAAGCGCGGTGGCCGGTCCAAGGCCAATAACGCGGCTTTCTTCGTCGATAAAAACTGCCACCCGCAGACCATTGCGGTGATCAAAACCCGCGCCGAGCCTCTGGGCATCGACGTACAGGTGGCTGATCCGGATACGATGGACGCGGGCGCGGTGTTTGGTGCGATCTTCCAGTATCCCGGCACGCATGGACATGTGCGCGACTTCACCGCCGAGATCGCGGCGCTGCATGAACATAAAGCCATTGCCATCGTTGCCGCCGACATCCTGTCGCTGGCACTGCTGAAGTCACCGGGTGAGATGGGCGCGGATATCGCCATCGGTTCGACCCAGCGCTTTGGCGTGCCGATGGGCTATGGCGGCCCGCACGCGGCCTATATGGCGACCACCGACAAGCTGAAGCGGTCGATGCCCGGCCGGATCATCGGCGTCAGCATCGACAGCCGGGGCAACAAGGCCTATCGCCTGGCGCTGCAGACCCGCGAACAGCATATCCGCCGCGAGAAGGCCAACTCGAATGTCTGCACCGCGCAGGCGCTGCTGGCCGTCATTGCGTCGATGTATGCGGTTTATCACGGCCCTGATGGCATCAAGGCCATTGCGCAATCGGTGCACCGCAAGACCTCGCGCCTGGCCGCCGGTCTGGAAGAGGCGGGCTTTGCCGTGGAACCGGAAGTGTTCTTTGACACCATCACGGTCGAGGTCGGCCATCTGCAGAATGTCGTGATGGAGGCCGCCGTGGCCCGCGGCGTCAACCTGCGCAAGGTCGGCGACAGCAAGGTCGGCATCAGCCTGGACGAACAGACCCGGCCCGAGACCATCGAGGCCGTCTGGGGTGCCTTCGGCATCGATCGGGCGGATGACAGCTCGAACAAGCAATACCGCCTGCCGGATTACGCGCTGCGTGAAAGCGAATATCTGACCCACGAGATCTTCCACAAGAACCGGGCCGAGGCCGAGATCACGCGGTACATGCGCCGTCTCGCCGACCGCGACCTGGCGTTGGACCGGGCGATGATCCCGCTGGGGTCGTGCACCATGAAGCTGAACGCCACGATCGAGATGATCCCGGTCACCTGGCCCGAGTTCGGCAATCTGCACCCGTTCTGCCCCGAAGATCAGGCGCAGGGCTATCACGAGATGATTGCCGATCTGAACGACAAGCTGTGCCAGATCACCGGCTATGACGCGATCTCGCAGCAGCCCAACTCGGGCGCGCAGGGCGAGTACGCAGGCCTGCTGACCATCCGCAACTATCACGCCGCGCGGGGTGAGGCGCATCGCAATGTCTGCCTGATCCCCACTTCGGCCCATGGCACCAACCCGGCCTCGGCCCAGATGGTGGGCTATCAGGTGGTGCCGGTGCAAGCGGATGAGAAGGGCAACATTGATGTCGCCGATTTCCGCGCCAAGGCGGAAAAGCATTCCGACCATCTGGCCGCCTGCATGATCACCTATCCGTCGACCCATGGCGTGTTCGAGACCACCGTCCAGGAGGTCTGCCAGATCACCCATGATCACGGCGGTCAGGTCTATATCGACGGCGCCAACATGAACGCCATGGTCGGCCTGTCGCGCCCCGGTGATATCGGCGGCGATGTCAGCCACCTGAACCTGCACAAGACCTTCTGCATCCCGCATGGCGGTGGCGGCCCCGGCATGGGTCCGATCGGCGTCAAAACGCATCTGGAGGAACACCTGCCCGGCCACCCGGAATACGGCACCGCCGTCGGTCCGGTCTCGGCGGCACCGTTTGGGTCTCCGTCGATCCTGCCGGTCAGTTGGGCCTATGTGCTGCTGATGGGCGGTGCGGGTCTGACCCAGGCCACGAAAGTGGCGATCCTGAACGCCAACTATATCGCGGCCCGGCTGCAGGACGCCTATCCGATCCTGTACACCTCGGAAACAGGCCGGGTGGCGCATGAATGTATCCTTGACACCCGTCCTTTGGATGAGGCGGCCCATGTCAGCGTCGACGATGTGGCCAAACGACTGGTCGATTCCGGCTTCCACGCGCCGACCATGTCCTGGCCGGTGGCCGGAACCCTGATGGTCGAGCCCACCGAGTCGGAACCCAAGGACGAACTGGATCGCTTCTGCGACGCCATGCTGTCCATCCGGGCCGAGGCGCAGGACATCATCGACGGCAAGATCGATGCGGAGAACAACCCGCTGAAAAACGCCCCCCATACGGTGCGCGATCTGGTCGGCGACTGGGACCGCCCCTACACCCGCGAACAGGCCTGCTTCCCCCCGGGCTCCATGGGCGTCGACAAATACTGGTCCCCCGTCAACCGCGTCGACAACGCATACGGCGACCGAAACCTCATCTGCACATGCCCACCAATGGACGCTTACGAAGAAGCCGCAGAGTAAACAGACGACAACCAGATCAGCCCCCGCAATGGCCAGGGGCTGATC
>NZ_JBXWPF010000039.1:0-2990 GCF_059611265.1 Ruegeria sp. CDSA241
GACCGAAACCCAATGAGCTATAAATCTGACATCGAAATTGCGCGTGAGGCGAAGAAGAAGCCGATTCAGGAGATTGGTGCGAAGATCGGCATCGAATCTGCTGATCTTCTGCCCTATGGCCATGACAAGGCAAAGGTGAGCCAGGACTTCATCAATTCGGTTCAGGGCCGTGAGGACGGCAAGCTGATTCTGGTGACGGCGATCAACCCGACGCCTGCGGGTGAGGGTAAGACGACGACGACTGTGGGTCTGGGTGACGGTCTGAACCGGATCGGCAAGAACGCGATGATCTGTATCCGTGAGGCTTCGCTGGGCCCGAACTTTGGCATGAAGGGCGGCGCTGCGGGTGGTGGTTACGCGCAGGTTGTTCCGATGGAAGAGATGAACCTGCACTTCACCGGTGACTTTCACGCCATCACCAGCGCCCATTCACTGCTGTCGGCGATGATCGACAACCACATCTACTGGGGCAATGAGTGCGAGATCGACATTCGCCGTGTAGCGTGGCGTCGTGTGGTCGACATGAACGACCGCGCGCTGCGTCAGATCACGGCCAGCTTGGGTGGCGTATCGAACGGTTTCCCGCGCGAGACCGGCTTTGACATCACCGTGGCCTCTGAGGTTATGGCGATCCTGTGCCTGGCCAACGACCTGAAAGATCTGGAAAAGCGTCTGGGTGACATCATCGTGGCCTATCGCCGCGACAAGACCCCGGTTTACTGTCGCGACATCAAGGCCGAAGGCGCGATGACGGTGCTGCTGAAGGACGCGATGCAGCCGAACCTGGTGCAGACGCTGGAAAACAACCCGGCCTTTGTGCATGGCGGCCCGTTTGCCAACATCGCGCATGGCTGTAACTCGGTCATTGCGACCAAGACCGCGCTGAAAGTGGCTGACTATGTGGTGACCGAAGCGGGCTTTGGGGCCGATCTGGGCGCCGAGAAATTCATGAACATCAAGTGCCGCAAGGCGGGTATCGCGCCGTCGGCTGTGGTGCTGGTTGCCACCGTGCGTGCGATGAAGATGAATGGCGGTGTGGCCAAGGCTGATCTGGGTGCGGAAAACGTCGACGCGGTCAAATCGGGCTGCGCCAACCTGGGTCGTCACATCGAAAACGTCAAATCCTTTGGCGTGCCGGTTGTGGTTGGCATCAACCACTTCGTCACCGATACCGACGCAGAAGTGCAAGCCGTGAAAGACTATTGCTCTGACCACGGGGTCGAAGCGGTTCTGTCGCGTCACTGGGAGCTGGGGTCGGAAGGTTCGGCGCCGCTGGCCGAGAAGGTGGTCGAAATCGTCGAAGGGGGCACAGCGAACTTTGCGCCGATCTACCCCGACAATATGCCGCTGTTCGAGAAGATCGAAACCATCGCCAAGCGCATCTATCGCGCGGACGAGGTTCTGGCCGACAACAAGATCCGCAACCAGCTGCGTGAATGGGAAGAAGCCGGTTACGGCAACCTGCCGGTCTGCATGGCCAAGACGCAGTATTCCTTCTCGACCGATCCCTCGTTGCGCGGCGCGCCCACCGGCCATTCGGTTCCGGTGCGCGAGGTGCGCCTGAGCGCGGGTGCCGGATTTATCGTGGCGGTCTGTGGTGAGATCATGACTATGCCGGGCCTGCCGCGCAAACCGGCGGCCGAAAGCATCTGCCTCAATGACGCAGGTGAGATCGAGGGCTTGTTCTAAGTCGCCAGATAAGACATCTCGTGATCCGGAGAATGCTCCGGGCCACGAGGAGATCACGATGCCCACTCTGACACCGCCGCAAGACTGCGCAACGATGCAGGATCTGCGGATTCAGATCGACCAGCTGGACCGGCACCTGATCGAGATGCTGGTGAGGCGCGCCAGCTACATTGATCGCGCGTCTGAGTTGAAGCCGGGCGAGGGCCTGCCGGCCCGTATTCCGGATCGTGTTGAAGAGGTGGTGCAAAAGGTGCGTGCCAGCTCTCAGGCGGCGGGGATGGACCCCGATCTGGCCGAGACGCTGTGGCGCATTCTGATTGACTGGTCGATTGCGCGTGAGGAACGTGTGCTCGGCAACGACTGACTGACCGGGCGCCCCAAGCGCCCGATCCGTTTTTGGGAAGAAGGGATCGAAGAATGGTAGCGCAGGTTATCGACGGTAAGGCCTTTGCAGCAACGGTGCGGGCACAGGTTGCCGATCAGGTTGCAAAGCTGAAGGACGAAAATGGCATCACCCCTGGTCTGGCCGTGGTTCTGGTGGGCGAAGACCCGGCCAGCCAGGTCTATGTCCGCTCGAAGGGCAAGATGACCGTCGAGGTCGGCATGAACTCGTATGAGCACAAGCTGGATGTGGACACCTCCGAGGCAGACCTGCTGGCATTGATCGACAAGCTGAATACCGATCCCGCAGTCCACGGCATTCTGGTGCAGCTGCCGCTGCCCAAGCATCTGAACGAAGATCTGGTGATCAATTCGATCGACCCGGCCAAAGATGTCGACGGGTTCCACATCTCGAATGTGGGCCTGCTGGGCACCGGTCAGAAATCGATGGTGCCCTGTACCCCACTGGGCTGCCTGATGATGCTGCGGGACCATCATGGATCGTTGTCGGGAATGGACGCGGTTGTGATCGGCCGCTCGAACATCGTCGGCAAGCCGATGGCGCAACTGCTGCTGGGCGACAGCTGCACCGTGACCATCGCGCATAGCCGCACCAAGGATCTGCCCGATGTTGTCCGTCGCGCGGATATCGTTGTCGCCGCTGTGGGCCGCCCCGAGATGGTGCCCGGCGACTGGATCAAGGAAGGCGCCACGGTCATCGACGTGGGCATCAACCGCATTGAACGCGACGGCAAGAACAAGCTGGTTGGAGACGTGGATTACGCCAGCGCCGCCGAACGCGCCGGAGCAATCACCCCCGTCCCCGGTGGCGTCGGCCCCATGACAATCGCATGCCTGCTGGCCAACACCCTGACCGCCGCATGCCGCGCAAACAAACTCCCCGAACCAGAAGGCCTGAC
>NZ_JBXWPF010000040.1:0-2762 GCF_059611265.1 Ruegeria sp. CDSA241
CCCTTAGTGCTGCTCAAAAAGATAAGGTGAAAATCCACTCATAAGGGTGAACACCAATCAAAGATGCCGCTTCAGGGACTACACAAATCTTGTCCGTGAAGCGGCGTTTTGATTATTGCCAACTTGCAAAAGTCTTGCGGGCCAGTTCGCTTTCTGGTCGCAGATTTTCAATGCCTCCATAGGGTTCATCAGTCCCAATCTCGCGATGTGGGTATTTTGCAATCATTTTTTGATGCCGTTTGGCCATATCCTGGAAGGACGCTCCGGACCAAAGCGATTGGCCGATGTCAGAATACATCTCGCGCGGATCGCGAAGGATATTGAACACCGGCGCAGCGGCCCCTGGGACACCAGGTGCGGGCATGTGCATCTTGAATTCCTGTTTCACAATCGAACGCAAAACCGGTCCTTCGTAGATATAGACATAATCTCTCCGCGAATTGCCATCCCCCTCAAGAAACAATGCTGTCTGGTCCACGCCGTCGATGATCCGGTCACGCGGGATGAATTCAGTTCCGCCAGCGATACGGGCGAAGGTTGTGAATAGATCGGAAACGTGAACAATGTCCCCTGCGTACTTGCCTCCTTCGATTGCAGCTGGCCAGCGTACGAAAGCATCAACACGCACCCCACCTTCGAGGTGTTCCGCTTTGCCGCCCCGGTAAATCAATTCGATCATGCCTGAAGTGGGCGAATACTGCTTAAAGATGCCGTTGTCCGCCATGATCACAACAAGCGTGTTATCCGCAATTCCAAGTTCATCAACTTTGGCCATCAAATCACCGATCCAATCGTCAAGTTGCTCCATTTTATCAGCCATAAAGCCACCGTTGCGGGACCGCTGCTGTTCGCCGTAAGTGAAATTGATTGGGTAAAGCGGCCAGTATTGGAGAAAGAATGGATCATCTTCTCCCGCCAAACGGTCAAGTTGCTCCAAGACCTGAGCCTGATAGGTCTCGTTCATGCGTTCATAGTGCGCCTGTGTCCATTCCTCACCTGCTTCTATGCCGACCTCCCGTGCGGCCTCTCCGGCCCTGGCTTCGAGGCCAGTTACAAGACCATAGGGTTTGAACCGTTCATCCATTCCGTATTTCCCGGATTGAGTAGACGGATGCCAGCCGTTGAGGTTACCTGCATTCGCAGCCTCTGGTGTCATCAGGCTCAGTTGCACTTGCTGATGGACTGGAAAATACGCGACATCAAACCCCTGATTATGAGCGAATGACTCCTCAATATCGCCCTGATGCCATTTCCCAACATGTGCTGTGTTATAGCCGGATTGATTGAGAATTTCGGCGATGGTAACTTCGTCTTTGGACAACCCTTCACCAACAAGAGCAACTTTCACTTCCTTGACACCCGCGCGAATTGGGTGCCCTCCGGTCAAGAATGCAGTGCGGGTAGGTGTGCAGGAAGGCTCAGTATACATCCGCATCAAAGAAAGGCCTTCTGCGGCGAAATCGTTGATGTTTGGTGTGTCAAATCCGGTGACAAAGTTCATCGCAGGATTGCCCATGAGGCCAAAACTCACGTCATCGATGAGAACGTAGAGAATATTAGGGGGCTTACCATCGTTTCTTTCTCGAACTTCCGCTAGTTTCTTATCTATCTCAATGTCTTGGGCATCCCATTGCTCGCCGTACTGAGCGCGAAGAAAATTGAATTCTCCGTCATGGACGATGGGAGTTTCCTGGGTCGCGACTGATGTGGCAGCAACAATGGATGCAAATAAGGCGGTTCGAAAAATCAAGTTAGAGCTTCCTTTATTGTGTTGGCGGGAAACAATGAGTTTCAATCAAAACTGGCCGCGTTTTGGGCCGTCTCGAAGACCAGTCAATACCAGAGGGTCACGCTAGCGTCTACTTGCGCCGGTTCTGTTGCAAACTTTTGACTATTGACGCGCTCGAATGCAGACGGTGAATGGTCACCGGTGTATTCAGTCGAGAACCAGTTCTCGATTGGATGTGTCGCAAACATTTGGAACGGCCAAAGTCAGCGACTTACTGGACACACCTATCCTGCGATCTCGGCGAATAGCTGGAAGCCAGACGTCGTATTGCTGGGGAATTGCCGCTTCCGGATCATGTTGGCGACCTCGATGCCGTCCAAGGTAGCTGATGCCGGTCTGAACGATTTGAACCCACACATGTGCCGTATGCGACGCTTGATAAATTGATGATCTTGTTCGATCAGGTAATTCAGATACTTGGACCTGACCGTTTGGATTTCGGCTAGGCAACCGAACCGCTTCAGGATCCTGTTCACCTCTCGAATGCCCGCCGCGTTGGCTCCACTTTTATCGATGACGATCTTGCTCGGGATTCCATTTGAAGCCAGCGCTTTGCCAAAGAACCTTGCTGCTGCTGGACGGTTCCTGCGCTCAGACAGCATGAAATCAAGAGTATTCCCAGCTTTGTCGACGGCCCGATAGAGGTACATCCAATTGCCGCGAACACGAATATAGGTCTCGTCCATGCGCCACGAACTCAGTGTTGGACGCTTCTTTGACTGCGCACGAGCTGCGACGATCGGCGAGTATTTCACAACCCACCTATTCAACGTGGCATGGTCAACTCGCACACCGCGCTCAGCCATGATCTCTTCCAAGTCACGATAGGACACCGTGTATCGCAGATAGAAGTAAACAGCATACAAAACTGCATCCTTGGGGAAATGACAGCCCTTTAACGTGATCATGCTCAAGTAACCTGTTCGAAAATTATTCGACCAGAACAAACCTCAGATCACGCGTGCGCGTCAAC
>NZ_JBXWPF010000041.1:0-1383 GCF_059611265.1 Ruegeria sp. CDSA241
ATGGCAAAGGAAAAGTTTGAGCGTAATAAGCCGCACGTCAACATCGGCACGATTGGCCACGTTGACCACGGCAAGACGACGCTGACCGCAGCAATCACCAAGTATTTCGGTGACTTCAAAGCGTATGACCAGATTGACGGCGCGCCTGAAGAAAAAGCACGTGGCATCACCATCTCGACGGCCCACGTGGAATACGAGACCGATGCGCGTCACTACGCCCACGTTGACTGCCCCGGCCACGCCGACTACGTCAAGAACATGATCACTGGTGCGGCGCAAATGGACGGCGCGATCCTGGTTGTGAACGCGGCTGACGGCCCGATGCCTCAGACCCGCGAGCACATTCTGCTGGGCCGCCAGGTTGGCATCCCGACCATGGTCGTGTTCATGAACAAAGTTGACCAGGTTGACGACGAAGAGCTGCTGGAGCTGGTTGAAATGGAAATCCGCGAGCTGCTGAGCTCGTATGATTACCCTGGCGACGACATTCCGATCATTGCCGGTTCGGCACTGGCCGCGATGGAAGGCAACAACCCGGAAATCGGCGAAGAATCGATCCGCAAGCTGATGGCTGCCGTGGACGAGTACATCCCGACGCCTGAGCGTGCTGTTGACCAGCCGTTCCTGATGCCGGTCGAAGACGTGTTCTCGATCTCGGGCCGTGGTACAGTTGTGACCGGTCGTGTTGAGCGTGGCGTGATCAATGTTGGCGACGAGATCGAAATCGTCGGCATCCGCGACACCAAGAAAACCACCTGTACCGGTGTTGAAATGTTCCGCAAGCTGCTGGATCGCGGCGAAGCGGGCGACAACATCGGCGCGCTGCTGCGTGGTATCGACCGTGAAGGTGTTGAGCGTGGCCAGGTTCTGTGTAAGCCGGGTTCGGTTACACCGCACACCAAGTTCGAAGCCGAAGCCTATATCCTGACCAAGGAAGAGGGTGGCCGTCACACGCCGTTCTTCGCGAACTACCGTCCGCAGTTCTACTTCCGTACAACTGACGTGACCGGCACCGTGACCCTGGCAGCTGGCACCGAGATGGTTATGCCCGGCGACAACGTGTCGTTCGAGGTTGAGCTGATCGCACCGATCGCGATGGAAAACGGCCTGCGTTTCGCCATCCGCGAAGGCGGCCGCACCGTCGGCGCCGGCGTTGTGTCGAAGATCGTCGAGTAATTCGCGCAAGCGAATGATCAAATGGAAAGGGCGCCCATTCGGCGCCCTTTCTCGTTTGATCTCGACAAGCCCGCGACGCACCCATGTCGTACACCAATGAGTGTTGAGTGATCGGAGGCGGTGATGAGATCGTTCGTCGAATAGTCTCAGACCTAACCGTCGAAACAAAAAAGCCCGCCCCAAACGGGGGCGGGCTTTTTCTGTTTG
>NZ_JBXWPF010000042.1:0-1272 GCF_059611265.1 Ruegeria sp. CDSA241
GGTTTTTTCACCCAGTCTCTCTCAGCGCGCGACCCAGAGCTGTTCGGCTCGATCACGTCCGAGCTGGGCCGTCAGCGCGACGAGATCGAATTGATCGCGTCCGAGAACATCGTCTCTGCTGCCGTGATGGAAGCGCAGGGCTCGGTGATGACCAACAAATACGCCGAAGGATACCCCGGCAGGCGTTACTATGGCGGGTGTCAATTTGTTGATATCGCTGAAAATATGGCCATCGACCGCGCCAAGCAGCTGTTCGGTTGCGGCTTTGCAAACGTCCAGCCGAACTCTGGCTCTCAGGCAAACCAGGGCGTGTTCCAGGCACTGATCAAACCCGGCGACACCATCCTGGGCATGAGCCTGGATGCGGGGGGCCACCTGACCCATGGCGCCGCACCCAACCAGTCGGGCAAGTGGTTCAACGCCGTCCATTACGGTGTGCGCAAACAGGACAACCAGATCGACTATGACCAGATCGAAGCGCTGGCGAAAGAGCATCAGCCCAAGCTGATCATCGCAGGCGGGTCGGCCATTCCGCGCATCATTGATTTTGCCCGCATGCGCGAGATCGCGGACATGGTCGGCGCCTATCTGCATGTCGACATGGCCCATATCGCCGGTCTGGTCGCGACAGGCGCACACCCATCGCCCTTCCCGCATGCGCATGTGGCTACTACCACCACGCATAAAACCCTGCGCGGTCCGCGGGGCGGCATGATCCTGACCAATGACGAGGCGATCGCCAAGAAAGTGAACTCGGCCATCTTCCCTGGCATTCAGGGTGGCCCGCTGATGCATGTCATCGCGGCCAAGGCCGTGGCCTTTGGCGAAGCACTGCGACCCGAGTTCAAGGACTACATCGCCCAGGTGGTCACCAACGCGCAGGTCCTGTCGGACCAGTTGATCAAAGGTGGGCTGGACACAGTCACCCACGGCACCGATACCCACGTGGTTCTGGTGGACCTGCGCCCTAAAGGCGTCAAAGGCAACGCGACTGAAAAGGCACTGGGCCGGGCGCATATCACCTGCAACAAGAACGGTGTCCCGTTCGATCCCGAAAAACCGATGGTGACCAGCGGCATCCGCCTTGGCAGCCCCGCAGGTACAACGCGTGGCTTTGGCGAGGCCGAGTTCCGCCAGATCGCCGACTGGATCATCGAAGTGGTCGACGGTCTGGCCGCAAATGGCGAGGACGGTAACGGTGAGGTCGAGGCCAAAGTCAAAGCCGAAGTCGCAAACCTCTGCGCCAGATTCCCTATCTATCCAAACTTGTAA
>NZ_JBXWPF010000043.1:0-1269 GCF_059611265.1 Ruegeria sp. CDSA241
TGAGCAGCCTCATCTGACTGGTTCAATTTGATTGTTAGTGCATCATTGGCCTGTGATCCATTGAGATGATGGTTTCGGGAGCTGACGGGCGGTAGCCCAGTGCACTGTGGGGACGTTTTGTGTTGTAGTGTTTCCTCCATTGTTCGATCAGGATTTGAGCTTCGCGCAAGCTGTAGAAGATCTCACCGTTGAGCAGCTCATCCCTGACCCGGCCGTTGAAGCTTTCACAATATCCGTTCTCCCACGGGCTGCCAGGTTCGATGTAAGCCGTCTTGGCGCCAACGGCGGCGATCCAGTCTCGGACTGCCTGGGCGACAAATTCCGGCCCATTGTCAGAACGTATGAAACTGGGCGCGCCGCGAAGTATGAACAGGTCTGTCAGAACGTCGATTACATCGGTCGAGTTCAGTTTCCGCTCGACCCTGATTGCCAAGCATTCCCGGCTGTACTCATCAAGGATGTTCAGCGTCCGGAAGGCTTTGCCGTCGTCGGTTCGACAATGAACGAAGTCATACGACCAAACATGGTTGCGATACTCTGGCCGTAGCCGAACGCATGAGCCGTCATTTAGCCAGAGCCGTCCTTTCTTCGGTTGTTTCACTGGCACTTTCAGCCCCTCTCGTCGCCAAAGCCGTTCAACCCGCCATCGCTGACAGACCATCCAGCCTCTCTCAGCAGCGCTGCGATCCTGCGATAGCCATATCGGCCATATTGACGGGTCAGCTCGATCATGTCGGCCACCAGCCTGTCCTCGTCCGCGCGGCCTCTTGGGATGCGTCGTTGCGTGGACCGGTGTTGTCCAAGTACGCGACAGGCGCGTCTCTCGGAAACGTTCAGCTGGTTGCGTACATGGTTAATACAAGCACGACGACGAGCGGGGCTCAGTAGGGCTTCGCGTTCAGGGCTGCAAACCATCCACGGGATGGTTTGCTAACCGCCCTTCATCCTTTGTGGCTTCCGTCAAGATCAGTTTGTCCAGCGTCAGATCAGAAACCGCACGTCGCAATCGTTCGTTCTCTTTCTGAAGCCGTTTCAGTTCCTTCAATTGATCAACACCCATTCCACCGTACTTCTTCCGCTAGCGGTAATAGGTTTGTTCAACAACTCCGATCTGCCTGATCGCATCAAGACGGGACATGCCTTGACCCATCAGAACTTTAACTTGCCGTAACTTCGAGACAATCTCTTCCGGCTTCGGTCTCTTGTTTGCCATTCTAGGTCCTCCGTTTCCTATACATAACGGGGGACCAGTTCAGTTGGGGAGGCTCA
>NZ_JBXWPF010000044.1:0-1115 GCF_059611265.1 Ruegeria sp. CDSA241
CGGTGGATTCCCAAACGAAGTGCAAATTCTGTATTAGAACAGATGTTTGCATGGAGGTTGCTGAATGGGAAGCTTTTACCCTCACCTGAGTTTGGAGGAACGCCGCAAGATTGCCAAGTGGCGTGAAGCCAAAATGCCGGTGCCAGAGATCGCGGATCGGATGGGTCGCGCTCCGTCGACGATCTATCGCGAATTGAAACGCAATTTCTTCAGGGACAAAGAGCTGCCGCAGTTGAACGGTTATCACGCGGTAGCAGCGCAGAAAATGTATGAACGCCGCCGGGCCATCCATCGGAAGATGATCGCGCATCCGGATTTGAAGGCGGCCATAGAGGATCGCCTGAAAGCTGGCTGGTCTCCGGAGCAGATCGCAGGTCGCATGCGCATGGAACGCCACCCGATCCGTGTGAGCCACGAGACGATCTACCGTTTTGCCTATTCCAAGGATGGGCGTGACGAGCAATTTTACCGGCATCTCCCCGAACACCGAAGGCGCCGCAGGCCACGCGGACATCGGCGGCATCACCGCACGCAGATCTTCGACAGCCAGAGCCTGTCACGAAGGCCTGAGCGCGTTGGAGAACGTACCGAGTTTGGCCATTGGGAGTGCGATCTCATGATGTTTCGCAAAGAGTATGGGAAGATCAATGTGACGTCCCTCGTCGAGCGTGTGAGCCGCTATGCGGTCGTCATTCGCAATGAAGACCGCCGGTCCAAACCGATCATGGAGGCGTTGATCAACGGGCTCGCACCCCTGCCCGCTGAAGCGCGCCAGTCCGTCACTTTTGATCGCGGCACCGAGTTCTCGGCTTGGCAGCGTCTGAAAACTGGTATCGGCGCGGATGCGTGGTTCTGTGACCCACAAGCGCCCTACCAAAAAGGCACAGTCGAAAACACCAACAACAGGCTGCGAAGATACCTCCCCAGATCAACCGAACCGACGGCGCTGACAAATCGATATTTGAGGTCGATTTGCCATCGCCTCAATTCTACGCCGCGCAAGTGCCTCGGCTACCGAACGCCAGCCGAGGTCTTCGAAAGCAATCTGATGGAAATCCAGAACCGGCTGACGTAAAAGAACAAATCAGAAATTGCGCTTCAGCATGAGTTCACAA